>CAYZFU010000020.1:2552-14960 GCA_964477725.1 uncultured Halopseudomonas sp.
GTCGCCGGCAAGATCCAGTCTTTCCAAGTGCAGCGGGCCGAGCCGATGCGCGCGTCCCACGCCTGGGCAGCGGACTGGTAAGGGGTGGCGGGTTGCGGCGTCTCGGCGTAGCGCACCCGCGGTCTTCTGAAGCGCATGGTCCATCCTCCCTATGCGTCCGAATCCCGCAGGTTCGGGCCACTGCCTGAACCGCCGCCGTCGCCACCGCGCAATGTATGCACGACAGTGGTGGCGGCATGGCTGATCTGCTGGCGTCGCTGCAGGCGCTTGGCCCATGCCGGTTGCGCCTTGGCATCGGTGGCGGCCTGGGCCGGATTGCCCGCGACGGCCGCGCTGCCACTAGATGAAGCCCCGCCGCTTCCCGTAAACCGGCCCTTGAGCGAGCGCATTCCGGCAGCCAGCTTCGCTCCCGGCGCCATGCGTGCTCCGGCCGCAACCGCGGCACCGACACCCGTTGCGGCTGCGCCGACGGCTACCGCCATGCCCGCCGTGCCAAGCGCTGCCCCGGCCATGGCCCCCGCCCCCAATTGCGGGCCTCCGGAAATCAACCCAGTAGCGATGCCGGGGCCGAAAATGCCCAGGGCGAGCAGCGCCAGCGAGGCCAGCATGACCACCAGCGCATGGTCGATGGAGGGCTCGTCGGGATGCACCTGGAACTCGGCGAACAACCCGGTGCCGATGCCGACGATCACCGCCAGCACCAGTACCTTGACGCCGGAAGACACCACGTTGCCCAACACCTTCTCGGCGAGGAAGGCGGTCTTGTTCCACAGCGCGAACGGCACCAGCACGAACCCCGCCAGCGTGGTCAGCTTGAACTCGATCAGGGTGATGAACAGCTGAATCGCCAGCACGAAGAAGCAGACGATGACCACCAGGTAGGCCAGGAACAGGATGACGATGGGATCGAGGTTGACGAATACCTCGGGGAAGCCGGTCAGTTCACCAATCTGCTCCAGGATCGGCGCGCCGGCGTCGATACCGGCCTTCGCCAGCCGCCCCGGCTGCAGGAAGGTCTCCATGCTGAGCGATCCGGTCGCCGCGAGGCCCAGCCCGGCAAAGGAGCGAAAAACGATACCGGCCAGCCAGTTGAAATTTCCGATGATGTAGGCGAAGGTGCCGACGTAGAGCACCTTGCGAATCAGCTTCGCCATCACGTCCTCGCCTTGGCCCGTGGCATGCCCGAGCGCCCAGTAGAGTCCGGCGATCGTCATGTCGATGGCTACAAGCGTGGCGGTCAAGTAGGCGACCTCGCCTTGCAGCAGCCCGAAGCCCGAATCGATGTAGCGTGAGAACGTATCGAGGAAGCGGTCGATGACCGTCACGTCGTTCATGACGAAGCCTCCCTCAGTTCCCGTAGAACCGAACCGCCTGCGGCGTGTATGGCGTGCCCTCGCCGAGGAAGCGCCGCCGCACTTCGCGGGCGCGCTCGCTGGCCGCCGCCTGTCGCGCCAGCTCCAGCGAGGCCGCGCGGTCCTGGGTGAGCCGGAGCTGCTGCGCCTGGATGGACTGCTTGGCCTGCAGGGCCAGCAGCTGGTTGGTCGCCTGCATGGCCTGCAGCGCACCGGTGGCCGACTGGCTCTGGCCCACCAGCTCTGCCAGCGCGCCCTCATCCTCCCGCAGATTCCGCGACACCTGCGCCTGCAGGCGCATCGCAGTGTGCAGGCCATCGAGGGTGTGCGCCCAGCGCTCGCGGGCGTCCCAGTGCATCTGGTCGCCGCTGACGGTGGCGGCGTATTCCCGCGGGTATAGTCGGGCGAATTCGCGGTCGAGATTCCGCACGTCGTAGGCCAGCCCCTGCGCCTCGGCGATCAGTTGCTCACTCCTTGCCAGCGACGCATGCAGCCGGTTGACGATGTTGAAGTCGAGGCTCGCCAGGTTGCGCGCCTGATTGATGAGCATCTGCGACTCGTTCTGGAGCTGCTGCACCTGGTTGTTCACCTGTTCCAACGTGCGGATGGCCGTCAGCGTGTTCTGCACGAGGTTGGTCGGATCAATCACGGTGAGCGCGAACACGGGCTGCACGGCCAGCAACGACACCGACAGCACGACGGCGAGGGACTCAGAAAGCGCACGAGTTCTCATGGCAAAACCTCCTGGGGTTGGGCGGCGAGGAAGGACGCGGCGGATGGCGCGGACTGCAGCAGATCGGCCGCCCAGTCGAGGCCGCGATGACACAGCCAGGCGGCGGCGAAGCCGGGCGCTCCGGCATCGCGAAGCACGTTGTCTATGGCTCGCTGGTCCTGGGGTCTCGAGGCACCGGCGAACGCCAGAGCAACCACCCCCAGGTCGAGGTCAAACAGGCGATTGCCCGCACGGGACTGGTAGTAGTAATCGCGCTTGGGCTGCGCGGTGGCGACGATCTCGATCTGCCGGCCGTTGAGGCCGAAGCCCTCGTAGATCGTGCGGATCTGCGGCTCGGTTGCCTGCGGGTTGGGCAGGAAGATGCGGCTTGCGCAGCTCTCGATGATCGCCGGAGCGATGCTCGAGTCCTTGATGTCTGCCAGCGACTGCGTGGCGAAGATCACGCTGACGTTCTTCTTGCGCAATGTCTTGAGCCACTGACGAATGCGCGCGGCGAACACCGGGTCGTCGAGGAACAGCCAGGACTCGTCGAGGATCAACAGCGTCGGTGCGCCATCGAAGCGCTCCTCCAGGCGCGCGAACAGATAGCCCAGCACGGCCAGCACCGCCGCCTTGCTGTGCATCAGTTCCTCCATCTCGAAGCACTGCACATCGGCCATGCCCAGGTAGTCGAGGTCGGCATCGAGCAGCTTGCCGTGCGCGCCACCGAGCACATAGGGCGCCAGTGCCTGGCGAAGCGCATTCGACTGCAGCAGCACCGACAGGCCAGTGAGCGTGCGCTGCTCGACGGGAGCCCCCGCGAGGCTGCCAAGTGCCGACCAGATGGCCGCCTTTTCATCGGGACCGACGGCCACACCCTCCTGCAGCAGGCGCCCTTCGATCCACTCGGCCGCCCAAGTCCGACAGCCCTCCTCGTCGATGCGTGCGAGCGGCTGGAAGGCGATCGCGCCATCGGCGCCCAGGTCGTAGTACTCGCCGCCAAGCCCCAGCACGGTCGCGCGCATCGAGCGGCCAATGTCGAAGGCGAAGATGCGCGATCCCGGGTAACGACGGAACTGCAGCGCCAGCGTGGCGAGCAGGACCGACTTGCCCATGCCCGTGGGACCGACGACCAGCATATGCCCCACGTCGCCGACATGCGTCACCAGCCTGAACGGCGTCGCGCCCTCGGTGCGGGTCACGATCACCGGCGGGCCGTCGAGGTGGGCGTTGCGCTCCGGCCCGGCCCAGACCGCTGACAAAGGCATCAGGTGCGCCAGGTTCAGCGTCGAGACGATGGGCTGGCGCACATTGGCGTAGGCATTGCCTGGAATGGACGACAGCCACGCCTCCACCGAGTTGAGACGTTCCGGGATGGTGACGAAGCCTCGGCCCTGGATAACGCGCTCAACCCTGCGCAGCTTCTCGTCGGCCAGGTCGGCGTCACGGTCGAGCACGGTCACGGTCGCGGTCAGGAAGCCGAAGGCCACCTGGTCGCTGCCCAGTGCCTGCAGGGCGGCATCCGCATCGGCGGCCTTGTTGCTGGCATCGGCATCGAGCAGCGGGCTCTCCTGCTGGAACAGGGTCTCGCGCAGCAGCGCCAGCACGCTCTTGCGCTTGGCGAACCACTGGCGGCGCAGGCGGCCAAGCTCCCTCTCCGCCTCGTCCTTGTCGAGGCAAAGGAAGCGCGTACTCCAGCGATAGGCAAAGCCCAGCCGATTGAGGTCATCCAGGATTCCCGGCCAGGTGGAGGTCGGGAATCCACGTAGCGTGATCACACGCAGGTGCTCATCACCCAGCATCGGCGCCAGGCCACCGAGCAGTGGCACGTCCGCCAGCAGCATGTCGAGGTGGAACGGAACCTCCGGTACCCCCACGCGATAACGCCGTGTCGAGACGGTCGCATGCAGGTAGCTCAGCGTCTCGCCATCATCCAGCCAGTCGATTTCCGGCATCACGCCCGCGAGCAGGTCGAAGATGCGCTCGGTCTCGGCGATGAAGGCCATGAGGCGCTCGCGCCAGTCCACGCCGGCCGTCGAGGTATTTTCATAGATCAGCTTGGAGGCACGGGCATGCGACTCTTCCGGCGGCAGGTACTGCAGCGTGAGGTGGTAGCAGCTCTCGAAGTGGTTGCCGGCCTCCTCGAAGGTCGCGCGGCGCTCCTCGTCCACCAGCCAGGACAACGGCTCGGGAAAGTCCGAGTGCGGATACCCCGCCGCCGGACAACGCTCGGCCTCGACGAACAGCGCCCAGCCAGCGCCGAGCCGGCGCAGCGCGTTGTTCAGCCGTGCCGTGGTGGCCACCAGTTCACCCTGGGTCGCACTGTCGAGGTCGGGACCGCGGAAACGCGCCGTGCGCTGGAACGAGCCATCCTTGTTCAACACGACACCGGGCGCGACCAAGCCGGCCCACGGCAGCCAGTCGGCGGGCGCTGGCGGTATTCGGTGAGTTTCAGCATCGCGGCGCCCTCCCCTCACACGTCCAGCAGCGGCTTGTGCTTGAGGTGCCGGGCGAACACCTGCATGAACTGCGGGTCGACCCGCGCGCCCCAGACCGCAAGCGCATGGCCGACCAGCCACAGCACCAGCCCCGGCAACCAAAGCTGCAGGCCCAACCCGACGGCAGCCGCCAGCGTGCCATTGGCGATGGCCACGGTGCGGGGTGCGCCGCCCAGCAGGATCGGCTCGGTCAGCGAGCGGTGCAGCGGCACCTCGAATCCCGGCAGGTCGCTTCCCGTGCTCATACGACGGCCCCGCCGGAGAAGCTGAAGAACGACAGGAAGAACGAGGATGCGGCGAAGGCGATGCTCAAGCCGAAGACGATCTGGATCAGCTTGCGGAAGCCGCCCGAGGTATCGCCGAAGGCCAGCGCCAGCCCCGTGGCGATGATGATGATCACCGCCACGATGCGCGCGACCGGCCCCTGGATCGATTCGAGGATGGATTCGAGCGGCCCCTCCCAAGGCATCGAGGAGCCCGCCGCCCTCGCGGTACCAACTGTCATCAGCATGACGGTGGCTAACAGCAGACCATGGCGCGCAGCCCCTGCCAGACTGCGCAAGCGCAGATTTACGGAAAAGCGTGAAACAGGAATGTGTGTCGGCCTCATGGCAACTCTCCAGGCGTGGTTGGGGACAGGAAAAAGGGCGTGAGTTGATCGGAAAGCGGCTCTTCCAACACATCCGCGAGGTGGTAGCCGGAATCGTCGAAGCCGGTCACGCGAGCGATGCTCTCGATACGGCGCAGGCGACCACGACCGGCGATGAAGATCACCACGTTGACCGCCTCGGCGATCAACGCGCGCGGCGGATTCACGGCCACCTCGAGCACCAGCTGTTCCAGGCGCAGCAGAGCGCCCTGGGCGGAGCCGGCATGAATGGTGGCGATACCGCCCGGGTGGCCAGTGCCCCATACCTTGACGAGGTCCAGAGCCTCACCGCCGCGCACCTCGCCAACTACCACGCGGTCAGGACGCAGCCGCATGGTGGCGCGCACCAACTCGCGCATGGACACAACGCCCGCCCGGGTGCGCAGCGGTACGTGGTCGCGCGCGGCGCACTGCAGCTCGATGGTGTCCTCAAGTACCAGTACGCGGTCGCCGGTTGCGGCGATCTCGGCGAGCAGCGCATTGGCCAGCGTGGTCTTGCCGGTACTGGTGCCGCCGGCAATCAGGATGTTCTGTCGCTCGCGCACCGCGCTACGCAGGAAAGAAATGTGGGCCGAGGTCATCATCCCGTCCGTCACGTAGCGTTCCAGCGGTATGACGCCCACGGCTCGCTTACGCAGTGCGAAGGCCGGTCCAGGCGCCGCCGGTGGCAATACCCCCTCGAAGCGCTCGCCGGTTTCCGGTAGCTCGGCGGTGAGCAACGGTTGGCCACGATGCACCTCCGCGCCGACGTGGGCGGCCACCAGGCGGATGATGCGCTCGCCGTCTGCCTCGGATAGCTCCGCTCCCAACGGCTCGCGGCCCGACGACAGGCGATCCACCCATAGTGTGCGGTCGGGATTGAGCATGACCTCGACCACATCCGGATCCTCGAGCGCGTTGGCGATCAACGGCCCCATCGCCGTACGCAGCATGCGGATACGCCGATTCAGCGAGTCGGCGATGAAGAACCGCGGAGCGGCGCTCATGAGGCTCGCTCCCGCGCTTCTGCCAGCACCGATTCCTCCACGCCAGGGTCACCCTGGTGCAACTCCTCAACCACGTCCCGCACCAGGCTGCGCCCCCGCAACAGGTGGCGGCCGAGTTGCTCCACGAACTGTTCGAAACGTGCCTTGCCCTGGGCCTTGGCGGCCTCCTGATGCACCTCGGGGACAGGCGTGCTGACCGTCAGGAAGTAGCGCACGAACAACGCCAGCGTCTCGATCTCTATGGTCTGGTCGCGCTCAAGGCGCTCGAACTGGCGCGTCAGGCGATCCAGCCGCTTGGCGATCGCCGCCTCGCGCTGGTCGCCAGCCTCCGGCGACAACCAGGACGCCAGAGCCGCCGCGACGATGGAGGACTTGGACACGCCCTTCTTAGCGGCCAACTCATCCAGCCGGCGGGCATGCTCGGGCTGGATGAACAGGTTGAGTCGGTACTGGCTCATAACTGGATTCCATCGTCGGGGTCGAGGGCCGCCAGCCGGGCAACACGCTGCATGGCAGGATCGAACTGGCGAGGAAGAACAGGCGATGAGTCGTCGTCATCGAGCAGGGCCAGATCGTTGCAAGCGGGCTCATGCTCGGGGTTGAAGGTGATGGTCTCGGACAGCTCTGGCTGGTGGCGTGGCCCGCCATCGTCGAGCGAGCTGGCCGCATGGCCTTCACTGATTACCGACGGCGCTGGCGTCGGTGGCCGAGCCAGTCCGCTCCAGTCGTCCGTACGCGCAGGCGGTGCGTCGGCATAGCGTCCAGCCACAAGAGCCGGTGGTGGCAGAACCCGCTGCTTGAAGTTGGCATCGCTGTAGTAGCGCAGCTTCCTAGCCCTAATCGGTGCGACGCTGGACACCATCACCACCGCCTCGTCCGGCGGCAGCTGCATCACTTCCCCTGGGGTCAGCAGCGGCCGCGCCGTTTCCTGACGCGAAACCATCAAGTGCCCCAGCCACGGAGCGAGCCGGTGGCCCGCATAGTTGCGCTGCGCACGCAATTCCGTGGCGGTGCCCAGCGTCTCGGAAATGCGCTTGGCCGTGCGCTCGTCGTTGGTGGCGAACGTCACCCGCACATGGCAGTTGTCCAGGATGGAATGGTTCTGCCCGTAGGCCTTGTCGATCTGGTTGAGCGACTGTGAAATCAGGAAGGCACGCAAGCCGTAGCCAGCCATGAACGCCAGCGCCGACTCGAAGAAGTCCAGCCGGCCCAACGCGGGGAACTCGTCCAGCATCAGCAGCAATGTGTGCCGCCGCTCTACCCCATCGCTGCCGTCGAGCGATTCGGTCAGGCGCCGACCGATCTGGTTGAGGATCAAGCGGATCAGCGGTTTGGTCCGGCTGATGTCCGAAGGCGGTACCACTAGGTACAGCGAGACAGGATGCTCGGCGGCAATCAGGTCGGCGATGCGCCAATCGCAATGGGCGGTCACCTGCGCCACCGTGGGGTCGCGGTATAGCCCGAGGAAGGACATGGCGGTGCTCAGCACCCCCGAACGTTCGTTCTCGCTCTTGTTCAGCACCTCGCGGGCGGCGGATGCCACCACCGGATGCGTCCCGTCGCCCAGGTGCCGCGTCGTCATCATCCGATGCAGCGTCACCTCGAACGGACACTCAGGGTCGCTCAGGAAGTTGGCGACGCCACGCAACGTCTTGTCCTCGCCGGCGTAGAGCACGTGCAGGATGGCACCGACCAGCAGCGCGTGCGAGGTCTTCTCCCAATGGTTGCGGCGCTCCAACGCGCCCTCTGGGTCGACCAGGATGTCGGCGATGTTCTGTACATCGCGCACCTCATGATCGCCCCGGCGCACTTCCAGCAATGGGTTATAGGCAGCCGAACTCGGGTCAGTGGGGTTGAACAGCAGGCAGTGCGAGAAGCGCGAGCGCCAGCCCGCAGTCAGGTTCCAGTTCTCGCCCTTGATGTCATGGATGACCGCCGAGGCTGGCCAGCTCAGCAACGTGGGCACCACCAGCCCCACGCCCTTGCCCGATCGAGTCGGTGCGAAGGCCAAGACATGTTCCGGCCCATCGTGACGCAGGTACTGGTCGTCATAGCGCCCAAGGAAGACACCAGCCGGACGATCCAGCCCCGCCTTGCGGATGTCTTCAGCCTCGGCCCAACGCGCCGAGCCATAGGTCGTGACCTGGCGCGACTGACGCGCGCGCCAGACCGACATGGCGATGGCAACGCCCACGGCCACCATGCCGCTGGCACCGGCAATGGCACCGCCGATGTCGAAAACCTGCGGCGCATAGGCGCCGAAGAAGAACCACCAGTCGAACAGCCGCCAGGGGTGATAGACCGGCATGCCGAAACACTCGAACCAGGGCGTGCCCAGGCGTACCGGGTAGCCCAGTGCGGCGGCTGTCCATTGCGTAGCAGCCCACACGCCAGCGATCACAATGCCAAACACGGCGGCGATCTGTCCGAACAGCACGTTCGTCCCCTGCATTTCCTTGCTCCGATTCCCCCTGGAATGCAGCCAGGAAAGCTGGCTGCATGGCCGAGATTCGGTATCGAAGCAGTGCCGGTCAAAGACCTTTATCGGGACAAAGCTGGACTGGAGCGCATCAATTCCTGCGAGAGCGAATGGAAGACAATCGGCGCAAGTTTGAGCACATTGCGACGTACCAAGAGCGACGACTGAAATCTGCATCTGTGCCAGCCTTCGCGCTTTGCGCATCCAGCCTGTGCCCCTGCCCGTAATGACTTGACCTTGTTTAACGATGCGCTAGGGTTGAGGCACGGTCTTCCCTGAGACCTATCCCCGCGGCAAGGATGCCGCCGCCCCTTCGGGGGCCTCTATTCAAAAGCCTCGCCAGCCGGCGGGGCTTTTTCACATCCGTCAGAACTTGGGTTGTTCTTTCGACGGTGTGTAGGGCACTGGCCCGTCGCCATAGAACCGCTTGCGTGTGGCTTCAGCAACGCGATTACACAGTTCATCACCCAGCTCGACACGATCCAGCTTGCACTGCTGACGCAGCTGTTTCAGTCGCACGGGATCAGCCGCGAGTTCCTCAACGGATGGCAACGCAGCCGGAGCAGGCGTTTCGGTCTGGTCACAAGCCGCAAGTGCCAGGAAGCATAGAAACGGCATGATCTTCTGCATGGCTAGAGTTCCTCCAAGGTATCGGTCTGGCTGGGGGGTATGAACTAGGCGTTCTCCGAAGATTCGATGGTTTGTACCCGTTCGATGAAACGAGCCAACATCACCGATGGTTCGCGTGTCGAGCGCAAAAGGTAGGTTGTAAGTACCGGACAACGCCCCGCCAGCGGGCGACCAACGACCCCGGACTCTCGGCAGGCTGCAATGTTCGATTCCCCCGTCAATCCCAGAGCGAAACCTGCAGCTACGAGCGCCATCATCAGGTCGCAGGAGGCCACTTGCTCTGCGACCAGAGGCTCAGATCCGGTCTGGCGGAGAAAACGTTCGACTTGCCGCGCATGCCCCTCACACGCCTGTGGGTCGCACAGCACCAGCGGGTAACGCAGCAACTCGTCCACCGGGATTTGCGTGTAGGACAGGATGGGATGTCGCGCAGGCACCGCCACCATCAGTGGTTCACTCCAGACCGGAGTGGCGACGATGCCATCGCCGACCTCATCAGACTGAGCAAAACCTGCGTCATACAGATCCTCAAACAGTCCTTTGATTTGCTGGGCCAACGGCACTTCAAACAGACGAATCTCGACCTCAGGCTCCTCCTGCCGGCAGAGTGCAAGAAACGAGGAGAAGCGCGCCGGAGAAATGCAATCCGAGAGCGCCATCCGCAGTTGGCCACGAAACCCATTTGCAGCTGCCTTCACACTGTCGCGGGCCTGCTGCAGGGCCGTGAATACGCGCGGCACATGCTCCAGAAACAATCGCCCGGCATGCGTGAGCTTCGTGCTTCGCGTGGTCCGCAAGAAGAGCGGCGTGCCCAGTTCTTCTTCGAGCTCCTTGATTGCCCGCGACAGGGGAGATTGCTCAATGTGCAACCGCTCAGCAGCCCGCGCGAAGTGCAGTTCCTCGGCAACCGCAAAGAAGCAGCGAAGATGTCGAAGCTCCATGCATATTCTCTCCTTCGATGCGTCCCTAGCAGAGAGATAGGTTCGCGCGCCACAAGAACTCTCATCGGTGGCCCTCTGATGGCCACCTCACCGACGCCATCCGACGAGAGAATCCCAGCATGTACCAGGCAAGAGATACTCAACCCAACCTGCTGAAACCCGCCTTCAGCTCCCTCACTACCGCTGCAATCGATCTTGCTGCACACCTGAGCACGGAAGCTTCCAGGGGCATACCAGTTCAGCTACGGAAAGTACGGTAGAGGTTCGGCAAATCCTGGTAACCGACCTCATGGGCAATATCGAGCGGAAGTTCAGCTCTCCGCTCTCAAGAAATCCGGTGCTCGGCGCTCGGCAAATGCATTAAATGCTTCGCGCGCCTCAGCCGTTTGAAGACGCCTGCTGAATATCTCGTTCTCAACGTATATTCGCGTCGTTAGAACAGCAGAATCACGCATCAGCCTTTTTGTGCGATCAACGCACCGGCTGGTTGTCTGGCGATCCGCTCGGCCACGGCACGCGCCTCGGCGTGCAGGCTGCTTAGTGAAACAACGCGGTTCGCCAGCCCCCACTCGACTGCAGTTCGGGCGGCAACTGATTCGCCCAGCGCAAACATTTCGAAGGCGCGGACATATCCAACTCTGGCAGGCATCAGTAGGCTGGAGGCGGCCTCCGGCACAAGAGCAAGATTGACGAACGGTGCCGAAAGCAGCGCATTATCCGCGAGCAAGATAAAGTCGCAGTGCAGAAGCAAAGTAGTACCGACCCCAACAGCCCTCCCTTGCACAGCAGCGACCAGCGGAAGACTGGAGTTGGCCAGCGCGCGAAGAAAACGCCCGACATGTTGCTCATTCAAAGATGCTCCGGGCACTGCGGCAGCAAATTCACCTACATCGTTGCCGGCGGTGAACATATCTCCCTCGCCTTGGAGCAGTATGACTCGAATACTCGGATTGACCTCCGCTGCCTCAAGCGCGTCCGCCAATGCGCCATACATGATATCGATCAACGCATTTTTCTTGTCGGAACGTGCAAGCGTGACGGTTAGAATTCCGTCGCTCAAGTCGGTCTTGATATGCTCAACCATGTTTTTTCCCTTATTAGTTCGCTTTAAGAACTAGTTAGCTTTGGTATGCCGAACCGGCTTATAGCCCTAGCCGCGTCTAGTTATTGCCCGGTAACCGACCGAGCGTCACTTGGGTGGATGCTCGTGATCGCAAGCGGTCAGTTGGCCAACTAGATTCTTCAGCTCGCCGAGATGGTTCTCATAGAGGCCACGCGGCGATGACTTGTGCTGATTGCACAGGAATGCCGCGGCCCCCACGGCAATGCCATGCTGCGATCCGTTGCCCATGGTTTTGGTCGAAGAGCCGGCGACATGAGTGACGCTAATGTGCTTACCGGCCATCAGCAGGTTGTCGATGTTGGCCGAGTACAGGCAACGGAATGGAATGCCATACGCCTGCTTGTCGCGCATGTCCCAGATCCAGTCTTTCAGGCGGAAATCGTATTTGCCCTCGCCTGGTCCCCACGCGCAGTGAATGCAGAAGGCTCCGTCATTAGGAACCAGTGCATCGGGGAAGCTGGTGTGGTTACGGATGTCATTTTCCGAGAGCACATAGTCGCCGCGGTAACGTCGGAACTCGCCTTGTGCTGCAACGAACGCCATCCATTCGAACTCGAGGTTGGCGTAGTTTTCCGGCTCGAGATTCTTGACGTTCGAGAACGTGCCGTAGAGTGCCCGCATCAGGTAATCGCGGATCAGCTCACCATTGGTGTAGGGGTCGAGCCATTGGCCGTATTCCCAGAAGTGGGTGGCTGGGAAGACATCGGCTTTGCTACCGAAACGGAACTCCGGGGTGCTCGGGTTCCCCCCGGCCTGGGGCCCTGGTGCATTCTCTACACCGGCCTCCAACAGCTGGCCGCTCAGGTTCGCGTAGTCCTTGGACACTTCGATTGCCCAAGGGACTTCAGGGAATGAAACCGGGTGATCAGCCATGCGCGTGCGGAAGAACAGCGTATTGCCGTGGTGCATGTCATCGCCGACCTCAGGCGCATAGGACTCGTTGAACGCCGAGCGCGCCTCCCGGCCGAACAGCGTCTCTGCACCGGCAAGAACGCCCAGGATGGCCGTGCCACTGGTGTCGATGAACACCGAACCGGT
>CAYZFU010000020.1:14970-18944 GCA_964477725.1 uncultured Halopseudomonas sp.
CGCCGTTCGTGCCCCCCACGTGCTTGAACCGCCTGAACCGCAGTGATTCTAGAACCCTGTTTTTCCACGCTGACGATGCGGTTTCCGAGAAAAACCTTGGCCGTCGGTTCGGCTTCCAGCAGAGACAGCGCGGCCAGATCCCCATCAGCTGAGCGCTGCGCCAGCTCCTTGAGCAGCTCACCCTGTGAGCCTCTTGGCATCAGGCCGATTTCCTTGCTGGCATTGCCGCCAAGCACAGGACGGTCATGGATCAGGGCAACGCGCTGACCGAGGCGAGCCGCAGTCAACGCGGCAGCACATCCAGAGATGCCACCGCCCACCACAACGACATCGTAGTGGCCGGCATCCAACGGCTGTTCTGGCAGGCCCCGAAGTGCCTTGCGCCAGGCAAGGCTGGCAGCGTTGACCTCGTTGGGTGGAGCAACGCCGTCAGCAGATAGGTAGATCGCATCACAGCGACCATCAAAGCCAGTGAGGTCATGGAGTGCCAACGTAGTCGGTCCCTTGGCCAATGCGACCTTGCCGGCTGATTGCCAAGACCAGTCCTGGTCATTGGCACCAAACTCGGTATCCAGCACTACATCGTTGATCGATAGAGTGAAGCGGCCGGGGTGGTACGACGGCACCCAGTCTTTCGCTCGCACCCACACCTCGTACTCACCTTCGTGCTCGACGTTGATTGTCGTCGTGGCATCGCCGACAGGTCTGCCAAGGCCATGAGCAAGTAGATAGGGCGAGCCCATCACGGTCTCAAACTGGGAGTCGAGAACCCAGCCTCCGTAGCTATCGAAGTCCTCGGCTTCAATCAGGATGTTTACCAAGGCTTCGTTCGTGCTGGCTGTGTTGTTCACGTCTCTAACTCCGTACCGGTTCAGGATCAGGGTGGCCGCCTGCAGCCTTCCGCTCACTTGGACGCCACCCTAGACTTCGCTCAACAACGCAACCGAATGCGGTTGCTGGCAGTGACTATATTTTTTATAGTCGTACAGGTAAAGCGCCGTGATGCAGGGCTATTCATGAAAAGAAGTACGTTGGCCGACCGGTATTGTTCGATAGCAAGATCCAGTTCCGAGCTCACAGACGCTTGGTCCTTTGTGATTCTCAGAGAGCTATTCCTGGCAAACATGCGCTTCGACGGTCTGCAGGCGCAGACCGGGATGTCGCCGCGCTCGCTCACCTTGCGCCTAGCCGACCTGGCAGAGGCCGGAATTATCAAGCGCGTCGCTTATCAGCAATCACCCGCGCGCTACGAGTACCGATTGACCAGTAAGGGCAAGGAGCTCTGGCCTGTAGTCATTGCGTTGAAGCAATGGGGAGATAAATGGAACGGACCTTGGAATGATGACCAGCCACCACTCACCCTGCATCACAAAGACCATGGGCATGAGTTGAAGCTGGGGTTCATCTGCAAGGTCTGTGGTGAGCCGGTAGATGCTCACTCCACTGAAGGCACCATGTCTCCGGCAATGACGGCAGAACGTGAGCAACTCGCGTCCGACTATCAACAAGCCATACGTAATAAGCGCCAGGGCGTTTCCTAGATAGGATCGTGGGGCAGATCCCACGATGTGATTGCCGTTCCGCAAAAAGGGATGGGGCGGCATTCCGATTAGCGATGTGAGCTGCGATGAGCCAATATCCCCCCAAGCGCAACAAGCTCCGCCCCCAACCGATGCCACCTATGAGCTTCGCACGTGGCTCATTGCTGAAACGCTTGGAGAGTGCCGCTCACAAAGGTGTATTGCTGAGCCTGGTCAAAGCGCCGATGGGTTATGGGAAAAGCACGCTGCTCGCGCAGCACATAGCTAACCTGAACCAACCTTGGATCTGGTACCGCTTCGATAGCACTGACAATCAGCCACTCAATCTGCTCGTACAGTGGTGCCATGCCTTCGAACTACCCATACCTGAGGGTTTGCTCGGCCGTGCAGGCGAGTCCGGCTTATGGACGCTTATCAGCAACCATCTTGAGCACCTGAATGCCCCCCTCACGCTAGTTCTAGATGATCTCCATCTGCTGCGCTCTCCAACGGCCTGTGCCTATCTCGAAGAGCTCCTTCGACATCCGCCGAAAAACCTACACCTGATAGCGGCATGTGAAGGCGAACCCGTGGTGTCACTCAGCCACCTGCATCGCGACCAGCGTTTGCAGGTATTGGATTTGAACGACCTGGCTCTGGATAGCAGCGAGATCAACGCGCTGGCGAGCGCCCGCGGGCAAACTCTGAATGGCGATCTCATCTACCTGTTGCGAGCAGGTACCGAGGGCTGGATCAGCGGCATTCTGTTTGGCTTGTCCACCTACTCCGGCGCCAAGATCTCGGACTTCAACAATACTGATGCTCTGCACTTTCTGACGCGGCATGCCTTTGCCCAAACAGCGCAGTTTTTTCAAGAAGAAATCCTGAGGCATCTGACGCCACGACTGTTGCAATTTCTCTCGCGCCTATCGGTGGTGAGCGCATTTGACGCCAGCCTGGCTGCCTATATCAGCGGGTTGGAAAACGCTGAACAACTCATTCGTCAGCTGCAACGACAGGATCTGTTTGTGCAGCAGCGCAAAGGCGAAGGTCTGGTCTTCCGGCTGCATCCACTGCTGCGCCGCACGCTCTACCAATCCCTTGAGCACCAGGATCCGAACCTACTAAATCAGCTGCATCGACGCGCAGCAGACTGGTTGTTGGCTCGGCGCTATTACACGGAAGGGGTCTACCAGTTAGGGCGTGCCCGCGACTTCAACGGCTTGCTGGCCGCTCTAGAGCAGCACAGCTTTAATATGCTCCGTGAGGGTGAGGTCAACGGCATCGTCGATTTCCTTGCTGACGTGCCAGACGAGAACTCCCCCGAGCATTTCACTCTGGCAGTAACCGAAGCCAGTGCGGTCATCGTTACGAACGATATCAGCCAAGCAAGCGGCTGCCTGAGGCGGCTCAAACGCCTGATCCTGCGAAATGAAATACCCGAACGCCGCCCAGAGCGAGTGCATCAGACCCTCGCTTTCCTACGCAGCCGGCTGGCGGTACTGGGGGGCAACTTTAACTACGGTCTGAAGCTGGTGGAGCGTGCACGGCAGCAGTACCCAACGCCTAGTGCGGCGACTGCGGTGCTGCTGTTCAACCAAGCGAACTGCTTGTTCGCCCTTGGTCATTTGAAGCAGGCCAACACGTCGGCGCACCAGGCGCTTTCGGAGTTCGAGGCATTAGGTTTTAGTGGCTATACGAATATGCTGCAGCTTCTGCTCGGGCAGATTGAGGTGTTGCAAGGAGAGATCGGAAAAGCCAGTGCACGCTTCCAGGGGGCGGGCATATCCACAGGAGCCCCCCACTCGTTCTATGACCTATTCCTCCACCTAGGCTTGTGCAGTGTGTTGCTGCAACAGAATCGTCTGGATCAGGCAGCGCTAGGTCTGAGCCAGGCCGAAGCGATTGCCCTCGACTTTCCGCACAGCGCAGGCCTGCCATGGGTACTCCACCTCCAGGCCTGCGGCCTTATGGCTGCAGGCAAGCCCGAGCTTGCTCGCCACCGCTGGGACGAAGCCCGGCGCCTGGCCAAACAGTTCAAGCTGTTCGCCCTGTATCGGCAAGTCGGTGCATGCCGGGTAAGGTTGGCCGGTGCAGAGCACGACCAAGCCTTCATCCGCACCTGGCTGGAGGAATGGCAATGGTGCCGGCGGCAGTACGGTACAGAGCTGATGCCTGAAGAATGGCTAGCGTATGCCTGGGTGCAACGCCACCAAGGTGAGCCTGCTCAGGCCAGACAGGTTGTGGAAATCCTGCGCGTGCAAGCTGAGGCGGAGAGCAACCAACGGCTACTGCTCGAATTATGGTTGCTCAACTCTGCGTTGTGTCGCGATCAGGGTGATCAAGAGGCGGCACTGAGCAGCCTGGAGCAGGCCGTGCAACTGGCGGCACGACATGGCTACGGACAACTGCTTCAGTTCGAGAGCGAACTATTCACCGAGTTGTTCCGCGAAT
>CAYZFU010000020.1:18954-24385 GCA_964477725.1 uncultured Halopseudomonas sp.
GCTCAATCCACAGATCCGTCGACAACTGGGTCTACTGCAACCGCTACCGGCTGTAGAACTTTTGCTATCCCGGCCACAGAGTGGTTCCGAGGGCGCCGCCCAGCCTTTAGATGAACCCCTCACCCGCCGTGAGCAGGATGTATTGCAACGCATGATTCGTGGCCAGACCAACCAGCATATTGCCGACAGCCTTTACGTCAGCCTGAGCACGGTGAAAACCCATATCAACAACCTGTTCCGCAAACTCAATGTGTCTGATCGCGAAAGCGCGATCCACACAGCCCACCGGCTGAAGCTGGTCGATTGAGGCGGCCTGCTCCACCCGCCTGAGGAAAAATTCCACCCCCATTTCCACCCGTGGTTTGACGCGTCGACTCCCGGCCCTTTGCTACAACGCTGGCCTGGTTTCCTGCCTGACGAGAATGCAATGACCGAGAAGCTGCTCAATGAGCGCGAACTGAGCTTCCAGCTCTACGAGATGCTCGACACTGAGGCCCTGCTGCTGCGCCCCCGGTATGCCGAGCATGACCGAGCAGTGTTCGACGCCACGCTGTCTACCGCACGTAGTATCGCCGCCGACTTCCTGGCCCCGCACAACCACAAGGGCGACGCCAACGAGCCGACCTTCGATGGCGAAAAAGTCACCCTGATTCCGGAAACCAAGGCCGCCTGGGATGCCCTCGCCGCCGCCGGCTTCCATGCAGCCCACCACGATGCCGAGGACGGCGGCCTACAGCTGCCGGAAGTGCTGCTGCGCGCCTGCATGGCCTACTTCAACGCCGCCAACATCGCCAGCGCCGCCTACTCCTTCCTCACCATCGGTGCCGCCAACCTGGTCAAGAGCTTCGCCAGCGAGGTGCTGCGCCAGCGCTTCCTGCCGCCGATGCTGGACGGCCGCTACAGCGGCACCATGGCCCTGACCGAACCGGGTCAGGGCTCGGCGCTGGGCGATATCCGCACTAGCGCGCGGCCGGCCGCCGACGGCAGCTACCGAGTGTTCGGCCAGAAGATGTTCATCTCCGGCGGCGACCACGAGCTGACCGACAACATCGTGCATATGGTGCTGGCGCGCATCGAGGGCGCACCGACCGGGGTCAAGGGTATCTCGCTGTTCCTAGTGCCGAAGTTTCTGGTCGACGAAGACGGCACCATTGGCGCTCGCAACGACGTCGCGTTGGCCGGCCTGCTGCACAAGATGGGCTACCGCAACACAACCTCCACCGTACTCAGCTTCGGCGAGAAGGGCGGCGCGGTCGGTTACCTGGTGGGCGAAGCCAATAAGGGCCTGGTCTACATGTTTCAGATGATGAACGAGGCGCGTATTGGCGTGGCCCTGGGCGCATCGGCGCTGGCCTACCAGAGCTATATCCACGCCCTCGATTACGCCCGCGAGCGTCCGCAGGGCCGCCTGCCGAGCAGCAAGGATCCGCTGGCGTCGCAGGTGCGTATCGTCGAGCACGCCGATGTGCGGCGTATGCTGCTGCAGCAGAAGGTCTATGCCGAGGGCAGCCTGGCGCTGTGCCTGTATGCCAGCAGCCTATTCGAGGACGCTCACACTGCGCCCGAGCAAAGCGCCCGCGAAGACGCCGGCGAGCTGCTCGACCTGCTGATCCCGATGGTCAAGTCCTACCCGTCTAAATATGGAGTAATCGCCTCCGACCTCGGTATCCAGATTCTTGGGGGTTCCGGCTACATTCGCGAATACCCGCTGGAGCAGTATTACCGCGACAACCGCCTGAACCCGATCCACGAGGGCACCGAAGGCATCCACGGCCTTGACCTGCTCGGCCGCAAGGTCGGCCAGCGCGGCGGCAAGGGCTTCCGGCTGTTCCTCGCCAGGGTCCGCGGCAGCCTGGAGCAGGCCGCCGGCGACGAGGTCTGCGCGCCGCTGGCCGCCGTCCTCGACGAAGCCTTGGGCATCCTCGAGCGGGTCACCGCCGAGCTGCAGGCCCAGGTCGCCGCCGACGCCAACCTCGGCTTGGCCAACGCCACCGCCTATCTCGACCTGTTCGGCCGGGTGCTGGTCGGCTGGATCTGGTTGCGCCAGGCGCTGGTCGCCAGCCGCGCCCTGGAGGCCGGTGTCGCCGGCAGCGAGGCCGACTTCTATCAGGGCAAGCTGCATGCCGCGCGCTACTGCATGGACTGGGAACTGGCCGGGCTGGACGCCCAGGCGCGCCTGCTCGGTGCCGGCAACCGGCTGACCCATGACATGCAGAACGCCTGGTTCTGACTCCTTATCACCGACACGAGTAGGCCCAATATGAGCGACCTGATCCACTACCGCCGCGAAGATGGCCTGGCCTTGATCGGCCTAGCCAGTCCGCCGGTCAACGCACTCGGCCAGCCGCTACGCGCCGCCATCCGTGAGGCCTGTGAGCGCGCCGCCGCTGACACCCAGGTGCAGGCCATCATCCTGTTCGGTGAGCACGGCCTGTTTTGCGCCGGTGCCGACATCGGTGAATTCGCTACCGACGCCTCCTTCGCCGAGCCGGATCTGCCCGGCACGCTGCTATGGCTGAGCCAGATCGACAAACCGCTGATCGCCGCCATCGGCAGATTTGCCCTGGGTGGCGGCCTGGAACTGGCACTTGCCTGCGGATACCGAATTGGCGAGCCGAGCACACGAGTGGGCTTGCCAGAGATCCATTTGGGCCTGCTGCCCGGCGCGGGCGGCACCCAGCGACTACCCCGGCTTATTGGTGTCGAATCGGCCCTGAATCTGATTCTCGCGGGCGACCAGATAGATGCGCAGCAAGCACGGACATTGGGCATTCTCGACCGTGTCGCCAGCAGTGCCGAGCATTTGCTGGATGAAGCGCGCGCCTACGCTCGCGAATTGATCGCCTGCGCCGCCCCGGCGCAGCCGGCAGCACCCTGGCCAGAACTCGCCGAGGGCCTGCCGTACGATTTCTTCATCCGCTATCAAGCCGAGCACGAGCCGCGCTGGAAAAGCCGTCTGGCTCCGAGACTGGTGCTCTCCGCGCTGGAGGCCTCCGCTTGCCGGCACTTGGAGGATGGCCTGGCCCATGAGTTGGATCTGTTCAAGCGGGCAGAAGCGTCCGCTCAGTCCAAAGCACTGCGCCATGTGTTTTTTGCCGAGCGCGAGGCTGCCCGTATTCCAGGCATCACAAGTGAAACTCCGCTGCGCCAGATCGACCGGGTTGCGGTCATCGGCGCGGGCACCATGGGCGGCGGCATCGCCATGAACTTCGCCAACGCCGGCATCCCGGTCGCCCTGCTCGAGCTCAAGCCAGAGGCGCTGGAACGTGGCTTGGCGCAGATCCGCCAGAACTACGAGATCAGTGTCCAGCGCGGCAAGTTGACCACCGAGCAGCTGGAGCAGCGCATGGAGCTGCTGTTCGGCACCCTGGACTACGCCGACCTTGCCGACGCCGACCTGGTCATCGAAGCGGTGTTCGAAAAACTGGAGATCAAGCAGCAGGTCTTCCGCACCCTCGACCAGGTGTGCAAGCCAGGAGCCATTCTCGCCACCAACACCTCATCGCTCGACGTCGACCAGATCGCCGGGGTGACCACGCGAGCGCAGGACGTGATCGGCCTGCACTTCTTCAGTCCGGCCAATGTCATGCGTCTGCTTGAAGTGGTGCGAGCGGAAGCCACAGCGCCAGATGTGCTGCTCAGCACCATGAAGATCGCCAAGCGCATCGGCAAGCTGCCGGTGGTTTCCAGGGTCTGCTTTGGGTTCATCGGCAACCGCATGCTCGAACCTTACGCACGTGAAGCTCACCGTCTGGTTCTGGAGGGCGCAACACCGACACAGGTAGACAAGGTTCTCACCGACCTGGATCTGAGCATGGGCGTATTCGACGTGAACTTCCTGGTTCGCGAAGCCAACCGCACGGCCATCGCCCATGACGCAAGCTACTGCCGCCTCGGCGACGAACTCTATGCACTTGGCCGCTACGGTCAGAAAACCGGACGAGGTTTCTACCGCTACGAGGGTCGCAGCCGCCAGGATGATTACGAGGTGGTCGCTCTGGCCGAGCGCCTGGCCGGCGAGCTGGCAATTGCCCGCCACCCCATCGATGACCAAGAAATCCATGACCGCTGCCTATTCATGCTGATTAACGAAGGCATCCAACTACTGGATGAGGGCATCGCCCTGCGCGCCAGCGACATCGACTTAGTGTGGATCAACGGCTACGGCTTCCCAGCCCACCTCGGTGGCCCGATGCACTACGCCGAGCAGATAGGTCTGGACAAGGTGCTCGCCGGTATCCAGCACTACCGCCACGTGCTCGGTCACTACGGCGAAATGTGGTTCCAACCAGCACCACTGCTGGAGCGCCTTGTCGCCGCTGGTAAGGCCCATATCGAGAAGATCTGATTTCCCCCTCTCGCTCTGCGAGTGGCGCTAAGTGTGAGGTCGACCACGCATCGCCTCTCCCAGGCCCACTCCCAGAGTGGGAGGGCTCCCAATAAGCACACGAGATATCACCATGAAAGAAGCTGTCATTCTCTCCACTGCCCGCACGCCAATTGCCAAGGCGTTCCGTGGCGCCTTCAACAACCTCAAGTCGCCAAGCATGGCCAGCTACGCGATTCGTGCCGCCGTCGAGCGTGCTGGTATCGAAGCCGCCGAAATTGAGGATCTGGTGATCGGCACCGCCATGCCCGGCGGCACCGCTGGTTGGAACCTGGGCCGCATGACCGCGCTGGCCTCCGGCCTGCCACTATCGGTCAGCGGCCAGACCATGGATCGCCAATGTGCCTCCGGCCTGATGGCCATCGCCACCGCCGCCAAGCAAATCACCTTCGATGGCATGGCCGTGACTATTGGTGCAGGTCAGGAGCAAATCAGCCTGGTGCAGAACCGCCACATGGAGTGGTCTATCGCGGAACGTGACGAGTTGGTGATGCGCCATGCCGAGCACGCTTACATGCCGATGCTGCAGACCGCCGAACTGGTCGCCAAGCGCTACGGCATCAGTCGTGAGGCTCAAGACGTTTACTCCCTGCAGTCCCAGCAGCGCATCGCTGCGGCCCAGGCTGCCGGACTGTTCGCCAACGAGATCGTCCCGGTCACCGCGACCAAGCAGGTGGTAGACAAGGCCTCCGACTCAGTCAGCTTCGAGGAGGTGACGCTGCATCTCGACGAAGGTAACCGTCCGCAAACTGCGCTAGAAGACCTGACAAAGCTCAAACCGGTCATCGAGGGCGGGTGTATCACCGCCGGTAACGCCAGCCAACTGTCCGATGGAGCAAGCGCCTGCGTGCTGATGGACGCGCGCCTGGCCGAGCAGCGCAACCTGGAACCGCTGGGGGCCTATCGCGGCATCGCTGTGGCCGGTCTAGCCCCGGAGGAAATGGGCATCGGCCCCGTGTTCGCCGTACCGAAACTACTCAAGCTGCATGGCCTGAGCGTCGATGACATCGGCCTGTGGGAGCTCAACGAAGCCTTCGCCTGCCA
>CAYZFU010000021.1:0-24054 GCA_964477725.1 uncultured Halopseudomonas sp.
CAAGGTCGTACCGTTGGTTGGCCAACTCAACCGGTAACGGTACCTCGGCCGTATTCACGCGTTGGCACTCCTCGAACTGTCCACAATAGGCCATAGCCGCCGGCACGGGTGCTGCGCTTACGCACAGAAGCCGCTTCGGCCGGTATTTGTCGAGAATGCCCAACAGGGCAGAGGTGGGGCTGGCAGTCATCGCGTTAGGCTCCGGGCTGAACGTGCTACACGCTACAGGGTGGGCGCGTCAGTCGGCAAGCCGCGCGCAGTGTTACGCCTCCCGTCAGGCTCTTTGCTGGAACCGTTTTCGCGCCCAGATGCGCGCCTGCAGCTGTTCGTAGCTGGCATCCAAGGAAAGAACCATGTCGCGCCGGCCGGCGGGCTGACGCCCCGTTGTACGACGCTTTGGCGTATCATGCCTGCCTGTCTCCCGGAGCCTGCATGCTGAACGACGACCTCAAGGGCCAGATCCAGACGGCCTACCGTACCTTCCTCGAAAACAAGTCTCTCAAGCCTCGTTACGGGCAGCGTGTGATGATCGCTGAAGTGGCGAAGGTGTTCGGTGGCGTCAAGCTCGATGACGAAGGCCGTCGCGACGGGGACCCGGCGATCGCGGTGATCGAGGCCGGCACCGGCACTGGCAAGACAGTCGCCTATTGTCTGGCGGCGATTCCCATCGCCAAGCAGCTGGGCAAGCCGCTGGTGATTTCCACAGCCACGGTCGCGCTGCAGGAGCAGATCGTGCTCAAGGATCTGCCGGACATCCAGCGCAACGCCGGCCTGGATTTTCATTTTTCGTTGGCCAAGGGTCGCGGGCGTTATGTCTGCCTGTCCAAGCTCGATCAGCTTTTCTCCGACAACCAGGCGCTCTCCAGCCAGCAGCAGGGGTTTGCCGAAGAAGGCTTTCGGATCGATATCGACGAGGCCGGGTTCAAGCTCTATACGCGCATGGTCGAGGCGCTGGGCAGCAAGAAGTGGGACGGCGAGCGCGACTCCTGGCCGGAGGCGCTGGACGATCAGGACTGGTCGCGGCTGACCACCGACCATATCCAGTGTAGCAACCGGCGCTGCGGTCACTTCAACCAGTGCGTGTTCTACAAGGCGCGCGAAGGGGTACAGAAGGTCGACGTGATCGTCACCAACCACGATCTGGTACTGTCGGACCTGGCGCTCGGCGGCGGAGCGATCCTGCCGGATCCGCGCGATTGTCTGTACATCTTCGACGAAGGGCACCATCTGCCCGACAAGGCCATTGCGCACTTCGCTCACCACACGCGCATGACCGCCACTGCCGACTGGCTCGACCAGCTGGACAAGAACCTGACCAAGCTGCTCGCCCAGCACCCGCTTCCCGGTGACTTCGGCCGGCTGCTTGAACAGGTGCCGGTACAGGCGCGCGATCTCAAGCCGCATCAGCAGTTCATGACCCAGGCGCTAGCCGAAGTCGCTGACTTTGCCAGCGCCGAGGATCTGAGCGGTCACGTGCGGCCGCAGTTTCGCTTCGAACATGGCGTGGTGCCGGATCATCTGCGCGACATGGGTACTGAACTCAAGGCCGGATTCGGGCGGATTACCGACTCGCTGCAGCGGTTGGTCGACATGCTCAAGGAAGCCATGGACGGCGAGTCGGTCGGCGTGCACCAGACCCAGGCCGAGGAATGGTATCCGCTGTTCGGCGCGCTGCTGGCGCGGGCGGAAGGCAACTGGACGCTGTGGACCCAGTTTTGTCTGGTCGATGCCGAGGACAAGCCACCGACCGCCCGTTGGCTGACGCTGACCGAGACCAATGATCAGGAAGTGCACGTCAGCCCGATCCTCGCCGCCGATACGCTACGCCAGTCGCTGTGGTACAGCGCCTTCGCCTGTCTGGTCACCTCGGCTACGCTGACTGCACTGGGCCGTTTCGATCGCTTCAACCAGCGTGCCGGCGTGCCGCGCAGCGCCGTATGCGCCATGGCGCCGAGCCCGTTCAAGCACGGTGAGAAGGGTGTGTTGCGCATTCCCAACCTGGGTGCCGACCCGCGGGACAACGCCGGGCATAGCACGGCGATCATCGAGCGGTTGCCTGACATGCTTGAAGGCGTGCCTGGCAGTTTGGTGCTGTTTTCCTCTCGGCGCCAGATGCTCGAAGTGTTCGCCGGGCTGCCCGCCGCGTTCCGCGAACGGCTTCTGGTGCAGGGCGACCTGTCCAAACAGGAGCTGATTCGCCAGCATCGTGCGAAGGTCGACAAGGGCGAGCCCAGCGTGATCTTCGGTCTGGCCAGCTTCGCCGAGGGCGTCGACCTGCCTGGGCGATATTGCGAGCACGTGGTGATCGCCAAGATTCCCTTTGCCGTACCCGACGACCCGGTCGAAGCGGCGCTGGCCGAATGGATTGAGCGCAATGGCGGCAATCCATTCATGGAAATCGCCGTGCCGGACGCCTCGCTGCGACTGATTCAGGCATGCGGTCGCTTGCTGCGCAGCGAGCAGGACACCGGCGTGATCACGCTGCTCGATCGACGCCTGGTGACCCAGCGCTACGGCAAAGCCATTCTCGATTCGCTGCCGCCGTTTCGTCGCGAAATCGAGTAGCCCCTGGCGGCTATGTCTTCCGATACCCGCGGCTTATCCGAGCTGAAAACGCGCTTTCACCGCGGTTTAATAGCGCCAGAACAACAACCCATACGGACCTAGACATGACCATCATTCAAGGCTATTTCGACCCTCGCTTCGAGGCGGTGCGCGATCTTTTCGCCGAGCAGCAAAGTGATGAGCAGGCGCGTGGCGCTGCGCTGTGCGTGACCATCGGCGGTGACACCGTGCTGGATCTGTGGCAGGGCGTGATGGACAAGGACAACCAGCAGGTGTGGGAGCAGGACACGCTGGTCAATGTGTTCTCCTGCACCAAGCCGCTGGGCGCGGTCGCACTGCTGCAACAGGTTCAGGCGGGGCGTATCGAACTCGATGCGCCGCTCGCCAGTGTCTGGCCCGAGTTTGCCCAGGCTGGCAAGGAAACGGTCACGTTGCGCCATGTACTGAGCCATCGGTCTGGGCTGTCGGCGATCGATCAACCGCTACCACCGGAGGCGCTGTTCGACTGGGACACGATGGCTGGTGCCCTGGCTGTGCAGAAGCCCTGGTGGACACCCGGCGAAGCACACGGTTACGCACCGGTCACCTATGCATGGCTGCTTGGCGAGCCGCTGGCACGCCTGAGCGGCGAGCGCCCAGGCGCCTATATCAACCAGAATGTCTGCCAGCGGTTGGGTATGGATTTCTACGTTGGGGTGCCGGATAGCGAACTGAACCGTATCGCCTCGCTCTCGCGACTACGCAACCAGTACGGCGATCAGTACGCGCGAGCACTGTTTGCCGCCATGGGCCGGCCCGACGAGCTCAGCTTCAAGGCCTTCGGCAACCCGTCGAGCATGATGACCAGCAGCAACCGCCGCGAATGGCAGCAGGCAGAGATCTTTTCGGCCAACGGCAGCGGCAACGCGCGCTCGCTGGCGCGCTTCTGGCAGCTGCTGGCGCATGGCGGCAGCCTCGATGGCGTGTCGCTGCTGGACGACGACCTGGTCAAACTGATGCAGCGCGAACATAGCCAGGGCATGGACAAGACGCTACTGGCCCCTACGCGCTTTGGCCTGGGTGTGATGCTCGAGCAGGACTACGAAGGCGGCGGCTTCGGCATGGGCGCGCGCGCCTTTGGTCATCCAGGCGCCGGTGGCTCGCTGGGCTTTTGCGATCCGGATGCGCAGGTCGGTTTCGGCTACGTCACCAACACCATGGGGCCGTATGTGTTGATGGACCCGCGTGCGCTGGCGCTCAGCCGGGCAATCTACGCTGTGCTGCGTCAAAGCAATTGATTGCCGCGGATCAAGGTCATGCGGCGTACGGCTGCTAGCATTGGGGCATTGCCAAAGGAGCATCAGATGAAACCGAACATTGCCGATCTGCGCCGCGACTACACCCGTGATGGTCTGATGGAAAGCCAGGCCCCTGACGAACCCATGTCGTTGTTTGCCACCTGGTTCCAGCAAGCTGTGGAAATCGAATCGACCGAGCCCAACGCGATGATGCTGGCGACGGTCGATGGCCAGGGTCAGCCGCATTTGCGCACGCTGCTGCTCAAGGGTATCGACCCGCGCGGCTTCATTTTCTTTACCAATTACCAGAGCGACAAAGGTCGTCAGCTGGCCGAGCAGCCTCGAGCAGCCATGACGTTCTGGTGGCACGATCTGGAGCGTCAGGTGCGCATCGAAGGCCAGGTCGAGCAGGTCAGTTCCGACGAGTCGGATATCTACTACCATAGCCGCCCGGTCGGCAGTCGGCTGGGTGCCTGGGCTTCGCCGCAGAGTCAGGTCATAGCCGGGCGCGAGGTGCTCGAACAGAATCTGGCGGATTTGCAGGCGCGCTACGCAGAGAACCCGCCGCCGCGACCCGAGCATTGGGGCGGGTATCGCCTGGTACCCGAATTGATCGAGTTCTGGCAGGGCCGGTCAAGTCGCCTGCATGATCGTTTGTGCTATCGGCTCGAGCATGGGCTTTGGAGCCGCGTGCGCCTGGCACCCTGAGCGCTGGCTTGCGCCTGGCGCAGATATTGCCCACTCTTTGTCGAGAACAATAAAGCGGGGGGAGTGCCATGGCCGTCGGCATGTTTCAGCACAAGGTTGTAGTGATCAGTGGCGGTTGTGCCGGCATCGGACGGGCGCTGGCGTTGCGTTTCGCCCAGGCTGGCGCCCGGCTGGCCATACTGGATATTCAGGATGAGGCGCTGGTCGCGCTGCACTGCGACGTGTCGGACGAGCAGGCGTGCAACCAGGCCATCTGTCGCGTGATCGAGCACATGGGCGGCATCGATGTGTTGATCAACAACGCCGGCATCGACCACCGTAGCGCCTTCGCTGAAACCGACACTGCGATATTCCAGCGCATCATGGCGGTCAATTACTTCGGCGCGCTGTATCTCACCCGCTACGCACTGCCGAGCCTGGTCGAACGGCAAGGGCAGGTCATCGTACTCAGCTCGCTGTCCGGCTTCGCGCCCTTGCCCAATCGCAGCGCATACACCGCCAGCAAGCATGCACTGCACGGGCTGTTCGAAACGCTGCGGCTGGAGCTGAAACAGCAGGACGTGAACGTGATGCTGGTGGCCCCGGGATTCACTGCCACCGATATCCGCAAGAACGCTCTGGTCGGTGATGGCTCGATCAGCCCGCAGAGCCTGCATCCGGCTTTGAAGGTCGCCTCGCCGAACGATGTAGCGGAAGCTATCTTCCGCGGCGCGACGCGGCGCAAGCGCTTGCTGGTGCTATCCAATGTGAACTGGCGCGCGCGCATGCTGGCGCGACTGTTCCCACAGCTGTTCGAGCGCTGGATGGTACCGCGCCTGAGCGGTGTCAGGTCGTCTCGCTGAGTTGCTGCAAAAAATGAAGCGCGCCCAGCCCGGCAATGCGGCCGCTGGCGAAACAGGCGGTCAGCAAGTAGCCCCCGGTGGGGGCTTCCCAGTCGAGCATTTCGCCCGCGCAGAACACACCTGGAACGCTTTTGAGCATCAAGTGCTCGTCCAATTCCGCACGGACGATTCCTCCGGCTGAGCTGATCGCTTCGTCCAGCGGACGCATGTCACGCAGCGTAACCGGCAAGGCTTTGATGGCGCGGGCCAGCGCGGACGGGTTTTGCAAGGCATCTCTGGAAGCGCACTCATGCAACAGGCTGACCTTTAACGGATCGAGACCTGCGCGCTTGCGCAGCACCGAGGCAAGCGACTGGCCTTTGCGTGGAGCCGACAACGCCATCGCAAGCTGCTCGATCGGGCGGTCGGGTGCAAGGTCAAATTTCAGCCGCGCCTCGCCACGCTCCTCCAGCGCGTCACGAAGCTCTGCCGACAGCGCATAGATCAGGCTGCCTTCGAGTCCGTCGGCGGTGACCACGCATTCGCCGCGACGCGATAAACGCTTGCCGCTGCTGTCGGTTGTCGAGGCGATGACCTGTTTGAGCGGCTGGCCAGCAAAGCGCTCGACCAGTTTTGCACTCCAGCCGGCAATGAAGCCGCAATTGGCCGGCCTCAACGTTCTCACCTGAACGCCGCGCTGTTCAAGCCAAGGAACCCACGCACCATCCGAGCCCAGGCGCGACCAGCTGCCGCCGCCCAGCGCCAGGATGGTGGCTTCGGACTGGACCAGTACCGTGCCCGTCGGGGACGCAAACGCAAGCTCTCCGGCCTCGGTCCAGCCTGTCCAGCGATGCCGAGTATGAAAGCGCACCCCGCCGGCACGCAGGCGCGACAGCCAGGCGCGCAGCAGCGGCGCGGCCTTCATGTCGGTCGGAAATACCCGTCCGGACGAGCCGATGAAGGTCTCGACACCCAGGTTGTGAATCCAATCGCGTAGCGCGTCGGCGTCCCAGTCGCCCAGCCATTCGGTTACCCAGGGCGTGGCTTCACGGTAGCGCGCGAGGAAAGCCGCCTTGTCTTCGGAATGGGTGATGTTCATGCCGCCCACGCCGGCCAGCAGAAACTTGCGGGCAACCGACGGCATCGCATCGAATACGTCTACCTGCACGCCGCTGGCGGCGAGCATTTCTGCGGCCATCAGGCCGGCCGGACCTCCGCCGATGACGGCCACCCTGGGAGAGAGCGAAGTAGAGGGAGCCATGCAGTAAATCCTGGGCAAGCGGGGCAGGGCGGGGAGTTTAACCCAAACCCCGTTCGCGCCAAATGTCACGCGCGCTGTGGTGAAGAATGCCGTGTCGCCGCGCCAGGGCGTGGCGGTCCTTGTCATAGCCGCCACCGATGACCGCGCACACCGGCATATCGCGAGCCAGGCATTGATCGATCACCAGTCGGTCGCGCCGGGCTATCCCGGCATCGGTCAGATTCAGATAACCCAGGGCGTCGTCCTGATGCACGTCGACGCCGGCGTCGTACAGGACCAGATCAGGCTGATAAAGCGGCAGCAGGTAACCCAGCGTCTGCCCGAGCACCTGCAGATAACCCTCGTCGTCGAGTCCCCGCGGCAAGGGTATGTCCCAGTCGCTCTGCGCCTTGCGCGCGGGGAAGTTCTTGTCGCAGTGCAGCGAAACCGTCACTGCGTCGGGTTCGTCCTGCAGGATGCACGCCGTGCCGTCGCCCTGATGCACGTCACAGTCGAGTATCAACACCCGGCGGACCAGCCCGGTTTCGAGCAAATGGCGGCTGATAATCGCCAGGTCGTTGAAAATGCAGAAGCCGGAAGCAAAATCGTGGTGGGCATGATGGGTGCCGCCAGCCAAATGACAGGCCAACCCGTGACGCAGGGCGAGTTCGGCTGTCAGCACCGAGCCGCCCACGGCGCGCGTCGTGCGCTGCCAGAGCTGTTCGCTCCAGGGCAGGCCCATGCGGCGGATTTCGTCGCGGCTAAGCTGGTTGTAATGGAATCGTTCAACGTAACCGGCGTCGTGCGCCAGTCCCAGCAGGTCGTCACTGGCGCGCTCGGGTTGGTGCAGGTTGTGATCGCCGAGCACACCGCAAGCACGCAGATGATCATGCAGCAACACGAACTTCTCCATCGGAAAACGATGGGCCGCTGCGAAGTGAAAGCTGTATTCCGGGTGGTAAACCAGCGGCAGATCCATGGGCGATCCGTAGCGAAAAAGGCTGAGTATGGTTGAGCAGGCTGCCGCTCGCCAACCCGGCTCGCGCCGCACACGCCTGCTCGGAGGCTGCCGAAAATGTCTCGGCAAGGTACACTCCCCGCATTGATCGCTGCGACAGGCCGTCGCGGCCAGGACTATCTTTCCTTTCGGAGCGCTCCGGAAGCGGTTGAGGATGCACGATGACGCAAATGCTGGATGATCTGGTTCGCCTGCTGGCGCTGGAGAAGATCGAGGAAACGCTGTTTCGCGGACGCAGCCAGGATCTGGGCTTCAAACAGCTCTTCGGTGGTCAGGTATTGGGGCAGGCCCTGTCGGCAGCGAGCCAGACGGTGGACCCGCAGCGACATGTGCATTCGGTGCATGGCTACTTCCTGCGCCCTGGCGATGCGCGCATGGCCATCGTCTATCAGGTCGATCCGGTGCGTGACGGCGCCAATTTCACCACACGCCGGGTCCAGGCGATTCAGAAGGGTAAGCCGATCTTCACCATGATCTGCTCCTTCCAGGGCTATGAAGAAGGCTACGAGCATCAGGTGACCATGCCCGACGTGCCCGGCCCTGAAAACCTGATGAACGAGACGGAGCTGACCCGCAAATATCAGCATATGCTCCACGAGAAAGTGCGCGACAAGGTGTTGGTCGACAAGCCGATCGAAATCCGCCCGGTCGGCGTGTTCAATCCGTTCGATCCGAAGCCCGCCGAGCCTGTCCGGTACATGTGGCTGCGGGCAGACGGCAACCTGCCGGACGACCCGCCACTGCATCGTTATCTGCTGGCCTATGCCTCGGACTTCCACCTGCTCGGCACCGCGCTGCAGCCGCATGCGGTCTCGTCCTGGTCGCCGGACATGCAGATCGCCAGCCTTGACCACGCGGTCTGGTATCACCGCCCGCTGCGTATGGACGACTGGCTGCTGTATGCCATGGATAGCCCCTCTGCGGCGGGTTCGCGGGGGCTGTCGCGCGGCCAGATTTTCAACCGTCAGGGCGAGTTGGTTGCGTCGGTGACTCAGGAATCCCTGATGCGCAACCTCAGCCAATAAGATGCGAGACATCCGCGGCTGGGTATTCGATCTCGACGGCACACTGACGATCGCGCAACACGATTTTCCAGCGATCCGTCGAGAGCTGGGCATCCCCGCCGACGAAGACATCCTGACCCATATCGCCGCGTTACCCGAACCCGGCCGCAGTGACCTGTCGGCACAGCTCGATGCCATCGAGCATCGCCTGGCCGAGGCGGTTCAGCCAGCGTTGGGTGCGGCGCAGCTGGTTCGTTTTCTCCGCGGTCGTGGGGACCGGCTGGGGATTCTCACCCGTAACCTGCGCTCGGTAGCGTTCTCATCGTTGCGTGCGCTTGGCGTCGCAGACTGTTTCGACAAGGCAGATGTACTCGGGCGCAATGATGCGCTGCCCAAGCCCGACCCCGATGGCATCCTGCAGTTGCTCGAGCGCTGGCAGTTGAGCCCGGCCGAGGTGGTCATGGTCGGCGACTTTCGCTTCGATCTGGAAGCCGGCCGCGCCGCAGGATGCCGTACCTGCCTGATATACCCGCAGAACAGTTGGCCTGATCTGGCTGACTGGCATTTGCCGGACTGCCGCTCTGTGCTGAACAGCCTTACCAACGTATCAGACCCCGACAATCCGACGGGCTGAACGCGCATCACCCTCGCCGGCCCATGTAGCGAGGCGGTATCATGTGCCGTCAAAGTGCTACTACCAGACCCGTCTCATGTGGACTCGCTTCAAGACCCTGTTTGCTTCTTCCCGCCGGGTCCCCGACGTGGTGAAGAGCAATGCCCCTGTATCCCGTGCGCAGGGCAGTCTCAGGGGGCAGCCTTTTGGGGCGGACGTCGAACAGGCTTTCCTTGGCCTGCTCCTCGGTGTGCATTCGCCGTTGCCGCTGGCGTTGAATGAATTCGAGCTTGCTGCGATCCGCAGGCTTGAAGCCATCGCCGATAGCGATCTCAACGATCAAGCCCTTATACCGCGCATGCCGGCGATCCTGCCACGGTTGCTGACCAGCTTTCGTGACCCGGCGACTTCGTCGCGAGACCTGGCGGAACTGGTTGGCCGTGACCTGGTGTCGGTAAGCGAGGTCATGAGGTTGGCCAATAGCCCGTTCTACCGCCGCTCCAGCGAAGCCAAGTCGCTGGAGCAGGCTGTGCTGGTGCTTGGGCAGCGCGGCTTGCGCCAGATGGTAGCCAACATAATGCTCAAGCCGGTCTACAACTCCCGCCGCGGGCATTTCAGCGGTATCGCCGCGCCCTTGTTATGGGAGCAGGCGGAGAAGGCCGCAGCGATCAACGCGGCGCTGGCACGCGAGGCCGGTGATTCCGACGAGTTCTCAGCCTACCTGGCTGGTCTCTCGAGTAATCTGGGGTTGCTGATCGGCGCGCGCGTGCTCGACTCGTTGTTCGATGGCCGTGAGACGCCAAGTAGCGAGCTGTTCCGGGCCCAGTGGCTGCATGCCTCGCGCCGCCTGACCGCGCGGGTCGCCCGCGCCTGGGACTTTCCCGACCCTGCCCGCGAAGCGCTGGCGTATCTGCAGTCGGCCTCGGACGCTCTGTTGCCTGCATGCGGTCGCCGGTTGTACAGTGCCGAGCGTTTCAGCCAATACCATAGCTTGCTGGGCCGGGGGCGATTGCCCGGAAGCGAGGGCACGAGCCCGCGTTGGCTGGCCCATGCAGAACATTTCTCCATAGCGATGCAGACCCTGGCGCGTTTTGACCGGCGGGTGTGATCGCTGGTTGCCGGCCGGAACGACACACGATCGATATTAGGAGTTGTCATGGGCTGGTTGCGTTCTCGGCGTCTGCATTATTTCCTCGGTGGCGTAGCCGTCGTCTTCGTCCTGTTAGTGTTGCTGCGGACAGTCTTTCTCATCGGCTTTTCCGCCGTTTCGCCGGGCGTAGACCATTCTTGGCCGCTCGTGCTCGAAACGCTCGGCATCGGGGTGCGATTCGATCTCCGGCTGGCCATTCTGCTCATGCTTCCGGTGATGCTGCTGGCCTGGTTGCCGGTCTGGAACAGTCTGCGCTCGTCGATGCTGCGCTGGGTCGGGCGGCTGTACCTGGTGATCGCGCTGGCGATCGTTTTGCTGATGTACATCATCGATTTTGGTCACTACGCCTATCTCGGGGTACGGCTCAATGCATCTGCGCTGAAATTCCTTGCCGATGCGCAGATCTCTCAGCAAATGCTCTGGGAGACCTACCCTGTCATCTGGATAACCTTGGCCTGGCTGGCCTTGTTGTTGATCACCGTCGGTGCGCTGATCGGCCTGGAGCGGTTGACTTTCAACCGGCCGGCCTTACGTATCGGCCTGTGGTCTCGCATCTGGGGCAGCACGTTGATGGTCGTCCTGGTGTTTCTGGCGATTCTCGGCCGGTACACCAATATCAATCTGGAGAATCCGGTTCCGCTGCGCTGGAGTGATGCCTTCTTCGCCGGTGACACGCAGCTCGGTGCCCTGGGCCTGAATCCGGTGATCTTTTTCTATGACACCCTGGCGGTCCCGCAGGAACGTTATGACATCGAGCAGGTACGTCGTCACTACCCCCAGGTGAGCGAGTACCTGGGGGTCGCCGAGCCAGATATCGAAAAGCTCGCACTGTCTCGCCATGTTCCGCAGCAGCCACACCGCCTTGCTGGCGATCAACGGCCGAACGTGGTTTTCGTCATGCTCGAATCCCTCGGTACGACGGCGGTAGGTGCCTACGGCAACCCGCTCCAGCCCACGCCCAACCTTGACCAGCTGGCGAAGGAGAGCTGGTTCTTCCGGCATTTCTACGTACCGGTCACCGGCACGGCGAAAACCGTGTGGGCGAGCATCACCGGCATACCAGACGTCTCGCGACAGGAGACTGCGACCCGCAACCCGCTGATCACCAACCAGCATTCGCTGGTTAACGCGCTGGAGGGTTATCACAAGATATATACCATCGGCGGTAATGCCGGCTGGGCGAACATGAGCGCGCTGATCCGCCAGAGTATCGATGGCGTCAAGCTGTACGAAGAGGGCGGCTGGAAAGCAGGCAACGTCGACGTGTGGGGGATCTCCGATCTCGACCTGTTCAAGGAAACCGATCAAATCCTGCGCCAGCTTCCCAAGGACAAGCCATTCTTCGCCTACATACAAACTGCCGGGCATCACCGGCCCTATACCATCCCTCCCGAGAACGACGGTTTCCAGGCCATCGACCGTCCGATCGAAGAAGTGCAGGCGGCCGGTTCGCAGAGTGTTGCCCAGTACAACGCTGTGCGGCTGCTGGACTTCAACATCGGCCGCCTCATGGACTTGGCCGAAGAGGGTGGCTACCTGAACAACACCATCTTCGTCATGTTCGGCGACCACAACACGCGGATCGCCAATATCGATTACATGAAGCCTGCGTTCGAAAAGCTGGGGCTGGAAAGCAACAATGTGCCGCTGCTGATTTACGCGCCGGGGTTATTGCAGCCGCGCGAGTTCGATGAGGCTGTCGGTCTGGCTGATCTGCTGCCTACGGTTGCTTCATTGCTCGGCTTCGAATATGAAAACCGCACCATGGGGCGCGACCTGCTGCAGCCGGCACCGGAAGGCGAACGGGTAGTGCCTCTGGTGTTGCGTGAAGGTAGTTTCCCGTTGATCGGGGCAGTGACTCAGGACTTCCTGTTGCAGATGAACTACGACGGGACCGAGCCGAGCCTGCATGACCTGGACTCGGATACACCACTGGACAACGTGGCCGAACAGCATCCCGAGGAATACCAGCGCCTGCTGCCGCTGGCTCGTGGGCTGTATGAAACCTCGCGCTACATGCTCAATCGCATCGACAGGTCGACAGCCTTGACGTCTTTGGTCAGGCTGCCGATCGAGATGTAGTCCACGCCCGTCTCGGCGACGCTGCGCAGGTTGTTTTCGGTGATGCCGCCCGACGCTTCCAGCTTGGCTCGCCCGGCGGTGATGGTCACTGCACTGCGCATGTCGGTATCAGTCAGCTCATCGAGCATGATGATATCTGCGCCGGCTTCGAGCGCCTGGCGCAGCTCCTCCAGGCTTTCCACTTCCACTTCGACCGGTTTGCCCGGTGCGATGGCGTGTGCCTGGCGCACGGCCTCGGCGATCCCGCCGCACGCTGCGATGTGGTTTTCCTTGATCAGAAAGGCGTCGTAGAGTCCGATGCGGTGGTTGTGGCAGCCGCCGCAGGTGACTGCGTACTTCTGTGCCATGCGCAGGCCAGGCAAGGTCTTGCGCGTGTCCAGCAGCCGTACCCCGGTGCCCTCGACGAGGTTGGCGAAATACTGGCTGCGGGTAGCCGTGGCAGAAAGCAGCTGGAGGAAATTCAACGCACTGCGTTCGGCGGTGAGCAATGCACGCGCGGGTCCTCGCAGCAGGCAGAACGGCTGGTTCGGCTCGAGCTGGTCGCCATCTGCGGCGCGCCATTCAACATCGATTGCCGGGTCCACCTGGCGAAAGACTTCATCAGCCCAGGCCGTGCCGCTGAGCGTGGCCTGTTCGCGACTGATGATAGTCGCTGATGCCTGGCGCTCGGGCGGTATCAAAGCTGCGGTGATGTCGCCTGCACCGACATCCTCGGCGAGGGCGCGGGCAACGTCGTCACATATCGTTGCCTGCAGGTTGTCGAGGATGAGGTTCGGCATAGAGGCTCCCGTCGCGGATCAGATGATGGCGGCGAGTATAACCGATGAAGATGGAAACACCCGCCCGAGCCGGGCGGGTGTTGGATGGTCAGCGCTTGAAGGAGTTGGCTGGGTCATCGAAATATGCACGGGCCAGCTTAAACACCACGGGGCTCAGCAGCAACAGTGCAATCAGGTTGGGAATCGCCATCATCGCATTCAGCGTGTCCGCCACCAGCCACAGACTGCCCAGATCGATGCCCGGCAATGTGCCGAGCGGAATGGCGATGATCCACAGCACGCGAAACGGGATATTAGACTTCTCACCGAACAGGAACTGGGTGCATTTTTCGCCATAGAAGCTCCAGCCGATGATGGTGGTGAAAGCGAAGATGGCCAGGCCGATGCTGACAATGTACTGACCCCAGCCGCCCGGTAGGCCTTCGTTGAAGGCGTAGGCCGACAGTGACGCACCGTTTTCCCCGCTCTGCCAGGCACCGGTTACCAGAATCACCAGACCGGTAATCGAGCAGATCACGATGGTGTCGATGAACGTACCGAGCATGGCGACCGTGCCCTGGCGAATCGGGTTGTTGGTCTGGGCTGCCGCGTGGGCAATCGGTGCGCTGCCCAGACCGGCCTCGTTGGAGAACACCCCGCGGGCGACGCCAAAACGGATCGCTGCCCAGATGGTGGCGCCGGCGAAGCCGCCTGCTGCTGCGATCGGATTGAATGCATGATAGAAGATCAGCCCGAACGCTTCAGGAATGCGATCGGCGTGCATGATCAGGATGATCAAGCCGCCGCCGACGTATAACAGCGCCATGATCGGAACCAGTTTGCCGGCTACTTCACCAATGCGCTTGATCCCGCCGATCAGTACCAGAGCGACCAGGACGGCTATGACGATGCCGGTAACCAGCGGCTGCACGCCAAAGGTGCTCTCCAGCGCGTCGGCCACTGAATTGGACTGGATGGTGTTGCCGATACCGAAGCCGGCGAGCATGCCGAAGATGGCGAACAGTATGCCCAGCCATTTCCATTTGGCGCCCAGGCCGTTCTTGATGTAATACATCGGACCGCCTACATGGCGACCCTGAGCGTCCTTTTCACGGAAGTGGACGGCGAGCGAAGCTTCGCAAAACTTGGTCGCCATGCCGACAAGCGCGATCAGCCACATCCAGAACAGCGCACCCGGACCGCCGAAGAATAGCGCGGTCGCCACGCCTGCGATGTTGCCGGTACCTACGGTAGCCGAGAGGGCGGTCATCAGCGCGTTGAAAGGACTGATATCGCCGTCTTCGGTGCTCTTGCGGCCACGCCAAAGCATCTTGAAGCCGTAAGCCAGCTTGCGTTGCGGAAGGACCTTCAAGCCCAGTGTCAGGTAGAGTCCCGTTCCGGCCAGCAACGCGAGCATGGCCGGGCCCCACACAACACCATTGATGGCGTTGATAGCGCCAATGAGTGATTCCATTAATGCAGCTCTCCAGGGTTGTTATAGTTCGTTGGCGTCGCCGGCCTGCGCAGCGAAACGCGGCTAAAGGATTGACCATGCTGGACTTTTGCGTGGTTTCCATAAGCTGACAACAGCATGGACGGCTTGGCTGTTCCCGGCCTGTCTGTGATCGTCGAATTGTTACATGAATGCGTCGAAAGCCCGGACCTACGGCTCGCCAGCGGCTATTATGTGACCTATGTCGACAATCCGAACGAAAGGACTGGCTCGATTTTAAATAGCTGTATACTGAGATTATTGACGCCAGATTAACGTCACGCAGGGATGGACGCTCAGGGTCGAGCAGTCTGGCGCCGCTGAGAGGCAAGCGAAGCTTGTTCGGAGATCAGAGATGGCACAGGATCGGAAAGTCGTCCCCATTGCACCCGGCACGAATCGTCCGGGAACGACGGGCGCTCGCGTGGCAGCTTTGCCTGCCCCGCTGATACCGGTTCGCGAGCACGCTCTGGTATTTTTCAAGTCCGCGCTCGGCGAGCTGTTCGACAACACCGATGACAGCCTTTTCGAAATGGCCGACAAAGCCGGGAGCAACACCGAGCAGACCATGTTCTTCGAGGCGATGCGACAGATCCGCCTGCAACGTCATACGCTCGAACGCACGTGTCTGAACGGTCTCATGACTGAGCTCGACGAGCTCAATCGCGGCGAGCCGGTCAAGCCTGACGTCGTCTCGACATTCGCGCTCGATACGCTTTCGCTGGTTCAGCCCGACGACCTCGAACAGACAGTAGCGCTGGATGGCATGGTCGGCCGTGCTTCCCTGCGCAATCGTTCGGCGCTGGCCCATCTGGCCACGCGCTTCAACAGCCTGATCAAGGCTCGTATTGATGAGCGCAACCATCCTCTCGGCCCGGGTTCGCTGGCCGATATCTTCGTCCAGAGCTATGCATCGCTCGGGCTGCATATCAAGGTCAAGCTGATCATCCTGAAACTCTTCGAGCGTTATGTGCTCAACCGCGTCGACAATCTTTACGAGGACGCCAATGGCCTTTTGATCGGCGCCGGAGTCATGCCTGACCTGAAGCTGTCCGGCGTGCCTGGCCAGCCCCCTCGAAGCGGGCAGGGCAGCCGAGCGATATCACCATCCGCACCTGGCAGCGCCAGCAACGCCGAAGGCGAACAGGTTTTGTCGATGTTCAGCGATCTCATCGGCAGCTGGCGTCATGCCAGCGGCGATGTCGCCCTGTCCGGGCTTGGCACGAGTGGCGGCACGCCGATGCAAACGCAGGAATTGCTCGGAATGCTCTCGCGGCTGCCCGTCGACGACGGCAGTGCGGATTCCATCCGTAGCTTGCGTCAGGGTCTGCATCGGGCGCTCGAGCGTCAGCGCTACGAGACCGGGCAGGTGCGCAGCGTGGCACGCGTCGACGACGACGTAATCAGCCTGGTCTCCATGCTGTTCGATTTCATTCTTGATGATCCCCATCTGCCGGCAGCGTTGAAAGCGCTGGTCGGCCGTTTGCAATTACCGTTGCTGCGCGTGGCGATTGCCGACAAGACGTTTTTCAACCGCTCGGGTCATCCGGCCCGGCGACTACTTAACGAGATCGCCCGGGCGACCATGGGCTGGAGCGATCAGGATGATTTGCGCAAAGACCAGCTGTATAACCTGCTCGAACGTATAGTCGGCACGCTGCTTGACGAACCCACTCCTGCGCCTGAGCTTTTCGAGCAGCTGCACGGGGAATTGGCCGATTTCGTAAAGGTCGAACAGCGTCGTTCGGAAAGGCTGGAACAGCGTACCCGTGACGCCGAGGAAGGCCGCGCCAAGGTCGAAGCGGCACGTCACGAAGTTGGCGCCGTCCTCAATCGGTTGCTGGTAGGTCGGACACTGCCGGTCTTCGTGGTCGACCTGTTACGCGATACCTGGAGCCAGGTCATGCAGATCACCTGGCTGCGGGAGGGGGCGGATTCCTCTGCCTGGCGGGACGTAGTGATCACGGCGGAACGTACGCTGGAGTCTGTCGAGCCAATTGGCAGAGCAGACCTGGCCGAGCGGGAGGCTCTGAACGCACGAGTAATACAAGCGTTGCGTAACGGCTTGCAACTGGTCGGGCAGGACGAGCCGCAGAGCGCTACATTGCTGCAGCGCCTGGCGTTGTTGCAACAGAGCATCTTGAGGGTAAAGCCGGGCCACAAACCGCCGGCCGCTTCGGTCGAAGCGGCAGAGGCTACCGAGCCGAAAGCTGGATACACAGAGCCCCGCGCAGTGGCGGACCATGCCCTTCAGACAGAGGGGAAACGGGAAGCAGAGCGCGTAGAGGGCGGCTCTGCAGACTTCCAGCAGGTGTTGATAGCCAAGCCGGTCATCGAGGCCGCCGTTGCGGAAGAGGCGCCGCAGTCGATCGAAGAACTGCCAAGCGTGAGCGCATCGGCATGGGTCGCCGCGCTGAACCCGGGCTCTTGGTTCGAGTTGGTGGTCAGCGAAGGTCAGCCGGCGCAGCGCTGCAAGCTTGCGGCGATCATCAGCTTCAGCGGCAAGTATATCTTCGTTAATCGTAACGGAATGAAAGTCGCTGAATTCAGCCAGTCGGGACTGCATCATCACTATGACGCGGGCCTCATCCGTCTGCTTAACGACAACCAGCTGTTCGATAGAGCGCTCGAATCGGTTATCGGCAACCTGCGCAAGCTTCAGTCGACGCGCAGCTGACCGGCAGATGCATGCTCCCTTGTCGCCTGCTAGCATAGGCTTTTCGGTAGCGGCAGGCAGACATGGTGCATGTAGCGGAGGATGGCTGGGTCAGGGAGGCGATTAAATGCCCGTCGGAGCATTTCAATGCGCGCCCCCCGGGTCTGCCCGTATCCCTTCTGGTGATCCACAACATCAGTCTGCCTCCAGGCCAGTTCGGCGGCGGCCATGTACAGGCGTTCTTCTCTGGCCAGCTCGATGCCAGCGCCCATCCATACTTCGCCGAGATTGCCAGCTTGAGGGTATCGGCACATTTTCTCATCGAACGTACCGGCTGCCTGACCCAGTTCGTTTCCTGTCTGGATCGTGCCTGGCACGCTGGTGCTTCGTCTTTTGGCGGTTGCGCCGACTGCAACGACTTCTCCATAGGCATCGAACTTGAAGGAACGGACGAGACCCCGTTCACTCACGCTCAGTACCAAACGCTGACCAGTCTCAGCCGGGTGCTGATGCAGCGTTACCCTCACGTCACTCCCTATCGGATTACCGGGCACGAGCATATAGCTCCCGGACGCAAGACCGATCCCGGGCGCTGCTTCGACTGGCAAGGCTATCTGCGGTCGCTCTCCGCACGCCCCGACCGGGAGCCAGAAAGATGAACTTTCTTGTCTTGTGTCTGGTAGCCCTGATCACCTGGCTTTCGCCCCGGCGCGCCGCGCTAGTCCGCGACCCGGCATGCCGCTGGATGGACAGGGTGCAAAGGTTGGCGGTGAAGCGAGAAGGCAGTTCAAGCTGGTGGCTGGGGCTGGGTATCGCAGCGCCACTTTTCGTATTGCTCGTGTTGTTGTGGCTGGTCGACGGGATCGCTCATGGCTTGTTCACCTTGCTGTTGCATGTGTTGGTGCTGATGGTATGTGTCAGTCGCAGTGATCCTCTCGGTGCGATGACCTCGTCGATCGAACGGGCGTGGCAGCGTGGCGATCCGCAAGCGGCAGCATTGATCGCCGAGCGCGACTGGTCGATACGTGCCGATAATGAGGAGCATCTGGGGCAGGCAGTCCGTGCCAGCGTCGCCCTGGAAGCGCTGCGCGGGTATTTCGTTCCGGCGTTCTGGTATCTTCTGCTGGGACCGGTTGCGGCGCTGGGTTATCGGCTTACCTGGCTGACTGCAGCGCGCAGCGGGCCAGCCGGTAAAGTCGCTGGTGAGGCGCGCCAGGCTCTGGAATGGGTGCCGCTGCGTCTGTTGGGCGTGAGCCTTGCGCTGGTCGGCAGGCTCGCCCAGACCATGAAGGTTCTTCGTCGCGACATCACCGACTGGGATACCCCGAACAGTCAGTTGCTGAGTCGTCTAGTCGAGGCGGCCCTGGGGGCGCCTGCATCGTCCGAGCCTCGACTGCGCCATACACGCAGACTACTGCTGCATTGCCTGCTCCTTTGGGCGGTAATCATCGCTTTCCTCTCGCTAGTCGGTTAAAGAACCATTGTCTGCTGCCGATAGCATCGGTATGAGACAATCCGGTTGATGGCTAAAGAATATTTTATTGCTATCACTTAGCGATTGATCTGCCGAGCGGCGCGTGTCGTTCAGGCGAACCGACACGCCCCGGAATCGAACCAGGCCGGGGCGACAGATTCACGAGGAGAGTGGATGATGAGTTTCCTGGCGCCAGCGATTGCGCTGATGAACCGGCTCGGTTACGGCATGAAGTTCTGTCTGATCAGCGTGTTGTGCTTCGTGCCGCTGATCATCATCAGCAGCATGGTCGTTCAGCAGGCATATGAGCGGGTGCAGATCACCCGGCACGCCCTCGACAGCATGACCCTGTTGCGGCAAACCAGCCGCCTGCTGCGTGACGCCGAGACGCTACGGGATCTCGACGTGGTGCTTGATCAATTGAGTCAGGGCGAATACGCAGCTGAGCTTGAAAGTCGCACGCAAGGTCTGCGCAATCAGGTTGTCGACGCGCTCAAAGGTCTGCCGCTCGATCCCAATGCAAAAGGCACCCGGGATCTTATTGCCAAGCGTGACGAACTGGTTGCTACCTACATCCGGATCGCTAACGAATCAGTGCGAAACCGCGGCTCTCTATCGACCCAGGCTTTTGGCGAGACGGCTTCGTTGCTCAGTTTCGCTGCAGCCTACGCTGGCCTGCCGCAGGATTATGATCGCAACGTCCGTCAACTCAATGACCTGTTGATCAACGTAACGCCGCAGGTGACCCAGGCCATTGGTCAGGGGAGGGCAGTGGGCGCCTACTCGATCGGGCTGGGGTATCTCAACTCCGATGCCAGCCGCGCGATGGACGACCTGATCGAAGTGCTTCAGCGTCTGTCGACCGATTACGAACAGATGCTCGGCTTGGCACTGGCCGATCCCGCCCTGGCATCGCTGCAGAGCGTCTCGCGCGACAGCCTGGCTACCCTTGCGGCCAGCCAGGTGGTATTCGAAGAAGAGATCGTCCTGGCCAATACGCTTGAAGGCAGCTGGTCCGATTATTTCCGCAGCGTTACGGCAGAAATCGACAAGACCTACGCCTTCAACCAGGAAATCTTCATCACCCTCGAACAGGTGCTGGACGCTCGGCTGGCGAAGAACACGCAGTCGATGATCGGCTTGATCGTAGCGCTGGTCGCGGTGCTTGCTCTGATCGTGTATTTGTACCTGGGCTTCTATGTCGCCACCCGCCGTACCCTGAGCCGCCTTTCCACGTTGATGAATCGCGTCGCCGGCGGCGACATGACTGTCCGCGTCGAAGTCGACAGCCGTGACGAGCTGGGTGCCCTTGCCCGTGAGTTCAACGAGACGGTGGGGAGGATCCGCGGCTTGATCCATCAGGTCAGCGAAACCTCCGGACATGTTCAGGATCAGTCGCAACAGGTCGAGCGTGTGGCCGCTGAGAGCAGCCAGGCAGTTGCATCGCAGCGCAGCCAGATCGAGCAGGTCGCCACGGCAATGAACGAAATGGCAGCTACTTCTCAGGAAGTCGCACGCAGTGCGGCGCTGGCGGTGACCAACGCCGAGCGGGTAAACGCGGAGACGCTGGACGGTCGTCGTCTGGTGGAGTCGTCCGTCAACGGTATCGAGAAGCTGGCCGGCGAAATCGACAACTCCGTACAAGTGATCAATCGGCTGGCGGATGACAGCGCATCCATCAGTCGCGTGCTGGACGTGATCAAGGGTGTGGCCGAGCAGACCAACCTGCTGGCGCTCAATGCGGCCATCGAGGCAGCGCGCGCGGGTGAACAGGGACGTGGTTTCGCCGTGGTTGCCGATGAGGTGCGCACGCTGGCGCGGCGTACGCAGCAGTCCACCGAGGAGATCGAGCAGATGATCGTTCGGTTGCAGGATGGCGTCGGTGCTGCCGTAAAGGCGATGGGCAGCAGCCACAGCATGACCAGCGCCACTGTCGAATCGTCTCAGAAAGTACAGGAAGCGCTCGACAACATTCTGCGCGCGGTCAACCTGATCGTCGATCAGAGCCAGCAGATCGCTGCAGCTGCCGAAGAGCAGACTGCAGTCAGCCACGACATCGACCAAAACATCGTCGAGATCAACCATGCAGGAGAGCGCACCGCAGCGGGTGCTTTGCAGGCCGAGCAATCCAGTGGCCGGATGAGCCAGCTGGTAACCGACCTGCAGCGGATCCTTAGCGCCTTCCGCGTATGATCCGGCCGGTTCAGCCTTGCGCCGCGGGGCGAGGCTTGGGTTGCCAGAGCACCTCCGGGGTGCTCTGCAACCGGGCAATCGTACGCGCCATGACGAACAACAAATCGGATAGCCGATTCAGATAGATTCTTGCCTGTTGGTTCACATCTTCCAATGCCGCTAGCGTGAGATAGCGTCGCTCCGCCCGCCGACAGACGCTACGCGCCAGGTGCGCGAGGGCAATGCCGTGCGAGCCGCCAGGCAGGATAAAGTTCTTCAAGGGCTCCAGATCGGCGTTGTAGCGATCGATCTCGGACTCCAGTGCCGTTACGTCGGCCGCATCGATGATCTGCTGGCCGGGCACAGCCAGTTCCCCGCCCAGATCGAAAAGACGGTGCTGCACGGGACCCAGCGTCTGACAGAGTGGTTCCAGCTCGGGATGCTGCTGCAGCACGGCGAGCATCACGCCGATCTGGCTGTTCAGTTCGTCTACGCTACCCATGGCTTCGACGCGGGGATGATCCTTGGTCAGCCGCCTGCCATCGGCCAGGCCGGTTTCACCAGCGTCACCGGTGCGTGTGTAAACCTTGCTGAGTCGGTACCCCATAGTCGCCTTTCTCCAATGCATGGATGATGCAAAGCGCAAGCCTAGCGATAAGCCGCTGGCCCGCCTAGCTTTCAGTTGGCTGGCAGCCCGCGGGAGGCGAGTAGCGCAAGCAGCTCTGCATATAGCTGCTCCAGGTGCGGCAGACTCAGTTTGTTCGACCGGGCGCTGCGGCAAACGAAACCGAGCAGGTAATCGATTTCGGTGCGCCGTCCCGCCGCCAGATCCTGGCGCATCGAGGAACTGTTCGCGGCGGTACGCTCGATCACGTCCATGACGGTAGCCGGAAGCCGCTCGGCGATGTGAGACAGGTGCTGGCTGGACAGGAGGGTCTGCAATTCGGCGAGCAGGGCGGTAAGCCGCGCGCCAGCCACGGCGGGGATTGCTCCATTGGGGCAATCATGCAACGCGGTGAGTGGGTTGATGGCGCAGTTGATGGCAAGCTTTTCCCAGAGCACCGCCAGGATGTCTTCTTCCCACTGGCAGGCGATGCCAGCGGCTTGCAGGCTTTTCAGCCAGGGTGGTGGCGCGCCGAGCAGTGGATCACCCACGCGTGTCAGGCCTTTCCCAGCCCAGACGACCGTATATTGATCAGCGAGCCAGGCACCGTCGGTCACGCTGGCATACAGCAAGCGCGGTGAAGGAAAAGCTTCGCTGGCTGTCTGCTGCGAGCCAAGCCCGTTCTGTATCAGCAGGACGTTGCTGCCCGGGCCCAGTCGGGCGGCGACGCTGTCCAGCGCATCAATGACTGCATATGCCTTGGTCGCCACGATCAGGTTGTCGATGGGGTCGCCCTGGCTTGGCAGTTCGGCAGGTACGGTAAAGCTCTGCTCGCCGTCAGCCTGTCGCAAGGTCAGGCATGAGCCCGCCGTCTCCCAGGCGGATAACTTGGCCTGGTCGCGAAGAATGAGGCGGCATCGGATGCCGGCGCCAGCCAGCCTGGCGGCCCACAACAGGCCCAGGCTGCCGGCACCGAGAACATGAAACATCAGGCGGTAAGCGGCCGACGCACTTCGGTTATCAGGTTGGTTGCGTAGGCCTCTTCGAGATGCTGCTCGACGGAGCCGAGTAGCTGCTCTGCCTCGGGCAGGTCCTGGTTGGAGCTGGCCGAGCCGATGGCCATGCCGGCGCGAACCGAGAGGTAGCCCTCGCTGGTCTTGAATGCCTTGAGATTCAACCCGTCGTGCAGCCGGCGGAAGCTTTGCGGTTTGCAGTCATGGGGGTCGTCGGCAAGTGTGACAATGGCAAAGGAGCTGGCGCCGACGCGGGCAATCACGTCGGTCGGCCGTACCAGCTGCTGCAGGCGACGGGCAATCCCGCGCATCAGTTCGTTTTGCACCGCCTCGCCAAAGCGGCTGCCCATTTCGTCGAGATTCTGCACACCGAGTACGAGCACGCAGCAGGCTCCGCCGCGCGTATCGATGCTGCGAATGGCATCTTCCAGACGCTGAAGCAGATAGCGGCGGTTGCCCAGCGCAGTCAGGCTGTCGACCAGGTTGTGCGATTCGAGTTGGGCGTTGTTGCTGGCCAGCAGGCGATTCTCATCCAGCAGGCGGTTGATCAGCTGGGTCGTACGATCAGCAGCGAAAATGCGCGGAAGCAGTTGTTCGTTCATGGAAGACTTGCTGATGAAATCGTCGACCCCGCGATCGAAGGCTTCTCCCAGCACGTTGTCGCCCTCTCGAGCGGTCAGCAGCACTACATAGGTGTAGTGTCCGCTCTGTTCATCGGCCTGTCGTATCCGAGCGGTCAGCTCCAGTCCGTCCATTTCGGGCATCAGCCAGTCGGCGACCATCACGCTTGCCGGACGCTGTTCGTGCATCGCCAGCGCGTCCATCGCTGAGCTGGCGAAGCGAATATCCTGGTAGCCGGCCTGGGTCAGGTTGTGACCTATGACCGCACTACTGAACTTGGTATCGTCCACCACCATGATGCTGAGTTGTGGATTGGGCATAGCTTTGCTCCCTGCAGCTTGGTCTCTGGCAAATGTCGTTATAATGCCACGAGCATATCCGTTCTTTTGCTGGTTGGGTCATAAAAAACACTAATTTCGAGGTAACTTATGCCTTCTTTCGATGTGGTGTCCGAACTGGACAAACACGAAGTCACCAATGCGGTCGAGAACGCGATGAAGGAGCTTGAGCGGCGCTACGATCTGCGCGGCAAGGGCGAGTTTGAGTTCAAGGAAAAGGAGCTCACCGTTACCATCACCGCTGACGCCGATTTCCAGCTTGAGCAGATGCTGGAGATACTCAAACTCAGCCTGGCCAAGCGCAAGATCGATATCCAGTGCATGGAGATCAAGGACGCGTATGCCTCGGGCAAGCAGGTCAAGCAGGACGTCATCCTGCGCGAAGGCATCGACAAGGAGTTGGCGAAGAAGATAGTCGCGCGCATCAAGGAATCCAAGATCAAGGTTC
>CAYZFU010000022.1:0-23436 GCA_964477725.1 uncultured Halopseudomonas sp.
GTTTCGCTGTATCCCACGTCATCGTCAGAGCAACTGGCCTATATGGCGCGCGATGCTGGAATGACAGTCCTGATCACCGAGGCGCAATATGTGGCACGTCTCACTAGCGGCGAAGCCAGCTTCGATATGTTCAGTCTGGTCATCCTCACCGACGCAGTGCCGTTGGAGGCGGTCGACGCGCCCTGGCCCGTCCTCGATCTGCGAAGCTTGCTGGACGGGCCTGGGCTGAGTGTCGATCTGGCGCAGGCAGCTGAAGCGATCAGCCCGGATGATCTGCTTACCCTGGTGTACACCTCCGGCACTACAGGTGCACCGAAAGGTGTCCGGTTGAGCCACGCCAATCTGCTCAGTGCGGCTCGCAGCATGGGCGCTCTCATGCAACTGTCCGAGGGCGGCCGCATTCTTGCCTGGCTGCCGCATGCGCATGTAGCCGGTCGCAACGGGCAATATTACTGCGCGGTCATGTTCGGCCTGGAAGTGACGCTGTGCGAGGATCCCAAGCAACTGCCAGCTTTGCTGCCGACGGTACGGCCGACCTGGTTCTTCGCCGTACCGAGGCTCTGGGAAAAGCTCAAGGCCGGCATCGAGGCCGAATTCGCCCGGCTGCCGGAGTCGGCGCAAACGGAAGTGCGCAACGCGATCGGCGCGCGCCTCCAGCGACTCCGCGACCCGGGCGGAGGCGCAAGGGAACAGCCGCTTTGGCTGGAAGAGGCGGATGCGAAGTACTTCGCACCGCTGCGCACCAAGCTCGGGCTGGATCAGGCCCGGGTGCTTAACACCGGTACGGCTCCCACGCCTGTGCACGTGCTGGAGTTCTTCGCTGCATTAGGATTGCCGATCGGAGACATCTTCGGCGCCACCGAAACCTGTGCCTGCGGCAGCATGGGCCAGCCCGCGAATTTCAGACTGGGCAGTGCCGGGCAGGCGGTACCAGGCATGGAAATCTCCATTGCCGACGATGGCGAAGTACTGCTTCGCGGCCAGCCGGTGATGCAGGGCTATCACAACCAGCCGTCCAAAACCGCCGAAGCTCTGAGCAAGGACGGTTGGTACCGCACGGGCGATGTCGGTCGGTTGGACGCCGACGGCTTCCTATGGATTACCGACCGTAAAAAGGAGCTGATCATCAGCTCGAGCGGCAAGAACATGTCGCCAGCCAACATCGAAGCCATGATCAAATCCGGCGATCCGCTTATCGGCCAGGTCTGTGTGATCGGTGATGCGCGGCCGTACAACACGGCCTTGATCGTCATCGATCCAGACTACGCCCAGGCTTGGGCAGCGGCGCGGCAAATCGAAGGCGCGATCGGCGAGCTTGCCCGGCATCCCGAGCTCCTCGCGGCCATCACGGCGGGTGTGGAACGCGGCAACCAGCGGCTGTCCCGGGTCGAGCAGGTCAAGCGCTATACCGTGCTGGAGCGGGAATGGCCACCGGGTGGAGACGAGTTGACGACGACCATGAAGGTCAAGCGCAAGGCTGTCGAACACAAATACACCAGAGACATCGAGCAACTGTACACAGCCTAGTGCTGCCAAGCGGTCAATGACAGTCGTCCGGCGTAACCGTCGGGCGCCAAGTTCACCGACCGGAGAACATAACCCGAGGAGTACATCATGAGCAAGAACACCGAGGTTTTCGAACATCTCGTGCAGACCGAGAGGCAACGCGGTTTTACCCGCGATTTTCTCGCCACCTGGGAGCAATGCGAGTTCTGGAACACCGTTGAGGTAGGGCAGATGCGCCAGAATCCGCGCACTTTCGTTGTGGAGGAAGAAGATGTCCTGGCTTACAACAAGGCGCTCGGCGAAACCCACCCATTGTTCATCGATCCCGAGTACGCTCGCCGCCACGCGCCGCATGGCACGGTCATCGTGCATCCTGTGTTCATCACCACCATTGCCTTCTGGTTTGCCCAGCCTGGCGACGGTGGGTCGTGGATACGCACGCCCGGGGCGCGCAATCCGTTCCAGCATATCGAGATTTTCGATCCGATTCGCGTCGGTGATCGCCTGACCCAGGTGCAGGAAACCAGCGACCGTTTCTGGCGCCGTGACAAGGCGTATATCACCACCCATTCGATACTCACCGACCAGAACGACCGCAAGAAGGTGGAGTTCTGGGGAACATTGATCCTGCCGCCGACTGCCGACGACGTCCGCCCGTTCGCTACCGCCTGACTCTCAAGGAAACATGACCATGACCCAATCGACCCAAGCGCTTGACCGGCCCGTTCCCTATCTGGACGACCTCAAGGCAGGCGACCAGCTCGAGCCCCTGGTATACGAAATTACCCAGGATCTGATCCACCGCTATGGCCTGGCCAGCCTGGATCTGAATCCGGTACACATGAATCCGTCCTGGTGCGAACGCGCACAGGTGTTCGGAACGCCGAAAACCGTCCAGCACGGCATGATGAGCATGTCCTTCATGGCCTCGGTGGTCCTGCGGTCCTTCGGACCGCTGGCCAATATATTGGTTGTCGACAGCAAATTCACCAAACCGGGCCCCGTGGGCAACACCATCACCTGCCGCGGTAAGGTGCGCGACATTCACGTGCTCGACAATGGTAACGACTACGCCATTATCAACGTCGAAGCCATCGATCAGGACGGTGACACCGTCGGGATCAGCGAAGTCCATGTTCGGCTGCCGCGACGGCCTGGCGCAGGCGCGGTATAGCGCCAGAGGGGCCGATTTTGCTGTGCTAGAATCGGCCGCTTTCAACTCCAACAGTGATCCCATGAGCAAGCTTTCGGATGAAGACAATGCCGCTCGCCCGCGTTCCAGCCGGGCCCCTGCCAACCTGACCCAGCGCGGGACGGAACGACGTCAGGCGCTGCTTGCCGCGGCGCTGAGGATTATCGTTCGCGACGGCCCGGGTTCGGTGACTTTCCGGACGGTGGTGGCCGAAGCCAGCGCCAGTCATGGTTCGGTGGCGTACTACTTCGGAACACGCGAAGAGCTCATCCGGGAGGCAATGGTACTGGTCGCCAACCGTAACATCGAAGCATTGGCCGGCGTGCTCGAACAATTCGAATCCGTGCCTGGCGATCCGCAGTCGCTTGCCACGATCATTGCCAACCACTCCACTCAACAGATGATCGAAGATCGTAGCATGGGTATCACGATCATCGAACTTCACCTCGCCGCCGCGCGCTATCCGGAGTTGCGGCCGGTGTTGCGCGACTGGGGGAGGGCATATGCCCGCATTATTCACCGCATCCTCGCCAATCTCGGCTCCTCCGATCCCGATGCGGATGCGGCTCTGCTTACCAATACCATTAACGGCCATGTCATTGGCCAGCTTGCTCTACAACGAAAGGACTTCGAGTCGACGGTTCTACGTCCAGCAATACTTAGATTGCTGACGACGATCGCCAGTCCAACTTGTTGAGAGGATCATGGTGAATGTCTGCTTCTGGCCGAAAGCAGCCATCCGTCAATAGCTCTGTCCCGGCCCACTTTGAAGAAATAATACAGCGCCCTAAAGGACGCTGTACCGCGAAATGGCTTTGGTAATCGCTTGAGATAACTCGGCTTCATTGAAGGGCTTAGAGAGCATCAAAACCGCTGGATCTGCATGCCCACTGAGCTCCGCATAGCCTGACGCCAAGACAACAGGGAGGGTTGGGTGCGATTGTGCTAGCCGTTCTATGAGTTGGCTACCTGTCATGCCAGGCATCGAGTGGTCAGTAATGACCAAGTCAACGTCGGTCTCCGTGAGGACTTTCAAAGCTTGGTCCGCCGACTCAGCCCTGATCGCCCGATGACCCAATTCCTCAAGGAGCGCGCTGCTGTTAATCAAAACCAGGTCGTCATCATCGACAATCAGCACGCGCAATGACCTCATCAAACGTCGCTCATCCGTGCTTACGATTGGACGGGCCGACGTCTGATCAGCATCGGCAACGGGTAACCACAACTGAACAGTCGTGCCAGACCCTTTTGCGCTTTTCAGCCGCAACCGGCCTCCGAGTTGCTCGACTACGCCGTGGACCATGGAAAGACCTAGGCCGGTGCCTTTCCCAACGCCCTTGGTGGTAAAAAAAGGCTCGATAGCTTTTTCAAGCGTCTCGTCATCCATGCCTTCGCCTGAGTCGGTAATTTCCAGAAGAACACACTGCTGGGCTACGCCTGTTTCCGAGCGCAACTTTAGCGAGTCTGAAACTCGCGCTGAGATTTCGATATTGCCACCGTCGGGCATAGCATCCCGCGCATTGAGCACGATATTCAGTAGCGCTGTTTCTAACTGATGAGCGTCAGCACGAACACATGGCAGGCCCAGCGCAAACTTCGTATCGACGAGGATCCGCGACCCGGTCGACTGCCTAACCAGGGTATGCATCCCAAATACCAATTCAGGGATCGATACAGGTTCCAGCTGAAGAGATTGCCGGCGAGAGAACGCGAGCATGCGCTGGGTCATGGTTGCACCGCGTTCAGCGCCCTGAATGGCATTGTTGATCAATTGTACGACTGAAGAAGACCCGAGGCGCTTACGTGCTAGGTTCAAGCTAATGAGAATGACCGTCAGGAGATTGTTGAAGTCATGCGCTACGCCACCCGTCAACCTCCCGACAGCTTCCATCTTTTGTGCCTGGAATAGTTCTTCCCGAGCCCGCTCAAGCGCTTTCTGCGTTTCGTAGCGCTCAGTGACATCACGGGTAACCTTGGTAAATCCTGTCAACTGACCCTCGTCATCGCGAATTGCATCGATGACCACATGTGCCATGAATGGAGATCCATCCTTGCGCACCCGCCAGCCTTCTTCTTCCAAATGTCCGTCTCGCTCGGCTGCGGCCAGGTTGGCGCTGGGCCGGCCAGCAGCTCGGTCTTCGGCGGTGTAAAACCGCGAGAAGTGTTCCCCGATGATTTCCTCCGGGGCATAGCCTTTGATTCGCTGGGCCCCGACGTTCCAGTTGGTCACGTGCCCATTCGCACTCAGCAGATAGATCGCATGATCCTTCACACCTTGAATCAAACGCTTAAGCTGCTCCTCACTATCTCTAAGTGCTACCTCAGCCAATCTCTTTTTCGTCAGGTCACGCGTCACCTTGGCGAAGCCCAGCAGGGAACCGTCTTCGGATCGAATCGGATCGATGACCACATGGCCCCAGAATTGCGATCCGTCCTTTCTCACCCGCCAACCTTCTGTCTCGAATCGACCTTGTTCCGTCGCCGTAGCTAATCCGCGAGCAGGGAGGCCTGCCGCGCGATCCTCCTCGGTGTAAAAGGCTGAGAAGTGGGTTCCTATGATCTCCGAGGCGGTATAGCCCTTGAAGCGCTGCGCACCAGAGTTCCAGCTGACCACCGTGCCCTCTGGGTCCAACATATACACTGCGTAATCAATGATTGCATCGACTAAAAGGCGGTACCGTTCTTCTTCTTGTATGGCTTGGCTGGCTTCTCGGCTCTGCATATCGTTTTAAGTCTCGCGCTTTGCAGCCGCAGTGAGGCCACGGCTTGACGTGCCTGCCGACTTTCTCGAACAGACTTAAGTGGATTTAAGGTCATTCAGCACGATGCCGCCCATGGGGGGCAATACTTTTCCTACCAGTCTTGGTGGTTAAAGCTCCGATTTTGTTCAATAAAGTGATGGAGGCCGCGCCTGCCTACCAGTCAAAGGATCAGTCAATGCTGCTCTAGCGCCGACACGGGAAATGCCCAGCCGAATCAGCGCTACAGACGCTCTCAATCAGAACTTTTTAATGCTCGTTGTGTCCGACGCTAGGCCTAGGATCGTCGATCCCCCAGGCGCTTCGGTGCGCCTGAACGTTGCAGAGAAGGAATTCTGAATGTTGGATATCACGCCTGTCGATGCGTCTTCTGTCGAGCGCATCGTCAACGAAATGAACAGTGCTGGTTACGCATCCCTTGACGACCTTATCTCCCCTGAGTATCTGAAAAGGGCACGAGAGTACGTCTCCCAGCAAGTACAAAATCAAGGGACGGAATACTTCGCGCTACACGGCCTCCATGCGATGAGCGACAGTTTCTTCGCCGATCTGGCAGCCTCGCCAGCGTTTCAAGAGCTACTCAAAGACGTGTACCGACACGGAGTCGGCGAGGAGCCATCGCCCTAAGAGCATGCATTCCCGGTGATACGTTTTCTTCAGGGCCGCACCGGACGCAAGGAATCGCATTTCTTTCACTTTGATGCCACCGTATTGACTGCGCTTGTTCCCGTCGTAATACCCACCGAAGGAGCCTACTGCGGAGATCTGATTAGCTTCCCTAACATCCGGCCAGTGCGTCGAAGCGTCAGCGTAAACGTCCTCGAGAAAGCCGTTCTTCATAATACGGTTAGTCAGAAGATCACGTCCTGGCTGGTTCGCCAAGGCTGGTTGAAACCGCTACGAATCAAGCTCATCCCAGGTAACATCTATTTGTTTTGGGGTTACCGAAGCCTGCATGCTAATGACCCTTGTGACCCTGCCAAACTACGAGCCACGGCTCTCTACCATTTCGGGAACCCTCATCGCGAGCGATGGCTCGCTCAGCGTCTGCTAGGACGTAACCAACGTAAGCTTTCGGCTACTGATTCGCTAGGCTAAGCGGTAGCTTCATATATCGAATTAATCTGCTTGGTTGCGACTTGAGAGCCTGACCGATTCGGGCCGACAGCAGCCGGTCACAAAGATTAGAATTGCCATCAGCCCTGCTAGCCCGGCGAAGGCATTCCCTACGGTGGCAAGCTTGCAAGTCTTACGAGTTATGTTAGCGTCAAGGGTCTGTTTTTTCTTTTTATATGGAAGTTTCCCAATGAGCAAATTGCCTCCTGTCGTCATGACGCGTCTAGACGTTCAGCGGTTGGACAGCATTCTTTACGGTGCTACCGCCCCTACCGACCTGCTCGAGCCACTCGAATCGGAGATTAGTCGCGCTCGGGTAGTCGCTGCCGAGCGTGTCTCTGCGGATGTGGTGACGATGAATTCGCGGGTTCGTTTTCTCGATGAAACGACGGGCCGCGAATCCACGTTGACGCTGGTTTATCCAAGAGATGCCGGCAAACCGGACACGGTTTCAGTCCTGGCTCCGGCAGGCACTGCTCTACTAGGCATGCGGGTTGGCCGGAGCATCGACTGGTCCGCACCAAACGGCAGACAGATCCGTCTGAAGGTACTGGAAATTCCTTACCAGCCCGAGGCAAGCAACGATTACCATCTTTAAAGCCCCGCCGGCTCCGGAGCCGTCCTGTTCGAAGGCAAAGATCAGGGTCCGGAGCCTTTCGAGTCAGCCGATCAGGCAACGGGGACGGCATTTCCCATAAAGCCCCCTTCGACCGGTTAGGTCCTGCCGAGCAGGGACCGCGCGATGATTTCCTTCATCACCTCCGACGTGCCCCCGTAGATGCGTTGTACCCGCGCATCGACGAAGGCGCGCGAGATGGGATACTCGCTTGAATAGCCGTACCCGCCGAACAACTGCAAACAACCATCACTCACGCGGTACTGCATTTCGGTCGCGCTGTACTTGGCCATCGAGGCGGTGGCAGCGTCCAGCTCGCCCCGTTCGTACTGTTCGATACAGTGGTCAACGAACGCTGCGTTAACGCGGCATTCGGTTTCCATGCGAGCGAGTTCGAAGCGAGTGTTCTGCAATTGCGAAAGCTTCTGGCCGAATAACTCGCGCTCCTGAACGTACGCGATGGTCAGATCAAGCGCTCCCCGTGCCGCGGCCACACCGAGCGCGCCGATCATGAGCCGCTCCCGGGGTAGCTCGTTCATCAGATAGGCGAAGCCCCGCCCTTCTGCACCCAGCAATGCGGAGGCGGGCACGCGCAGGTCCGAGAAAAACAGTTCCGACGTGTCGCCACTGTGCTGCCCGATCTTGTCGAGATTGCGACCGCGGCTGAAGCCCGGCAACGATGCATCGACCAAAAACAGACTGATACCTTTAGCCCCCGCCGTCGGATCGGTCTTCGCTGCGACAATCACCAGATCGGCGTGTTGACCATTGGTGATGAACGTTTTGGAGCCATTCAGAACGTAGGCGTCGCCGTCCTTCACAGCACCGGTCCGAATCGCCTGCAGGTCGCTGCCCGCGCCGGGCTCGGTCATGGCGATGGCACCTACCGTTGCGCCAGATGCCATACGTGGCAGCCACCGCTCCTTCTGTTCATGGGTACCCAGATGGCTGAGGTAGGGCGCGACGATGTCCGAATGCACCATGACGTTGGTCGCCAGCGCCCCGAATCCCATGCGCGCCAGTTCCTCGCCCACCACCACCGAGTAACGAAACGGAGCAGCACAGCCACCGCAATCTTCTGCCAGGTCCACGCACAGCAGACCGGCATCGCCCAATGTGTTCCAAAGCGCGCGCGGCACGATGGACGCTTTTTCCCACGCTTCGTAGTGCGGCGCGACCTCGGCTTGCAGCAGTTTGCTCACCGAATCGCGGAACAGGTCCAGCTCGTGCTTACTCACAGATTGCACCACGATGTTCTCCTGTAAAGGCCAAATCCATTAACGAGGGGCCATGCGTAGGGCGCAGTCCAGACGAATGACCTCGCCGTTGAGGATCGGGTTACGCACCATCTGATCGACCATCATGCCGAACTCCTCGGGCTTGCCCAGTCGTTTCGGAAACGGAAGCGTGGCAGCCAGGGTCTGCTGAACCTCTTCGGGCATACCGGCCATCATCGGCGTCATGAAAAGACCCGGGGCGATGGTATTGACCCGGATTCCTTCTCGCGCCAACTCCCTTGCCGACTGCAAGGTCAGCGCGACGACGCCTCCCTTTGAAGCGCTATAGGCGGCCTGACCGATCTGCCCTTCGTAAGCGGCAACCGAGGCGGTATTGATGATGACGCCGCGTTCGCCATCGGCGTTGGCTTCGCGCTGGGCCATGTCAGCCGCGGCCAGCCGCAGAATATTGAACGTGCCGATCAGATTGACCTGAACGACCTTGCTGAAATGCTCGAGTGGCATGACACCATCTCGCCCGAGGATCCTGCCCGCCGGAGCGATCCCTGCGCAGTTCACTGCAATGCCGCATAGTCCGTGTGCGTCCCGTGCCTGCCTGAAAGCTGCCTCGGCCCTGTCTGCCGAGGTCACGTCGCAGTGAACGAAGATGCCGCCGATGTCAGTGGCGACTTTCTCGCCCGGGCCTGCCTGGACGTCCAGAATGGCCACTTTGCATCCTGCCGCCGCCAAGGCGCGGGCAGCGCCCTCGCCCAATCCCGAAGCTCCCCCGGTTACTACCGCTGCGATATCCCGACATTCCATAGTTTCGTGAGCCTCACAAGGAAAAAATCAAGCGAGCCTTTCGATCATCAAAGCGATTCCCTGGCCGCCACCAATGCACATGGTGATCAGACCGTAGCGACCGCTGATGCGATCCAGCTCGGCCATGGCCTTGATGATCAGAATCGAACCCGTCGCCCCGACCGGATGGCCCAGAGCAACCGCCCCGCCGTTGGGATTAACCTTCTCCGCGGGCAATTGCAGGGTTTTGCTCACTGCCAGCGCCTGGGCAGCAAACGCCTCGTTGGACTCGATGACATCAAGGTCACCTACTCCCAGTCCGGTTCTCGCCAGTAGCTTTTCGACTGCCGGAATCGGGCCCAGACCCATGACATCCGGGTTCACGCCGCAGAACGCATAACCGACCAAGCGAGCCCGAGGCTTCAACCCGCGATTACGTGCTTCGGTGGCGCTGGTCAGGACTAGTGCCGCGGCGCCGTCATTGATGCCCGAGGCATTGCCGGGGGTCACCACTCCGTCCTGCTTGAAAGCCGGCTTCAGCTTGGCCAGGCTGTCGACAGTCGTATCGGGACGGACATGCTCATCGGTATCAAACATGAACTCGTTGCGGCCCTGCTTGACCGGAACCGGTACGATCTGCCCCTGAAAACGGCCATTGGCGACGGCGCGACCGGCGCGAGCCTGACTCTCGGCGGCAAACGCGTCCAGGTCGCCGCGGGTCAGACCGTATTGGGCAGCGATCCGCTCGGCAGTCATGCCCATATGGCCGCTGCCGAACGGGTCGCTGAGGATGCCTACGGTCATGTCCACCGCCTTGCCATCGCCCATGCGCAGCCCTTTGCGCACATTCGGCAGCACATAGGCGCCCTGGCTCATGCATTCCGTCCCGCCGGCGAGGGCGATGCGGCTGTCGCCCATGACGATCATTTGCGCGGCGCTAATAACCGACTGTACCGCTGATCCACACAGGCGGTTGACGTTAAGCGCTGCCGAACCGGTCGACATGCCCACATTGAGCGCGATGTGTCGCGCGACGTAGGCGTCTTCGGGGCTGGTCGGGATGATATGTCCGAACACCGCATGGTCGATGTCTGCCGCATCCACGCCGGCACGTTCGATCGCCGCATTGGCCGCGAATGTCCCCAGCTCAGCCGGGCTAAAGGCGCTCAGGCTGCCGCCGAAGCTGCCGATGGCGGTACGCGCCCCATCCAGTATCACTACATCTGTCAAAGTCATGTGCAGGTCCTATTTTCCAAGCATTGAGCGGGCGATCACTTCTTTCATGATTTCCGACGTACCGGCGTAGATGGTCTGAACGCGGGCATCGACGAAGAAGCGTGAGATGGGATACTCACGGGTGTAGCCGTAGCCCCCAAACAGCTGCAGGCAGTCGTTGGTCACATTGAACTGCATCTCCGTCAACATCAGTTTGAGAATCGCAGCGTCCTCCGTGGTCATCGCACCTGTGTGGTAATTTGCCATGCACTGCCTCAGGTAGGCCCGGGCCATTTCCAGTTGCGCCCTGGCTTCGGCCAGCTTGAAGCGGGTGTTCTGAAAGTCGGCGATGCGCTGGCCAAACGCGCGGCGCTCCTGAACGTAGTCCAGGGTGAGCGCCAGCGCGCCTTCGGTCGCTCCTACTGCCTGCGCGCCGACACCCAGCCGCTCACGTGCCAGCTCCTGCATCAGGTAAGCGAAGCCCCGCCCCTCCTCGCCCAGCAAAGCGTCATGCGGGACGAGCAGATCGGAGAAGAACAGTTCAGCCGTATCACCGGCATGCTGGCCGATTTTGCGAATGCCTTTGCCGCGGGAGAAGCCAGCCAGCCTGGTATCGACCAGGAATAGGGAAATGCCCTTGGCGCCGGCCTTGGGGTCGGTTTTGGCGCAAACGATCACGAGGTCCGCTTCCAGACCGTTGGTGATGAAGACCTTCGCGCCGTTGATCAGCCAACCATCCGCGGTTCGCTGCGCAGTGGTTGCGAGTGCTGCCAGATCGCTGCCCGCGCCCGGTTCGGTCATGGCGATTGCGCTCAGCACATCGCCGCTGATCATCGCAGGTAACCAGCGATCCTTCTGGGCATTTGATCCGATATGCAAGATGTAAGGCATGACGATATTGGCGTGGATGTTGTAGCTGGACGCCAGCCCACCGAAGCCCTGCCGGGCGATCTCGGCAATCGCGAGCTGGCAGACTTCGAAACTTGCACCGGCTCCGCCGTACTGCTCGGGCATGTCGATGCCCAGCATTCCGGCGGTACCCAAGGTCTTCCACAGCGTACGGGGAATCGTCTCATTCTCTTCCCATTGTTCGTAATACGGCGCGACTTCCTGGGTGAGTGCGCGGGCTATCATGTCCTGGAAAGGTCGGAGATCTTCTTGTTCTTGTTCCATTTCAGTCTCTGTATTTATCGGGAGGCTCGACTGGTCATTAAAACGATTGCTTTAAGGGGAAGATATGGCCCAGTACGCCGAAGTAGCTGCCTCTTCGGCAATGTTTAGACGGTCTCGTAGCGGCATGGCTGAGCAGCCAGACGAATGCCGCCAAGGCAGGAAAGATGCGTATCTGGATGCAGCGAAGAAGAAGAAGAAGAAGAAGCTCGACCGTGCCCAACGCCATGGCGACGATTGACCGAGCGTCTGTCCAGCTCTGTCAGATCAGCATGGCGATCGCAGCGCTAATCGCCAACAATGCGGTCATGACACTCGCGCCGCCGCTCAATAGAGATAGGTAACCGACAGCGAGCCAAAGCGGGTCTCGTTGTACTGGCCCTCGTATTGATCTGTGCCCAGCTGGTACGACAGCGACGTGGCCCAGTGTCCGCGATTGAAAGCCAGACCTGCCGAGGCCAACGCCTGACCGTGCTTCAGCGGAACGCTATGGCTGTCCTCGAAGGTATTGCCGTCCAGGGTTATATCATTCGCGACGTAGCGACCCGTAACCGAAAGGTAAAGTTGCCAACTGGCGAGACGATCAGACGCAAAGCTGTTGATGGTCCGCGCCGGCACGAGAGAAACGCCCGACCAGGTCGATGCGAGTCGGGAGCCGACGCGCAGGGTTAGCCCGGTGGCCACACTGCTCGCCAGGTTACCGATTTGTGCGCTGCCCCCGCCTATGCCGTCCCACTCCAGGCTTCCCAGGTTCCCTTGACCCAGTCGCCAGAGGCGCTGGGCTTCGAGCGCAAAGACCGGCTCGTTATGCAACTGATTGCTCCAGCCGCGGGGCTCCTTGGCACCGCTGATCGAGTGCACGAGTTTCTGGCTGTGTTTGGCCCCGGCTGCAGGACCGACTACGCCGAGCGTCAGGCTCAGACGATCAGCTTGTTGTTGATCGAAGGCATAGAGCGAGCCAGACCAGAACAATAGCCCGGCGTAGGGCCGTCCGTCTTCGATCAGCTGCTTGGCTTCTATATCATCCGGTGTGTACATCGTCTGGCCGACGCCGTAACTGACCGCATACTCCCGCTGCGGCAAGCTAGCAATGTAAGTCCGGCTGGCAAGGAAGGCGATCCAATCCGGAAGGGATTGATCCCGCGCTCCTGTCAGGCTCCGATGGCCCCAACTGAAGCCAAGCCCATTGGTGTATCCATCGTCCTCACCGACGAACAAGTCGTTTTCCCAGGTTAGCTGGGCCCAGTCTGGATCGGCTTGAACGTTGAGCGGTAGCGCAGCGACCAAGAGAAGACTGTAGCCTGCAACGTGACTGGCTCGCCCGAACCGCCGCAACTGAGAAGCAACGTAATATGCCCAATATAATCTTGGCGACATGGGTCCTCTCGCGAATGTACACACTCGTTCTTAATGACAGCGGTGGGTGCCGATTGTTTCATCGGTACATGAGATTGGAAAGCGGTTTGCTCAGGCAGCTGTGTTTTCGTTGGTCGGCATCGAGCTGGACGTGAGCTCTTTCGCTCGCGCGGTGCAAAGATCGATTAGTTAAACCGATCGATGGACGCGTTGCTGTCTCAATGCAATCAGTCCAATATTTGCCTAGCGTTCTTCCATGATCTGCCGCAAGGCGTCGGGCCTCGGGGCGCCCTTGTGCTGTTGCAGTCGTCCGTCTGCGTCGAGATAGTAGATGGCCGGGGTGGCTGCGGCGCCCAGCTCGCTCATCAACGCCTCGTTCGCATCCAGTTTGGTCCGCAGCGCTGCGGGAATGTCGCTCACAGCTTTCAGTGCGCTTGCCTTTCCGGCTCGCTCATGGCGATGCAGCGCATCCCTTGGGTTGTCTGCAGCGAGGAGTCTCGCAGCTTTTCCTGCGCTATCAGGCATCAACATGCCAACCATGACGTGACGAAGCTGAACAGCGCCCGATTCAACCCACGGTCGCGCCTGCTTCCAGAACAGGTTGCAATATGGGCAGTTGGGATCGGAAAACATATAGACAACTCGGGGCGCATCATCGCTTCCGTCTGCAATCCAGTGGCTTTGTTCGAGCCGCTGCCACAGTTCCTTGCCCATCGGTTCGTAGACCAGGCGTTCCAGGGGCTCCTGGCTGAGATTCTCTCCCCTCGCGTCGAGCAGATTCCCCACAAGCACATGCTGACCATCCTCAGTCAGATACAGCGTCATACCCTGCCCGTTGATCCGACCAGCGTAACCCTTCAAGCCGGCCGGCGCGTCGAAGGTACCGACGATGTGAACGCCCTTAGACTGTAAGCTCTCGATCGCGGCGGGCCATTGGTCTCCCAGCGCGTACGACGCGGGGAATAGCGACAGCGCGCAACACAACGCGCAACGGGAAGGTATCTTGATCATTCATTATGCTCCTGAGTTTTACGGCGGGCGCGCCAGGCCGGCGCGATGTTTCGCCAGAGGGTCGGCAACCTTGGTCAGACCGGCTTCGATCGCCAGACACCCCGGGCAACGTCGAACACCGGACTGCTGCCCAACCTCGATGCAAGCGGTCTTCAGCAACTAACTAACCGCTCCGATAGCGCGGCGCGGATACAACCCTTCCGCCGAAAACAAGGCGGCTACCAGACGCGAACGATGCCGTAGCCAGACCACGCCCAGACAGATGGCGAAAACGAGAGCCAGATACCCAGGGAACACGTAGAGCGGGTTCACTTCGGCGCTTTCGATCAACAAAGGAATGGCGATGCCCACTGGCACATGCACCATGTACAGCACCAGCGAGTTACGACCGAGATAGGCCAGTGCAGATGCGATCCGCCATTGCTCGGCGCGCTTAGTCAGGATGATCAGGATGGGGAGCGCAGCACCGGCTACGATGCAGTAGGTCAGATTGTGTTTTGCAATCGGTATCAGATCGAGCAAGACGCCGGTCACGCATGTCGCGATGACCGCCAGGCCGCCCCAGATCAGCAGTGCTTGGTGTCGGTCTATCCATGCTGCGCAGTTGGAAGCGCGGTTGGCGAACGCACCCGCCATGAAAAACATGAACAGCGCCGTCAGATATCCGAAACCAGCCGGATATCCGATCAGATACAGCGTGACGGCGACCAGAGCTGATACCAGGAATCCTGCTTTGAACAGGACAAAACCAACGACGTAATAAACCGCTAGGTAGTGCAGAAACCACAGGTGATGCCAGGGGTCATAGAGCAGCGCTTTGAACAGGTCGATTTCCGAGGGAAGGCCGAGGGCGACTTCACGAACTTCATAAAGCAGATAGAGAACCAGCGTCCACACCACGAACGGATAAATCAGATTATTGATCTTCCCCAGCGCATACCGCTTTGCCCCTTTTTCGATGGACCCCGCCAGCAGCATGCCGGAGAGAAAGAACAGCACGGGCATGCGGAAAGGGCCAACCAGTTCGCCAGCGTATTTCAACCCGGCGAAAGCATCCGGGTATTTCTCATACATATAGACGGTGCAGTGGTATACGACGACCAGGACGATCGCGACGCCTCGCAGCATGTCCATCCAGCGCATCCGGTTTTGGTTCACAACATCAGTAACCATGCAAGGCGCACTCCTTTTCATCGGAACGAAGACAATCGGCTGGCTCGTTGGAGCCGACGCTGTTCGTCAATGAATGGCGAAACTGCTCGCAGCCTGAATGGCAGAAGTCGGTTGTCCCTGGCTTCATCGTTCATCCTCCTTTAGTTTCTGCAGCTGTCGCGCCAGGCTGGCGCGGGATAACTCGCCTAGATGGCTGGCCACCTGACGCCCCTCGGCATCGTAGAAAAGCGTCGTCGGCAGTGCGGCTGAGCCAAGCATCTGGCCCAGCTGTCCGCCGGTATCCAGCAGCACGTTGTCCAGGCCGAGTTCGTGAGCGCTGAGGTATTCTCCGATGGTCCGTTCGCCCTCCCCCTGGTTGACGAACACAAAAGTCAGGTCAGGCTCGTTGTGCTGGGCTTCGGCAAGCACCGGCATCTCTCTGCGACACGGTGGGCACCAGGTCGCCCATAAATTGATCACCACGGGTTTGCCGAGGTAATCATGCAGCGCGGCTGGATTGCCCTGGTGATCGCGCAGCGTCAACTCTGGCAACCGGGTGCCTTGTTCAAACGCGTGCAGGACCAGGCTGGTGAAGCCCCAGGCCGACACTCCCACTGCAATGGCGAAGCCCAGCGGTTTGCGCAGGGTCTTGTCGCGCCAGACCATCCATCCGCCCAGCAGCACGGCTGCCAGCAGTCCGGGCCAGGCGATGAATCCACCATCGCGAATGTCGATTGCTTTCCAGGGCTCGTCGCGAAAGTGATCGAAGTAAGCGATTACGAAAACCAGGCGCGCGACGATCAGCGCTACCAGCAGCAATTTGAAAAGCTGTGCTTCGGGATTCAATCTGCTGCGTCGACCGACCCACCAACCGGTCAGCATCGCGAGCAGCAGGCTCAGAATCAGCAGGAGTTGCGGTACCGGCAACGCGAGCGGTCCTACGTTCAGGGTCAACATCAGCCGCGCTCCAATGTTTCAATCCAGTTCGCGAGGAACTGCCGCGCTTTTACCTCACCGGTGATGCGCTGCGAACGCCTCTCTACGCCGTCTGGACCGATCCATAGCAATGTCGGCGGCCCCAGAACCTTGTAGCGCTCCAAGAGTTCGCGCGTCGCAGAATTGGTAACGGTGACGTCGGGCTGCAGAATGCGCACCCCTTTCAATGCAGCCTGGACCTCGGCATTGCCAAACACTTCCCTCTCCATCACCTTGCATGACACACACCAGTCGGCGTAATAATCAACCAGCACCCATTGACCGGCGGCTTTGGCAGCGGCGAGCTCTTTGTAAAGCACGGCGGGCTCGCTGAAACCGATAGCACTTTCACCTGCCTCACCAGCCTGAACGGTCGCCACACCGCCGGTGAATATCGCCAGCGGTCGCAACGGGTCGTGCGCGCCGCCTGCGGCGCCCAGCAACATGGTTACGCCCCATATAGCGGCCAGCGAGGCAACGGCTTTGCTCAATGTTTGATGAGTACGCAGTTCGCGGTCAAGCTGCATCAGTCCAATGGCCAAAAGCACCAGCAGCGCACCCCATAACCCTACCCACGTCGGGTCCGACAGCAACGGCCGGAGCACGTAGAGCGCCGCAATCAGGAACAGGAAGCCAAACGAGACCTTGATGCGCTCCATCCACGCGCCGGGTTTGGGCAGAAATCGATTCCCAACCGTGACCAGTAATACCAGCGGAGCCCCAATGCCCAGACCCAGCGCGAACAACACCAGTCCGCCGTGAAGCGCATTACCGCTTTGCGAGATGTATAACAGTGCGGCCGCGAGGGGCGCTGTCATGCAGGGTCCGACCAGCAGACCGGAGAGCACGCCCAATATGCTCGCCCCAGCCAGGCTGCCCCCCTTGCGGTTATGCCCGGCATTCTCCAACCGATCGCGCAGCCTCGCCGGAATCTGCAGTTCAAAAAAGCCGAACATGGGCAGTGACAGCAAGACAAATAGGCCGGCGAAACCGGCGACCAACCAAGGCTGCATCAACAGGCCCTGCAGATTGGCACCAAGCAGTGCTGCCAGCACTCCGAGCGCGGCGTAGACCAGCGCCATGCTGATCACATAGACCATGGCCAGAACGAAGCCACGCCGCGGCGTGGCCCCGCTGCCGACGACTATTCCCGCCAGGATGGGCAGCATCGGCAGCGAGCAGGGTGCAAACGCGAGCAGTAAACCGAGGCCGAAAAACAGGAGGAGATTCAGACTCAGAGCTTGTTCTTGCAAACCACTGACCAGCGCCTCGTCATCAGCCTGCTCGGAGCCAGGCGGCGTAACCGGCGCCGCGCCGCCCAGACTGACCTGCCTGGATTGTGGCGGATAACATAAGCCCGCATCAGCACAGCCCTGCCAGCCCAGTTCGATTGAGCCGGCAGCAGTATCCGGAATCATCACTTCGAGACTGCCACGATAGATCTGTGAGTCACCGAAGAACTCATCGGTGTACGGTTCGCCCGATGGCAATGTCGGTCGCTGATCGGGATCCAGCTCGCCGAAAGTCAGGCGTTGCTGATAAAGATAGTAGCCCGGTGCGATATCCCAGCGGACCAGCGTGCCGCCCTGCTCCTGCTGCTCGACATGTAGCTGGAATGCTTGGTCTACCGGCAGGAAATCGCTTTGCTCGTGGTTAGCCGGAAATAGCGAAGCATTCGCCGTCTGCAGCAACCAAGCACAGCAAACCAATAACAAGATAATCGCTCGCATAAGCCCCGATCCGAAATGCAGTCCAGCGGAGGATGGCGGGGACGGATTAACGGGCGATTAACCGCCGTTACGTTGCTGAATATCGCTTTCGCCTGCCGGGAACGATATTGACTGCGGTGCCGGCGGCACCAACGAAAGAGCGATCGGCCGGCTGCTATGCTGATAACGTTCCGTTAATCCTGATGGCGAACAATCCCCGCATATCCCTGACGAAGCGAACCCATGCACGTATTGCTTACCGAAGACAATGCACTGATCGCCAGCGGTGTGACCGCCGGACTGGAAGCTCAGGGCTTCGTGGTCACGCACGCCGCTACTGCGGCGCAGGCCGAGGTAACGCTGCGCAACACGGTGATCGACGTCATGATTCTGGATTTGGGTTTGCCGGACGAAGATGGAATGCAGCTTTTGCAGCGGCTGCGCCGGCGCGGCGTGGAGCTGCCGGTGTTGATTCTGACTGCTCGAGACGCGGTAACCGAGCGCGTTGCCGGGCTGCAGTCGGGCGCTGATGACTATCTCACCAAACCGTTCGATCTACGCGAACTGGCGGCGCGGTTGCATACTCTGCTGCGTCGAGTCGCCGGGCGCAGCAGCCATTTAATCGAGCATGGGTCACTTATTTATGACCCGGCAGCGTGCATTACCACCTGCAACGGTAAAGCCATCGATCTTTCGCGGCGCGAGCAAGCGCTGTTGCAGGCATTGTTGCAGAACCCGGGGCGCGTACTGTCGGCCGAGCAGTTGAAAGATGCTGTATATGGATTGAACGACGAGGTTGAAAGCAACGCCTTGAACGTGCATATCCATCATCTACGTCGCAAGCTTGGCGGGGGCATTGTCGAGACCGTACGCGGCCTCGGCTATCGGCTCGGATCGGCGGGACCCGCGACAGACACATCGGACCAGCCTGCTCCATGAGCTTGCGTCTGCGCTTAGTCATTACGCTGGGTTCGGCTTTTGTCCTGCTGTGGTCGCTTGCTGCGGCCTGGATGCTCTTCGACTTACGTAATCAGCTGATGCTGTCACTGGACCAAAGGTTGGCTGCCTCGGCGCGCATGGTCGCCGGACTCCTGGAACAGCTGCCGCAGGCGGAACTGAACGAAGGAGGCGTAACGAGACTACGTACCGAACAGCTGGGCGTGGAGAACGGCCTGGCCTGCCAGGTCAGCTCGTTACGTGGAGAAGTCATTGCACGCAGCCACTCCGCCCCTGATGCCGTGCTCGACGCCCAGCAGGTAGGCTTTCATGATCAGTTGATCGACGATACGGCCTGGCGAAGTTTCACTTTGGTGCAGAACGGCATGCGTATCACCACCGCCGATCGTCTCGACGAGCGCAACGCTCTGAAGCGCTCGGTGCTGCTCGCCGCTGCGGTACCGGTCCTGTTTGCGCTATTTGGGAGTCTGATCGTTCTATGGTTTGGCGTGAGCAACGCTCTTGTACCCCTTCGCCGAATTCGTATCGCGCTGGCCGAGCGCAGCGCCGATTCTACAGAGCCGCTGCGGATCGAACGCCTGCCCTCCGAATTGGCGCCGCTGGTCGACACGCAGAACCAGCTGTTTCAACGCATTGCCCGGACCATCGAGCGCGAGCGTCGTCTGACCGATGATGCCGCGCATGAACTGCGCAGTCCTCTCACTGCAATCAAGACCCACTTGCAGGTAGCCTCAATGACCACCGGAGATCGCTCTCTGCAGGCCTTGACGCAGGCCGAACTGGGTGCAGACCGCATGCACCGCACGCTCGAACAACTGTTGATGTTGGCGCGAGTAGAAGGGCGAGTGTCGTTCGAAGATGGCTTGCGCTGCACGGCTGCGGATGTTGCGAGAACCGCTCTGGCCGATGCAGGTCAGCATCAGGGAGCGCCTGTGGAAATCATCGAGACTGACTGTGTTCCCAACCGATTCCTCGATATGCCTCCCACATTGGCGATCGCCGCGCTGCGTAATCTGCTTGAAAACGCCCGGCGCCACACCCTCGTGGGTACCCGCGTTGAGCTGACGCTCTCCCCCCGGGGGGCCGACGAGATCTGCTTCAGCGTGAGGGATTACGGTGCCGGTATCTCTGCCGACAAGCTGGATTTGATTACGGAACGATTCTGGCGAAGTTCTAAAGGAGACGGCAGCGGGCTCGGTCTGTCCATCGTCAAGGCCATCGCTGAACGCTGCGGTTGCGACCTGCACTTTGTGTCACTCAGGGACGGGTTTCAGGTGAATTTCGTCGTCGGCCTGCAGCCAGATCATCATGGCGGGTGAGAAGCCGAACGATGTTGGCGGGTTTTATTTCAATCAAAGCTATCAACCGAAGGAGATGACAATGCTGGTTTTTGAACGCGTGTATACCGACGGATTAGCCCAGCTTTCCTATCTGGTGGGCGACAGCAAGGCTGCCATCGCTGCGGTCATCGATCCCCGACGGGATTTCGACATCTATCTGAACATGGCCCGAGAGCGTGGTCTGCGGATCGCCTATGTGATCGAAACCCATATTCATGCCGACTTCATGTCCGGTGCCCAGGCGCTGGCAAAGCAAACCGGTGCCGAGCTCATCGGTGGCCGCTCGGACGCTTACGACTTCGAGTTGCGCCAGGTTCAAGGCGGCGAAACGCTCGAACTTGGCCAGGTACGTCTTCAGGTCATGCACTCACCGGGACATACGCCGGAGCATATCTCCCTGCTGCTATTCGACAGCCAGCAAGGCGATGAGCCCTTCGCTCTGTTCACCGGTGACACCCTGTTCAATCTCGATGTCGGCCGGCCCGACCTGCTCGGGGAAGGCAGCGAGCGGACGCTCGCGGCGCAGCTGTTCGATACGCTGATGAATGGATATGTGCCGCTCGGCGAGCGAGTCGAGGTGTACCCCTGTCACGGTGCAGGCTCAGCGTGCGGCAAATCGATCGGCGATCGTCAGCATTCCACTCTCGGTAACGAATTGCTTTTCAATCCGGCCTTGCGTGAAAGCCGCGACGAGCAGGAATTCGTCGATTGGTTGCTCAAGGAAATGCCCGAGCCGCCTCGCCATTATGCGCGGCTGAAGAAAGCCAACGCCAGGCGCGCCAGTATGACCGGCCCTGCTCTTCCGCCACCCCTTTCTCCCCAAGCGTTTCAGGAGCTCGCGGGGCAAGACGACGTTCAGATCGTGGACATCCGTTCCATTCTGGCTTTCGGCGGCGGTCATGTGCCAGGCGCCATCAACATCGCCTTGCGCAACGAGTTCGTTAACTGGGCCGGCTGGATGCTCAGCGAGGAGCGACCTGTTTTGCTGATAGGTGAATCGAACGACGACGTTCAACAGGCGATCCTGCATCTGCACCGTATCGGTCTGGATGATGTCAGGGGGTATCTGCGCAACGGCATGACCGACTGGCAGAACGCCGCGCTACCGCTCGATCGGATCGGCGAATGGACCGTGCATGAACTGGACGCCCGTCGGGAAGACGCCGGCGTGCAGGTACTCGACGTACGTAGCCCCAACGAAGTGGCCAACGGACGTGTGCCCGGCGCCAAACATATCTTCGTTGCGCATCTCGCGGAGCAGCTGGATAAGCTGGGCCGCGAAAAGGTCACGGCCACGTATTGTGGTTCCGGCTACCGAGCGTCCATTGCAGCAAGCATTCTGAAGCGGGAAGGCTTTCACCACGTCATCAATGTACCCGGCTCATGGATGGCCTGGAACGCCGCGGGTTTGCCGGTGCAAAAAGACTGACCCATGGCCGGCAGGCGCGCCATCGCGTGGCGCCTGCGGACCAGATATCCGTGATGTCAGTGACGGTCAGACTTGGCGGTCGTGCGTGATTGCAATTCATACAGCGCCATACCCACCAGCATTGCCGCCACGAAGATGACCGGCTCCACCATCCCGGTGAACAATGAGGCAACTGCCGGGCCGGGACAATAACCGGCCAGCCCCCACCCTGCACCAAAGGCAAGACCACCGAGCACCAGACGTCGATCGATCTGAGTGGCGGTCGGCAATCGCATCTGGTCACCAAACACCGCTCGGGTGCGCCTCGACGCGAAGAAAAACGCTACGCTCGACACCAGGATGGCGCCGCCCATTACCAAACCAAGGGAAGGATCCCACACACCGGTTACATCCAGAAAACCCAACACCTTGGAGGGATCGGTCATACCCGACAGGATGAGCCCGAAACCGAACACCAGCCCGACGATAAATGCGCTCAGAATGTTCATGTAAACACCTCAACCCAGCAGATGACGCGTGACAAAGACGGTGAGGAAACCACTGGCCATGAACGCTAGTGTGGCCACCAGCGAACGCGGTGAACGTCGCGACAGGCCACACACCCCATGACCGCTGGTACAGCCCGAGCCGTAGCGCGTGCCCACCCCGACTAGCAAGCCGGCAACAATGAGCATCCCTGCACTGGCGTTGACCTCGACTGGCGGCAACCCAAAGACGCTTGCGTACACCAGAGGTGCCAGTACCAACCCGGCGATAAATGACAGCCGCCAGAGAACGTCGCCCTTTGCCGGACGCAGCAACCCGCCAATGATTCCGCTGATACCAGCGATACGTCCGTTGAGCAGGATGAACATGGACGCCGCGAGGCCGATCAACATTCCGCCCGCCCATGACGCCCAAGGAGTGAAGTTCAGCCAATCTATAGTCATCTCGCCCCCTCTTCGCTGGATCCTTGCTGACAGTACAGCGCGTAAAGCACTTGCATCACCTGCAGCGCATTCTGGCTGGTGATTCGGTAGAACACCTGTTTACCCTCGCGCCGTGTGGCCACCAACCCGTTGAGCCGCAGAACCGTCAATTGCTGCGACAGAGTGGGTTGCTCCACACCCGTAGCCGCAGCCAGCTCGGACACAGCGTGTTCACCCTGGGTCATCTGACACAGCAGAAGCAAACGCTCAGGGTTGGCAAGCACCTTGAGCAATGAACATGCCTCGCCGGCGGATTGGCGAAGCTCCGATATATCTATTGCAGATGCCGTCATGTTAAAGCCCCCTCTCATGCGAATTTGACAATACGAAATACCGATATACATTTCAATATATCGTTTCTTGCCACTTGTCGCGCTCGGGCGCTCTGACGGAACACCGCCGAGGGCCGGCTTTCGGAGAAATGAGGGTTACTCCCTTCCATTTATGTCGCAGTACGCACTGCGACCTCGACAGGAGTTCACCATGTCTTCAGCTCAGCACAATCTAGCCTCAAACGACCAGACCGATCGCGTGCGGCGGTCAACAGCGAGCGAAATCAATTCTCGCATCGACCGGCAAACGGACGACAATATTCAGCGTTTTCGAAATCGTAGCGAAAACGAAATCAGAGAGCGCATTGAGGAGCTCGATCGGGAATGGGACGTCGAACGGATGCTGGAGGTCAACGCATCGACCCTGGCTTTGTCCGGTCTGGTATTGGGTTTGACGGTCAGCAGGAAATGGTTGCTGTTGCCAGGGATCGTACTGCCCTTTCTGCTTCAACACGGCATACAGGGCTGGTGCCCGCCACTGTCGATTTTGCGCCGCCAAGGAGTGCGGACGCGGGGCGAGATCGACCGGGAAAAGTTTGCCCTGCTCTCCGAGCTCGACAGCCAGACCCGCTAACCAACCAACTCGACGAGGCCACCATGATCTTTCGCCAGCTG
>CAYZFU010000023.1:0-4850 GCA_964477725.1 uncultured Halopseudomonas sp.
CGGTAGAAGTGTTGTTGGGCATGAGCTACCTGCGCCGTGTACGGATGGAAGACCAGGGCACGGTGCTGGTGCTGGAGCAGCGTTTTTGACGAGGTCCGGGCCTGGTCGGTCATGCGCCGGCATTCATCCGGGCGAGAGCGTCGCCGCCACCGGCCGCACCTGCTAATATAGCCCCCCTTTCAAAGCGGTCAGACAGGAGATTGGTGTGCCAGTCACCTTTGTTGCGTCATCCCAGCTCCCCACCCAGTGGGGCACGTTCACCATGCATGGATTCCTCGAACCCGGCACCGGCAAGGAACACGTCGTGCTGACCATGGGTGACATCGCTGACGGCCAGCCGGTGCTTGGCCGCCTGCATTCGGAATGCCTGACCGGGGATGCCTTGTTCAGCCTGCGCTGCGACTGTGGCTTCCAGCTCGAAGCGGCGCTCAAGGCGATCGCCGCAGAGGGCCGTGGTGCCTTGTTGTACTTGCGCCAGGAAGGGCGTGGCATCGGTCTGATGAACAAGATTCGCGCGTACCACCTTCAGGACAATGGAGCCGATACGGTCGAGGCCAACGTGCAGCTCGGCTTCGGTGCCGACCAGCGTGACTACGCGATCTGCAAGCCGATGCTCGAGCATCTGGGTATCACCAGCCTCAAGCTTCTGACCAATAATCCGCGCAAGGTCAGGGCGCTGGAAGACATAGGCATAGGCGTCGCTGACCGGCTGCCGCTGCAGTTTGGTCAGAATCCGCACAACAGCAAGTACCTGGCTACCAAAGCTGGCAAGCTCGGCCATCTGCTGGGTAACCTGCACCAGGCCGAGGTCGAATGATGGCTGAAGCTCGCACCCATTGGCAGGCTCTGCAGCGCAACTGGCGCATGCAGTGCGCAGCCTCACTGATCCTGCCGGTCGCCCTGGTATGGTTTCTTGGCGACTGGGAGCCCGCCTGGCCTGAGGGCGCGATGCCTCTGTTCATCGTCGGGCTGGCCAGCGTTGCGCCGACCCTGTGGCGCTTTCGTCAATACAAGCATGCGCTGATCGAGGCCGACGCGCAGAGCGCCTCGCCAACCGCGGAAGACGCATGGAGCCGGCTGCATCACCAGCAACTGCTGGGGCTGTTGCACGCCAAGCTCCCCGGCTGGATCGGCATATTGCATTATGTATGCACCGCCGAGCTCGTCCCTCTGGTCCTGCTGGTTCTTGCCACCCAGGGCATCATGTTGCTCTATCGGCCGCCGTCTGCCTGGGTCAAGTAATGCGCCGATGGCTGCTGGGCGCGGTGCTGTGCCTCAGCCTGCCGGCGTACGCTGCCGAGCGCATCGTCAGCCTGGCGCCCTTTCTCACCGATATGGTCGTACTGCTCGAAGCTGAAACCCGGCTAGTCGGTGTACTTGATGACCAGTCTCTTCCCGACGAACTGGACGGCGTGCCGCGTGTGGGCGCGCACCAATCCCTGTCCGTTGAACGCATAGTCGCGCTGCGTCCAGACCTGGTGCTGGCATGGACCTCAGGCAACTCCCCGGAACTGCTGGCTCGCCTCGAGTCTCTCGATATCTCAGTGCAGCGTTTTGATCCGCAGACGCTGCAGGCTATCGAGCGGATGACGTTCGAATTGGGCGATCTGCTAGGTGAACGCGAGCGAGCTCAAGCACTGGGTCGCGCCTACCGTGCGCAGTTGGCCAGTTCGCTCAGGCGCCCGCTGAACGAACAGCCGGGCGTATTCGTGCAGCTCTGGAGGGAGCCGATTTTCACGGTGGCTGGTGACCAGCTTTTGAGCGATGCGTTACGGCATTGCGGCGCTCGCAATGTGTTCGCGTCGTTACCCGGACTGGCGCCGCAGATCAGTATCGAGGCGGTGCTGGCTGCAAAGCCGGATGTGATCCTTGCGCTGGCAGAGAAGAGGGGACAGGCGGCTGGTTGGTTGGAGCAGTGGTTCGCTTACCCGCAACTTCCGGCGGTGCGGCATGGCAGGCTGCATGCGCTGCAAAGCGACGCTCTGGTCAGGCCGACCCCGGCGATCGCTCATGGGATAGCAGAGCTCTGCGACCTGCTCGCTGCGGACAGAGCGCAGCCTGCGGCTGACCAGGACCTCTAGCCCGAGCCGTATCGAGTTCGCGGTGGCGCAGGCAGCCGCATCAAGCATAGGGATGCGGCTGCCGGCAGGGTCTTTACAGGCCCGGCGTCCAGGTCATCGACAGTCGGGCGTTGAGCTGTTCTTCCTGATAGGCGTATGTGCGCCCGGCGTAGGAATAGTTGGCCAGGCGATAGTCGCGTTCCAGAATATTGTTGACGGCCAGGTCCCAGCGCAGAGAGGGGACCATCTGCCAGCTCGCTCTGGCTTCCAGAGTGCCGAAACCTGACAGTTCCTGTTGGTTGGCCCTGTCGTTGTAGCGCCGGCTATTGGCGATGACGCTGACACCAACGCCGACGTTGCCGAACTGGCGGTCCGCGTCCAGGCTCAATGTGCGTTTGGCCCGGCGAGGCAGCAGCTTGCCGGTACCGCGTTCACGCGGGTCCAGCCAGGCGGCTGATACGGCGGCTTGCCAACCCAACAAGTCTCTGGTCGCGCTCAGCTCAAGACCATGGATACGCGCCTCGGAAATGTTCTGCGCGACGTAGAACGGGTCCAGCAGAATCATGTCGTCGATGTCGGTGCGAAACGCCGCTATCTGCAGTGAGGTTTGGTCGAGCTGTCCGCGCCATTGCAATTCGTAGCTCTTCGACCGCTCAGGCTCGAGCAAGGGGTTGGCGCCGTAAGCCGTATACAGATCGTTGAAGGTCGGCGCGCGGAAGCCTTCGCCATAGGATGCGACCAGCTGCTGCTCGTTGGTGATGGGGACGATCAACGCTGCGTTACGGGTATTCGCGTGACCGAATTGTTCGTTGTCGTCGTGCCGCCAGCCCAGCTCGGCGCTGACGCTGTCGCCGCTGAAGCGGTACTGGGCGAAGGCCGCCTGATTGTAGCGCTCGGTCCGCGTGAATTCCGAATTGCTGCGCAGTCGGTCCTCATACCAGTCCAGCCCGGTCTGCAGCTGATGAGCGTCGCTGAGCTCCAGCGTATTCAGCCAGCTGATGGAGTCGCGGTAGGTGTTGTAGGTGTAGGTGGCGAAGTCATACAGGCTGTCGCGCTTGTCTTCGACGTGGCCTATCTCCAGCCGCGTGGTCCAGACCCGGTTGGCTTGCCATTGGAGGTGGGTCGAGACAGTGCTCAGACGAAAATCATCTTCCGGATTGCCGAACAGGTCGTACTCGGTATTGCCCGATTGCTCGTTGAGCCGCAGACCCACGTCCAGTGCATCGGTAAGAGAGTGTCCGACGCTGAGGTTGTACGCCTCGTTGCGATAACCGTCGCGGTCTTGGTCGCCGCCGGCATTGTGCCGTGTGCGGTCGATGCCGGCAGTCTCGTTGAGGGTCGCACCGATGTCGAAGGTCGTACGCTCGTCGCCGCCGGACAGTCCCAGGCTGCGAGTAAAGGTCTGATTGCTGCCGATACCGAGTTTCACGCGTGGTCTGAGCCCGGGCTCGCCCTGGCGCGTGAAAATCTGCACGACCCCACCGATGGCATCCGAACCGTATATGGCCGAACGTGGTCCGCGTATGACCTCGATTCGCTCGATGTTCTCGACGTTGAGAAATTCCAGACTGGGCTGTCCTGCCGAGGCGCTGCCAATGCGTTGACCATCGACCAGCACCAGGCTTTGCGTAGCGCTGGTGCCGCGTAGCGACAGCGTAGTCAGGCTGCCAAGCCCGCCATTGGTGGTGATGGAAACACCCGGAACGCGGCGCAACAGGTCGGCGACGCTGTACGGTTGCAGGCGTTCGATGTCGGCACGGGTGAAGACGCTGCTGGCTGCGGTAATGCTACTGGCGGGCTGCGGCTGCCGCGATGCGGTAACTATGGTGTCGCTCAGGACGATCGAGTCGGCCGCTACAGCCAGGCTTGAGCCCAGCAGGGCAGGGATGAGAATCAGGGACTTGTTCATGTATATCCTCAAAAGAATCTTTTGAGGAGGGCGGAAGTCGGCAGAAATGGGGCGTCCTGAGGAGCGGCCGCACGCCTGCGCTGACCGGTGGCGCCCTCCGCGTCACCTCAGCAATCGTCAGGGCCGGTCTCCGGGCTCACGACTTCAAGCGCGTCGCCATCCCATGCCAAAGCACAGTGGCTGGTGATGCGCTCTGCAGGTAGACCTGCGATCGTTTACCGTTGCGGGGGCAGCGTCGGGGTTGCACCGACTTCCCGTTTCACCCGGCCTTGGCCGGGCACCCTGTGATTGAAAAGCCGGGGGACTCTAGGGGTTTGCCGCCAGCGGGTCAAGCCTGCTTGATGGCTGGCTTGCCGATCGATGCGAGACGTGTGCGGATGGAGCGCTCGATACCGGCCGCGTCGAGGCCGCACTCAGTCAGCATTTCGGAGGGCTTGGCGTGTTCGACATAAACGTCCGGCAGGCCGAGGTTCAACATGGGCTTGCTGATGCCCTCGGCGAGCAGCCATTCGTTGACGGCGCTGCCGGCGCCGCCCATGACGGCGTTTTCTTCGACCGTTACCAGCAGGTCATGCTGCTCGGCAAGCTCACGCACCAGGTCGGTATCCAACGGTTTGACGAAACGCATGTTGGCGACTGTCGCGTCCAGCGAGGCCGCGGCGGTCAAGGCGTTGGTGTGCAGGGTGCCAAAGCAGAGTATGGCTACCGAGCTACCCTGACGGGTAATCACGCCCTTGCCAATCGGCAAGGGTTCCAGCGCCGGATCGATCGCCACCCCCGGACCGGTGCCCCGCGGGTAGCGAACGGCAGCGGGGCCTGAAAACAGAAAGCCGGTGCTGAGCATTTGTCGCGTTTCGTTTTCGTCCGCCGGTGCCATGATG
>CAYZFU010000023.1:4860-23180 GCA_964477725.1 uncultured Halopseudomonas sp.
TGGCAGACACCTAAGGTAGGAAAGGTCGAAGCTGCCGGCATGAGTCGGACCGTCTTCACCGACAAGGCCCGCGCGATCGATGGCAAATAGCACATCGAGATTCTGCACGGCGACGTCGTGTACCAGTTGATCGTATGCTCGCTGGAGGAAGGTGGAATAGATCGCCACTACCGGCTTCATGCCTTCGCAGGCCATACCCGCGGCCAATGTCACCGCATGCTGTTCGGCGATTGCCACGTCGAAGTAGCGATCGGGGAAGCGCTCGCTGAACGCGATCAGGTCGGAACCTTCTTTCATCGCCGGGGTAATGCCGACCAGTCGCTTGTCCTGCGCGGCCATGTCGCACAGCCACTGACCGAAGACATTCGAATACTTCGGTTTGCTGACGCTGGCAGAAGTGGCCGGAACCGGTTTGGGCTCGAGCTTGGTAATGGCGTGGTAGCCGATCGGGTCGGCCTCGGCTGGCGAAAATCCCCGGCCTTTCTGGGTGATGACGTGGAGGAACTGCGGCCCTTTGAGCTTGCGCATGTTCGCCAGCGTGGTAATCAGGGTCGGCAGATCGTGCCCGTCGATCGGCCCGATGTAGTTCCAGCCGAGCTCCTCGAACATGGTCCCAGGCACCAACATGCCTTTGGCATGCTCCTCGGTACGCCGGGCCAGCTCCCAGGCTTGCGGAATCTTCGACAGAACCTTCTTGCTGCCCTCACGCATGTGCGAGTAGGTGCGGCTCGACAGGATCTTGGCCAGGTAGTTGGACAGCCCGCCGACATTGCGCGAAATGGACATGTCGTTGTCATTCAATACCACTAACATATCCGGCTCAACGTCCGACGCATGGTTGAGGGCTTCGAACGCCATACCCGCAGTCAGAGCCCCGTCACCGATGACGGCAACGGTACGCTGATCGAGGCCGCGCAGGCGCGCAGCAACTGCCATGCCCATCGCGGCGCTGATCGATGTACTTGAATGTCCGACACCGAAGGTGTCATAGGGGCTTTCGCTGCGGCGTGGAAAGGCAGCCAGGCCATCCTTCTGGCGCAGCGTTTTCATTTGCTCGCGACGGCCGGTGAGAATCTTGTGCGGGTAGGCCTGATGGCCGACGTCCCACACCAGGCGGTCGGTCGGCGTCTGGTAGACGTAATGCAAGGCAACGGTCAGCTCGATCACGCCGAGCCCGGCACCGAAATGACCGCCGGTCTGGCCTACGCTCCACAGGAGAAACGCGCGCAACTCATCAGCGAGCACGAGCAGGCTGTCTTCATCCAGCCGGCGCAGTGTGGCGGTGTCGTCGATGCTGTCCAGAAGCGGTGTGCTGGGACGCTCGCGCGGTATGTCGTGAAAGGTACTCGGCATCGATACTGCACTCTGGGTGCCAGCGGGCTGGCGAAAAATCAAACCGGCAGTTTACCCGATTGGCTCGCGTTGCCCAACCGCAGGTGCCCGAGGCGGACCGGCAGGCTCTGTTAGCCTTCGCCAGAGTTTGCTGGCGCGGAAAATTCAGAAGCGTCTCTGCACAATATAGTCGGCGAGCTCACGCAAGCGAGCTGCATCGGGACCGAGACAATCGATCGCGGCGAGCGCTTCGTCTCGCAACCGCAATGCAAAAGATTGCGCCTGTTCAAGGCCAAGGAGGGCGGGGTAGGTAGGTTTGTCGCGCGCCAGGTCTGCGCCTTGCTGTTTGCCCAGCGTCGCGGTGTCGCTCTGCACGTCGAGAATGTCATCCTGGACTTGGAATGCCAGGCCGATGGCGCGGGCGTAGCGATGCAGGGTTTGCAACTGCTCGTCGGTGGCGCGTTGGCTGGCGAGAGCGCCGAGTTGCACGGCTGCGTCGATCAGCGCGCCGGTTTTGTGAAGATGCATGTCTTCCAGTGTCGCCAGATCCAGCTTCTGGCCGACGGAAGCCAGGTCGATCGCCTGGCCGCCGACCATGCCCTGCGGCCCGGCGGCCTCGGCAAGCGTGCGGATCATTCCCAGGCGTATCTCCGCGCTATAGCGCGCTTCACCTGCAAGCCAGTGAAAAGCCAGCGCCTGCAGCCCATCGCCGGCGAGGATCGCGGTCGCCTCGTCGTAGGCCTTATGACAGGTCGGCTGACCGCGACGCAGATCGTCGTCGTCCATCGCCGGCAGATCATCATGAATCAGTGAATAGGCGTGGATCAGCTCCACCGCTGCTGCAGCGGTGTCGGCCTGTTCGGCAGAGCCGCCAAGCGCTTCGCAACTGGCGTATGCGAGCAGCGGGCGGACGCGCTTGCCGCCCATGGTCACGCTGTAGCGCATGGCCTGGTAAAGGCGCTCGAGGCGAGCGTGCTGATTGTGCAGGCGCTGGGTCAGCTCGAGATTGATGCGCTGCTGGCATTGTTGCAAATAGCCGAAGAATGCGCTCATTCGGCTTCGCCATCAAAGGGCGTGGTGCTCAATGCGCCGTTCTGCTCGATCAGTTGCTGAACTTTCTGCTCTGCCTGGGTGAGCGCCTGCTGGCAGTCGCGCGTGAGGGCGACGCCTTGTTCGAACGCGGTCAGCGATTGCTCAAGGCTCAGGTCGCCGCTTTCCAATCGTTCGACCAGTGTCTGAAGTTCGCTCAGCGACTGTTCGAAATCCACCGGCTTCTTGCGGGCCATACGCTTACCTCGGTTATCTGGGCGGGTCGGTTCCGGCGAAACATTACCCAAGCCGACCCGGGGAATCAATCAGGCGTATACGTCGTGAAAATAATACAGCGTGAGCCCCCAGGCGATCAGCGTGACCATTCGCCGGAGCCAGGCGTTGGGCAGCCATCGGGCGATGAGTCCGCCGCAGTATCCTCCGCTGATCGTGCCCAGCAACATGATGCCAAGCGCCGGCCAGTGTACCGCGCCGGCGATGATGAAGGTCAGCGCGGCAACGCTGTAGATGACCGAGGACATCAGGCTCTTGATCGCGTTGATGCGGGCGATCTGGGTATGCCCGGAAATCGCCAGGCTGGCGATCATCATGATGCCCATCCCTGCACCGAAGAAGCCACCATAGAGCGACACCGCCAGCTGGGCAAAGAAGCCCGTGACGGTGAGATGCTCGCGCCGCCCCTGACCCGGATCGAGCCTGGCCACCTGCCGGCCCAGCCAGGGACTGAACGTGAACAGCAGGGTTGCCAGAAGCAGCAGCCAGGGCACCAGGCGGTAGAACAGCTGGTTGCTGGTCAGCAGAAGCAGCACGCCGCCAACCAGTCCGCCAATAGCTGCCGCGGCCATCAGTGGCAGCAGATACTGGCGTAGCGACAACCGCCTCAGCTCCGGCCGCAGCGCCAATGCTGCCGAGACGCTCGCCGGCCAGAGCGCAACGGCGTTGGTGGCATTGGCTGTCACCGGCGCGATGCCGACCGCCAACAGCGTTGGGAACGAAAAGAACGTGCCGCCACCGGCCAGAGCGTTCATCGCGCCGGCAGCAAAGCCGCCGATGGCGATCAGCGCAGCCTGCATCAAGTCCATGATGATTCCTGATTGGGTCGCGCCGACAAGCCGCGCGTTACAAGTCGCCCCACAAGTGCTGGGCGACGCTCAGAGCTACTACCGGAGCCGTTTCGGTACGCAGAATTCGCGGGCCGAAGCGCGCAGCAACGAAACCTTGCGCGATTGAACGCTCGATTTCTTCGGCGCAAAGGCCGCCTTCCGGTCCAATCAACAAGGCCAGCTTGCCGGGAGGGCTCACCCGGGTCAGGTCCTGATCGGTGCGGTGATGCAGTACCAGTTTCAGGTCGGCATCGAGCGCATCCTGCCAGGCGTCAACAGGCTGGGGAGGATGCACGCGAGGCACCACGCTGCGCCCGCACTGCTCGCAGGCGCTGATTGCGATTTGCTGCCAGTGGCTTTGCCGCTTGTCGGCGCGCTCGCCCTGCAGTTTTACTTCGCAGCGCTCGGTGAAAAGCGGGGTGATCTCGCTTACCCCCAGTTCGACCGCCTTCTGAATGGCCCAGTCCATTCTTTCGCCACGCGACAGGGCCTGTCCGAGGTGAACCTTCAGGGAAGACTCGGCAAGGCCAGGTACCGACGGCGACAGAGACACCCTTACGACTCGCTTGGTGACCTCGACCACTTCTCCGGGCCACTCCTGGCCACTGCCATTGAAGATCTGTACCGAAGCGCCCGGGCTCAGGCGAAGCACCCGTCCGACATAATGCGCAAGGTCGCCTTCGAGCAGGTGTTCGCCCTCGCTCAGGGGCGAGTCCAGATAGAACCGCGACACGCGCATCGCTCAGTCCCGCGTAGCCAGCTGTATGCCTTCCCAGGCAACCGCAGCGAGATGGTCGATCTGATCCGGGGTGATCACGTAGGGCGGCATGAAATACACCACGCTGCCCAGGGGGCGCAGCAGCGCTTCATTTTTCAGGCCGTGCTGATAGACGCGAATGCCGCGGCGTTCCTGCCAGGGATAGGGCGTCTTGCTGGCCTTGTCCTTGACCATCTCGATGGCCAATACCATGCCGGTCTGCCGCACTTCGGCCACATGAGGGTGGTCGACGAAGTGTGCCGTGGCTTTGGCCATATGCGCCGACAGGGCCTTGTTGGCCTCGATTACGTTGTTCTGCTCGAGCAGCTCCAGCGTGGCGAGCGCCGCGGCGCAGGCAAGAGGGTTGCCGGTATAACTGTGCGAATGCAAAAAGGCACGCATGGTTTCGTAATCGTCGTAGAACGCGTTGTAGACGGTATCGTTGGTCAGACACACCGCCATGGGTAGATAACCCCCGGTCAACGCCTTCGATAGACAGAGGAAGTCCGGAACGATGTCGGCCTGCTCGCATGCAAACAGGGTCCCGGTACGACCGAAGCCCACAGCGATCTCGTCGTGAATAAGATGCACGCCATAGCGGTCGCAAGCCTCACGCAGCAGCTTCAGGTAAACCGGATGATACATGCGCATTCCGGCTGCGCACTGGATCAGCGGTTCGACGATGACTGCAGCGACTTCTTCATGGTTTTCCGCCAGTGCGCGCTCCATGTGCTCGAACATCAGCCGGCTGTGCTCTTCCCAGGTGGCACCGGCTTCGCGCTCGTAGCAGTCGGGCGACGGGACGGTGATCACATCCATGAGCAGTGGCTCGTAGGTCGACTTGTATAGCGAGACGTCGCCCACGGCCAGGGCCGCGAGCGTTTCACCGTGGTAACTGTTGGAGAGCGTGATGAAGCGCTTCTTCTGCGGTTGGCCCTTGTTCAACCAGTAGTGGAAGCTCATCTTCAGTGCGACTTCGATACAGGAAGAGCCATTGTCGGCGTAAAAGCAGCGCGTCAGCGGCGCTGGCGTCATGGCGACCAGGCGTTCGGAAAGCTCGACAACAGCCGGGTGGGTGAACCCGGCGAGGATTACGTGCTCAAGCGTGTCGAGCTGCTGCTTGATGCGCTCGTTGATATAGGGATTGGCGTGACCGAGGATGTTGACCCACCAGGAGCTGACCGCATCCAGATAACGGTTGCCCTCGAAGTCATGCAACCATACGCCTTCTCCCCGTTGAACGGGGATGACCGGCATATGCTCGTGGTCTTTCATCTGGGTGCAGGGATGCCACAGGACCGAGATATCGCGCTGCATCCACTGGTTGTTCAAGCCCATATTCGCCTCGCCGTCGGAATGTTATCCGGGCGATTGTACATGAGCCCTCGGTGCGCTGCAGTTCAGCGCGTGCCGTAGATCACCATGGTCTTGCCCTTGACCTCTATAAGGCCTTGCTCTTCCAGGCTCTTGAGCACGCGGCCCACCATTTCCCGCGAGCAACCAACGATGCGGCCGATCTCCTGGCGGGTGATTTTGATCTGCATGCCATCGGGATGGGTCATGGCGTCCGGTTGTTTGCACAGCTCGAGGAGGCTGCCAGCGACGCGTCCGGTCACATCGAGGAAGGCCAGATTGCCAACCTTGCGTGTAGTGTTGCGCAGCCGTTCGGCCATCTGCCGACCGACTGCGTACAACAGGTCGGGATCGCGCTGGCTGAGCTCGCGGAATTTCGCATAGCTGACTTCGGCGACTTCGCATTCTGTCTTGGCCCGGACCCAGGCGCTGCGGTCCTGTTGCGCCGCAGACTGGTCGAACAGGCCCATCTCGCCGAAGAAGTCCCCCTGGTTGAGGTAGGCGATGATCATCTCGCGGCCGTGTTCGTCCTCGATCAGAATGGTGACCGAGCCTTTGACGATGTAGAACAGGCTGTCTGAAGCATCTCCGGCATGGATGATGGTGCTGCGGGCGGCGAACTTGCGGCGGTGACAGTGAGCGAGATAGGCGTCGAGATTCTTTACTTTCGGTGTCAGCGCGATTGCAACCATTAGATGTGTCCCTGGCAGTGAAGCGTGTCAAGCCAACCGGGCAGGGTGGGTGGACGGCTTGCAGGCTTCTTATTTTTAGAGCGTTCCATTGATGCGGGTCGTTAGAGAGCGCCTCAGGTTGAGACCAAAGCCGATTATGTCCAGTTTTGCCGGTCGTGGCCATAGCGGCACTCTGCCGCATATGGCTGTGTTATTCTGCCCGGCCTCTGAATAGCGAATTTACCCTGCCGGAGAGACGGATGAAAGCACATATCAAGTGGGTCGACGGCGCCATGTTTCTCGGCGAGTCGGGTAGTGGCCATACGGTAGTGATGGATGGGGCGCCCGACGCCGGTGGACGCAACATGGGCGTGCGGCCGATGGAAACTGTGCTGATCGGCCTCGGTGGCTGCGCCAGTTACGACGTCGTCAGCATTCTCAAGAAGGCCCGCCAGGATATTCGCGACGTTCATACTTTGCTGGACGCAGAGCGCGCCGAGACCGAGCCGAAGGTCTTCACCCGCATACACGTGCGTTTCGTGGTCACCGGTAAAGGTCTCAAGGAATCACACGTCAAGCGGGCGGTGGAGCTGTCTGCGGAGAAATACTGCTCTGCATCGATCATGTTCGGTCGCGCCGGGGTGCAGATCACCCACGACTACGAAATCGTCGAAATCGACTGATTCACAGCCGATAGGTCGCGGTGGTCATGACCTTTGACATGAGTATCATGGCTGCCTTGACCGGCGCCGGGAAGCGCACGCCCCCAGCGGCCAGCGCCTGGTTGCCATGTTCGATCTCATCTTCGCGCATCTGCTCGAGAATCGCCCGGGACCGTGCATCGTCAACCGGCAGTCGGGTCAGGTGATCATCGAGATGGCGCTCGACCAGTTGCTCTGTCGCCGCCACGAAACCGAGACTTACCCGGTCGCTGACCAGGCCCGCTACCGCCCCCAGACCGAACGACACGCCGTAGAACAGCGGATTGAATACGCTCGGATGGCTGTTCAATTCTTTTAGGCGCTGTTCGCACCAGGCCAGGTGATCGATCTCTTCCTCCGCCGCCTGCTCCATTTTTCCGCGAATATCGGGCAGTTTCGCGGTCAGCGCCTGCCCCTGATACAACGCCTGGGCACACACCTCCCCGGTATGGTTGATGCGCATCAGCCCGGCGACCCGGCGGCGCTCGGTCTCGGGTAGGGCGGTGTCTGCCAGCGACAACGCCGGAGAAGGCCGGTTGGCCAAGGCTGCGCCGGGCACCAGGGTGCGCAGTGACTGGTCAGCCTGGATCAGCAGGCGATCTAAAAAGGTATGGCGGCGTGTGCTCATGCTGTGCTCCCTGAGAAAAGGCCGCAGGATATCCCGAACGACCGGAGGATGCCTTGCGCTGGGTCAACCCGGCGGCCAGCCCATCTGGCGCTGACCGAGCACGTGAAGATGGATGTGATACACCGTCTGGCTGCCCATTTCCTTGCAATTGAAAACGGTGCGAAATCCAGCTTCGCAGCCCAGTTCCAACGCCAGCTTCTGGCCCACGTATACCATGTGCCCGACCAGCTCGCGGTCCGCTTCGGTGACGTCGTTGAGCGTGGCGATGTGCTTTTTCGGGATGACCAGGAAATGCACCGGTGCCTGCGGGTTTATGTCATGGAAAGCCAGTACCTGATCGTCCTCGAAAATCTTCTTTGCCGGGATTTTTTCCTCGGTTATCTTGCAGAACAGACAGTCCACGGGGCGTCCTCGTTTCGGTTGACTGATTCAGTGTACTAGACCGCGTCCGGATTGAAACCGTCCTACCCCATCATCGAAGATCGGAACATTGCGGTGGACTGCGTCGGCGACCTCGTGTCGCTGCTCGACTCGCTCGTCAGGCTTGTTCCCTGGCCATAGCCGGTGACGGTTTGTCGAACAAGCCGACAGCGCTCCCGGCCGAGCGAATCGACGCAATGCGCGCCCGGGTTCAGGGGCGCACAACGATGGCAGATTGACCACTACCAGGATGACGATCGCCAGGAGAACGAGCACTGGCGCTTCGTTGAACCATCGAAAGAAGACGTGCGAGCGGGTGTTGCTGTCGGCAGCGAACCGCTTGAGGAAGGCTCCGCACATATGGTGATAACCGATCAATAGCACCACGAGTGCCAGCTTGGTATGCATCCAACCCTGCTTCATCCATTCCGGAGATAGCACCAGCAACGAGATTCCGAATACCAGCGTGGCGATCATCGAAGGCAGCATGATGCCGCGATAGAGTTTGCGCTCCATCACCTTGAAACGCTCGCGGCTGGCGGCGTCATCCGCAGCGGCGTGGTAAACAAACAGGCGCGGCAGGTAGAACAGGCCAGCGAACCAGGTGACGATCGCGACGATGTGAAAAGCTTTGATCCATAGATACACGGGGTGTTTCCTTATCTTCCGGCGGCAGAGAGGAGGATGACAGGTCGCTGGCAATTTCCGCCAGCGCTTTTATCATAGGGCAGCATCAGTCACGTTCAAACGTCGGGAAGCGAATCATGATCAAGGTCGGCATTGTAGGCGGAACCGGATATACGGGAGTGGAGCTGCTGCGGTTACTGGCACAGCACCCCGAGGCGCATGTCGAGGTCATTACTTCGCGTTCCGAGGAAGGCGTGCGTGTGCCGGACATGTACCCGAACCTGCGCGGCCATTACGACGACCTCGCTTTCAGTGTGCCGGATGTGGCGCGGCTCGGCGCGTGCGATGTGGTGTTTTTTGCGACCCCGCACGGCGTCGCGCATTCGCTGGCCGGTGAGCTGCTGGCGACCGGCACGCGCGTCATCGATCTTTCCGCCGACTTCCGGCTGCGCGATGCCGGGGAATGGAGCAAATGGTATGGGCAGGCGCATGGCGCACCGGATCTGCTGGAGCAGTCGGTTTACGGACTCCCGGAAGTCAACCGCGAAGCCATCCGCCAGGCTCGGCTGATCGCGGTGCCGGGTTGCTACCCAACGGCCACCCAGCTGGGTCTGATTCCATTGCTCGAGGCCGGTCTCGCTGAGACGTCCACCTTGATCGCGGACTGCAAGTCCGGCGTCAGTGGCGCCGGCCGCGGAGCGAGTGTCGGGTCTTTGCTCGGAGAATCGTCCGAGAGCATGAAGGCCTACACGGTGACCGGCCATCGCCATCTTCCCGAAATACGTCAGGGGTTGCAGCTGGCAGCGAAGGGGCCGGTAGGACTGACCTTCGTCCCACATCTCACGCCGATGATTCGCGGTATCCATGCCACCCTGTATGCGACCGTCAAAGACCGCTCGGTGGACCTGCAGAGACTCTTCAGCGAGCGCTACGCCAACGAGCCGTTCGTCGACGTGCTTCCCAAGGGAAGCCATCCAGAAACGCGCAGCGTGCGTGGCTCGAACATGTGTCGTATTGCCGTGCACCGCCCACAGGATGGCGATCTGGTAGTGGTGCTGTCGGTGATCGACAATCTGGTGAAGGGTGCGTCCGGGCAGGCGGTGCAAAACATGAACATCGCCCTGGGTCTGGAGGAAACGCTCGGTCTTGCCCATCCGGCGTTGATGCCCTGACGTGGAACGGCGTCGCCGCCCGCCTCTGCGTGGGCACCAGCTGGTTGTCGTACCTCATAAGACCCGCGCGCAGCGGCTCAAACGCGAACTACTGACACTGCTTGTGTTGCTTTCCATTCCGGGCGCGGGCTGGCTTGGCTGGGATGCCGCCTTGCGCTCGCAACAGTCGGTGACGACCGAGCGCGACGAGCTGGCGATCGCGCTGACCGAGACCCGGCTCGAGCTGGAAGCGTTGTCGCAGGAAAATCGGCAGATCGAAGTGGACTTGCTGGTATCAAGTGAGTCTCTCAAGGGTAGCCAAGAGATGATCCATGATCTGGAACAGCAGCTGTTTCGCGTTCAGCAGGATCTGGCCGTGTATCGTGGTTCGCTATCTCCCCGAGCCATGGCACCCGGGCTGCGTTTCCAGGCGTTCGAACTGCAGGCTACCGAAAACCCCGGTGTCTTTCGTTACAAGGTCATGGTCACTCGGGTGGGAAATGAAGCGGAGACTACCCAGGCCAGACTCTTCATAGACGTCCTCGGCGAAGAGGGCGGCGAGCCGGCGAGCGTGCCCCTGTCGAGCATGACGCTGGCCGACGATGAAGAGGGCTTGCCGCTGGACTTCCGGTATTTTCAAGTGGTCCCGGCTAGCAGTCAGGACGCCGAACTGTCCTTGCCGCAAGGCTTCATTCCCAAGCAGGTTCGGCTCCGAGCCAGACACGGGGACAAGTTGCTGGTCGAGCAAACCTTCGATTGGGCCGTGACAGCAGCGGGCTCCTGATCCCTGACCGGCTGACGCGAACTGGGCAACTTGCGCAGCCACGCCGAAAAGTTATCTCCGGCGCATCCGCGTTGTCTTCATGCTTGCTTCTTTCCGTTCGTTATCAGCCCTCGCTTGGCCTCCCCCAGCTCCGCTCGAAATACCCGCCTCGCACAGATCTTCCCGGCGAATGGCTTCGCCGGGACTGGCGCATGTAGTGGCACGCCGATGGAACCACAAGGCCACGATGGTTACTAAGCTTTGTAACAAGATGTCGAACGCCATGTGGTAGCAGTTCCCCGAGAAAGGCAGGGAGCATCTATAAGAACAGGAGGGCAGGGAGCGGATGAAGGTAATGCACGTAGTGGCTGGTGAGCTAACCGGTGGCGCGGCTCGGGGCGCCTATTGGTTGCACCAGGCGATGCGCTCGATCGGGATAGATTCGGTTGTGTATACCAATAGCCGGGCCACACACGGCGATGAGTCGGTAATCTCGACCAACACCAACAAGCTGCAGCTGCTCGCCAATCTTGCGCGGAGCCAGGCAGACCAGTCGCTGGCCAGCTTCTATCCCAGGCGCAGCTCAGGCATGTTCAGCACCGGCCTGCTAGGCGCCGATTTTACACAAAGTGCGGAATACCGCGCCGCGGACATCATTCACTTGCACTGGGTCAACGCCGGTTTCATCGACATGAAACATCTCGCCAGGATCGACAAGCCACTAATCTGGACCATGCGCGACATGTGGCCGATGACGGGCGGCTGCCATTACTCGATGGGATGCGAGAAATTCGAGACAGGTTGCGGAAGCTGCAATCAACTGGGCAGTCGCTCCGATCTGGATCTCTCGCGCTTCGTTCTCAACCGCAAGAAGAAATACCTGCCCGCCTCGCTGAAGGTGGTCGGCATCAGTAACTGGTTGACCGAGCAGGCGCGGCGGAGCCAGCTTTTCCACGATGTCGATGTCCGCACGATTTCAAACAACGTCGATAGCCAGGAATTTTTCCCCATCGACAAATCTGTCGCTCGGAAGATGCTCGGCATCGAAACGAGCAAGAAGATCGTGCTGGCCGGTTCCACGAATGCGCGTGATCCATACAAGGGCTTCGGCAAATATCTGGAATCCCTCGAACTGCTCGACCCTGAGCAATATCACCTGTGTTTCTTCGGCAAGCTCGAGCAGTCGATCATCGACAGGCTTGGCTTCGATTACACCTCCTTCGGCTTCCTCCACGACAGTATTTCTCTGCGCCTGGTGTACTCGGCTGCCGACGTGTTCGTCGCGCCCAGTCTGATGGAAGCATTCGGGAAAACGCTCGCCGAAGCCATGGGGTGTGGCACGCCAGTGGTGTGTTTCGATGCAACCGGCCCCAAGGACATCGTCACCCATAAACAAGACGGCTTCAAGGCGCGGCCTTTTGAGGCACGGAGCCTCGCGGATGGTGTCGAATGGGTCGCCCGTTCAGAGAATTACGACGATCTGAGTCGAAACGCCCGAGAGAAGATCGTCCGCCAGTTCGATAGCCGAGTTATCGCTCACCAGTACCAGGCGTTGTACGAAGAAGTGCTGGCGCCTGATTCGGTTAAGCCAAACAGTGCAAGGCAGCTATGCGGGAGTTATCCGCAGGAGTGACCCACTACCGCTTTGAAGTAAGGAGAAGTCATGAACTACAGAAGCTTGAACGATCTGTCGCGGCTCAGTACCGCAGGCGCTTGCCAGATACCCAATGATGTCGAGCTGGTGGTGGGGATTCCTCGCAGCGGCATGCTCGCGGCAAGTATCATAGCGCTCAAGCTCAACATTCCGCTGACCGATGTTCAGTCGTTCCTGCGTAACGATGAATTGAAGAAAGGTAAGACCCGCACGTACAAGCATGCCTCGCTTACCCGTGCCTGGGATGCAAAGAAAATCCTGCTGGTAGATGACAGTATCTGTTCAGGCAACTCGTTGCGCGATGCTGTCGATCAGGTCAAGGCAGCGTTTGCTGGCGAAGTGGTGACGCTTGCTGCTTTTGCCGAAAAACACAACCGGCATATGGTCGACATTCACTTCGAGCTGGTCGAGCAACCGCGCATGTTCGAGTGGAACATCATGCACCACCCCTATCTTGCCCAGGCTTGTCTCGACATCGATGGCGTGCTTTGCGTCGACCCGACCAGCGAAGAAAACGATGATGGCCCAAACTACCGAAGCTTTTTGGGAAAGACACAGCCGCTGTTCATACCATCAGTCGAAGTGGGTCACCTGGTAACCAGCCGTCTGGAAAAGTACCGCGCCCAGACAGAGGGCTGGCTTGAGCGTCACGGGGTTCGCTATGGCAAATTGCATATGCTTGACCTTCCCGCTCTGGAAGAGCGGCATCGGTTGAAGATCCATCACGAATTCAAAGCAGACATTTATTCGAAGGAGCCTTTGGCGCGCCTGTTCATCGAAAGCGAAAAGAAACAGGCCATCGAAATCATGACGCTGACCGGCAAGCCGGTCTACTGTATCGAGACCAACGAGCTGTACAGGCCGGGCGAGCTTTCGTTGCTCAAGGCCAACGCCGTCCGCACTGGTGCCCTGGTCCGCACTAAAGGGTTCACCAAGTTGAAAGCCGCGGTACGCAAATGGTTCCCCGCCAACGCCGTCCGCAAGGCATAGGCTGTTCCGGCTTTTCGAAGCTCAGTCCGGTGGCCGACCGGCACGCCGCTCCCCACCGCGCGCCGGCGGCAAACGCCTCGCCTTTGAGCCCCAGCACACAGAAATAGGGTTGTCTGAGTTATAAGATGGCAGCGTTGGAGCCATCCAAGGGACACGAAATACCGGCCGGATGCCGTTGCATCTGGCCGAAAGAAGGTAACATGTCCGCTCAGTATCGAGCGGGCGGAAAGGGGAGCAGGGTTCCGATGTTTGGAAACGATAAACACAAGCGGGCCGATATCGGTCAATTCAGCGGCAAGACAACCATCATCGCTCAGGAAGCCGAGTTACGCGGCAACGTACGCTTCACCGGCGCCCTTCAAGTGGATGGCCGCATCATCGGGGACGTCGAGACGGACCAGGGTTTGGTGAGGGTCAGCGAGCATGGCTATGTCGAAGGTATCATCAAGGCGCCCAGCGTGCTGGTGAACGGCCAGGTGGTAGGCGATGTGCACGCCTCGGAACATCTGGAATTGGACGCCCAGGCTCGTATCACCGGCGACCTGTATTACCAGGCGATGGAAATGGTGATTGGCGCACAGATCAGCGGGCAATTGCACTACGTCGGCGCGCAGGAGCAGTTGGTTCGAACCGCCTCGTTGGCAGACGTTGAACCCGGTTAATAGTTGACCAAAAGACTCGGGAAAAGGATAATGTTCGGCCTGTTGTGCTGCGACGCTAGTCGCTGGAGGTTGCATGTCTACTGCTGAAGTCTTCACCCCGACTCCCCTCGTTTTCTCCGACAATGCGGTGGGAAAGGTTCGCTCGCTGATCGAAGAAGAGGGCAACGACAGGTTGAGTCTGCGCGTCTTCGTGACCGGAGGCGGTTGTTCCGGATTCCAGTACGGCTTCACCTTTGACGACGAAATGGCGGAGGATGACACCGTTGTCGAGCGCGACGGAGTTCGCCTGGTGGTGGATCCGATGAGCTTTCAGTATCTTGCCGGCTCTGAGGTGGATTATCAGGAAGGTCTCGAGGGCTCCCGCTTCGTCATCAACAATCCTAACGCCACAACCACCTGCGGTTGCGGCTCGTCGTTTTCCGTTTGATCCCTCACGCCTGGTAGATAGCCCCCAATAAGCGGGGGCCCCGCGCCCCGGTAACCGCAGGTAAATTTCCAGGCTTACCCGAATCACAACGCCATGCCAGCCAGGCGAACGCCATCGCTTCCATCCAGTCGGGATCGACGCCCAGCGCATCGGTGGAATTTACCGATGCGCTGCTCAGTAATTGCCGTAACCTCAATATCAGATGGTCGTTGCGAGCACCTCCGCCGCATATATACAACTCACCTCCGCAAGCGCCATGCGCCTCGACTGCGGCGGCGATAGTTTGCGCAGTCAGCTCAAGCAGGGTGGCTTGAACATCGACTACCTCCGGTTCAAACGGCAGGTTTTGTAGTCTGTCATGTAGCCAAGCCTGATTGAAATATTCCCGTCCAGTGCTCTTGGGGCCGGTCTTGGCAAAATAGGGATCTGCCAGCATGTTCGCCAGTAGCGCAGTGATCGGCCGGCCTCGGCTGGCCCATGCTCCGCCCGCATCGAATGCCTGGCCGGTATGCCGTGCACACCAGGCATCCATCAGTACATTCCCGGGCCCGCTGTCGAAACCGGTAACAGGAAGGCCGGGCCGTAATAGAGTGAGGTTAGCGAAGCCTCCTATGTTGATCAGCACTCGTGCTGTGCTTGGATCGGCCAGCAGCCAGTCGTGGAACGCGGGGACCAGCGGAGCCCCCTGCCCCCCGGCTGCAACGTCCCTGCTGCGAAAATCGCTAATAACGGTAATCCCGGTGAGCTCTGCGAGTAGGGCAGGCGCGCCGATCTGCAGGCTGAAGCCTAGTTCAGGATGGTGGCGGATCGTCTGTCCGTGGCTGCCTATCGCCAGGATGTCGGCCGGTTGCAGATCGCAGCGCGCCAGCAGCGTCGCAACCCCTTCAGCGGCCAGGCGCGCCCAGGCTTGTCCGGCTGCCGCGGCACGCCGGACTTCATCCATGCCTGGCTCGCATAGTTCAAGCAGTTGTGTTTTGAGTTCGGTAGGTAGGGGAAGGCAGATCGCACCGAGCAGTTCGGCGCTTCGATGGTGACTGTCGAATGAAGCGACTGCAATGTCGATACCATCCAGGCTCGTGCCTGACATGATACCGACATGCAACGAAGACATTACTCTTGCAACATCGCCAGCTGGGTGTCCCCGTGCTGGTCGAGGTTGGCCATCAGCTTCTTGCTGAGCGCCAGAAAAGCGGTTCGCTCGGAGGCTGCGATCGGATCGGACGCTGGCAATTTCACACTCAATGGATCGACATGGGTGCCATTGATCTGGAACTCGTAGTGCAGGTGCGGCCCGGTAGCCAGTCCTGTCATTCCGACGTATCCGATGACCTGTCCCTGCGAAACATTCTTCCCAGGAGCGATGCCTTTGGCGTATCGAACCATGTGAGCATAAAGGGTCTGGTATTTCTGGCCGTGCTTGATCACGACAGTGTTGCCGTAACCGCCTTTGCGCCCTACGTGAACCACTCGGCCGTCGCCAGTGGCTTTGATTGGGGTGCCGGTTGCAGCTGCGTAATCCACCCCTTTATGCGCGCGGATCTTGTTCAGCACAGGGTGGCGGCGACCGGGATTGAAACGCGAGCTGATACGGGCGAACTCCACCGGTGTGCGGATGAAAGCCTTCCGCATGCTGGTGCCATCGGCGCGATAGTAGCTGCTGTAGCCTTGTTTGTCGGTGTAACGAACCGCAGTGAAAGTCTTGCCGCGGTTAACGAAGCGTGCCGCCAGAATGTTCTTGCTACCGACGGTTTTGTCACCTACACGCAGCTCTTCGAACAGCACCTCGAATGTATCGCCCTTACGGATTTCGCGGGCGAAGTCGACGTCGTATCCGAAGACGTTCGCCATCTGCATGGTGAGATTATGCGAAAGGCCAGCACGCTGCGCCGATAAAAACAGAGAGCTGTCGATCGTTCCTGAGGCAAAGCGAGTATGAACCTCGGGTTCAATCAGCTCTTTGCTGAATTTGAATTGTCCGCTTTCACGATTGAGCCGGATGGTTTCCAGGGCGTTGATCTTCGAGCGCATCGCGAGCAGGTCGCCTTGATCGTCCAGCTTGAACTCGATCACCTGGCCCACGTTGAGACGGGTGAAACGCTGCGCCTCTTTGGCGGACATTGCCGAATGCAATGTGGTAGAGGAAAGACCTATCTGACTGAAAAGCACGGACAGCGTGTTGCCCGCGGCAACAGTGACGCTGATCCAGTCGGTGGGCTGGGGCGCGGTATCCTCGACGGCTACAACCGGGGCCTCTTCAAGTGTCTGCAGGACGGCGGGAGCGGATTCTGCCTGCACGGCCTCGATCGGCTTGGCCAGGTCGAGCGGAGAGGTTGCCGTAATGGTATCGCTGATCAGGTTGTCCAGCTCAGCCGCGGCGCTCGCCTGCGACTGCAATTGCACCGGATCCAGCTCAAGTTGCACGAAGGTCTTCTTCGCTTCGACATCCGTGGTGGGGATGACGAGTAGAAATATACTCAGCGCGGCGGCGATACCGCTGGCGGCCACAAGGTGGCTCTTCGGGTATCGCGGCGTTTTTGTCTTGTGAGAAGCCATAAGCGCTCTTCTGGTTGATTCTTTGGATTATCGAGTAACTTGCTAAATTATAACCGAAACCTGCATCTGGCAAGTTTTTGTCGAGACCGCCTGTCATTTTTACAGCGTGTTTTTGTGACGTATTTCCGGCACGGCTTTATTGTCGACCGCTGCGTGGTGATCTTTAGTTGAATTCAAGCGGTAATATTGTATCGTTTGTGGCCATTTTCACATCCCTGATGCAGCACAGGATCGAGCATACATGAAGTCGGTTGAAGAGCAGCTGACGCTGATCAAGCGTGGAGCGAGCGAAGTACTGGTGGAAGACGAATTGCGGGCGAAGCTCGAGCGTAACGAGCCGTTACGTATCAAGGCGGGCTTCGATCCGACTGCGCCGGACTTGCACCTCGGGCATACCGTGCTCATCAACAAGCTCCGCCAGTTCCAGGAGCTCGGGCACCACGTCATGTTTCTCATAGGTGACTTCACCGGGATGATCGGCGATCCCTCGGGGAAGAACGTTACTCGTCAGCCTCTCACGCGTGAGCAAGTCGCTCAAAATGCCGAGACTTATAAAGAGCAGGTGTTCAAGATCCTTGATCGCGAGCAGACCGAGGTGGTGTTCAATTCGACGTGGATGGATCAGTTGGGCGCTGCCGACATGATTCAGCTGGCCGGCAAATACACCGTGGCGCGCATGCTCGAGCGGGACGACTTCGATAAGCGTTATACAAGCGAGCAGCCGATAGCCATTCACGAGTTTCTGTATCCGCTCGTTCAGGGGTATGACTCGGTTGCGATGCGCGCGGACGTGGAGCTCGGCGGTACTGACCAGAAGTTCAATCTGCTCATGGGTCGCGAATTACAGCGCCAGTACGGCCAGGAATCCCAGGTCATCATTACCATGCCGTTGCTGGAAGGCCTGGATGGTGTGAAAAAGATGTCCAAGTCGCTCGGCAATTATGTGGGGATCAACGATCTACCTGGCGAGATGTACAACAAGATCGTTTCCATGCCCGATACGCTCATGTGGCGCTATTTCGAGCTGCTCAGCTTCCGCAGCATGGTGGAAATCGAAGAGTTTCGCGCGGACGTGGAAGCTGGTGCCAACCCGCGGGATATCAAGATCAAGCTCGCGGAAGAGTTGGTGGCGCGTTTTCATGGCGAAGAGGCAGCAGCGACTGCTCATCGTTCTGCTGGCAATCGTTTGAAGGACGGCGAGCTTCCGGAGGACTTGCCTGAAGTTATCGTGCAGTCCGGCGAAGATCTGCCTGTGTCGGCCGTGCTGAATAGAGCCGGCATGGTCAAGAACGCTGCCGCGGCTCGCGATCTTCTTTCCGCTGGCTCCGTGCGGGTGGATGGCGAGGTCGTTGACCGAGATTTCATGTTCCGTGCGGGCAAATCCTATGTGTGCCAGGCAGGGAAGAGAAAGTTTGCGCGCATCGAGTTGAAAAACGCTTGACGGCAGATTCCAGGGGCCTATAATGCGCGTCTCTCCA
>CAYZFU010000024.1:0-6126 GCA_964477725.1 uncultured Halopseudomonas sp.
TCTTCCTTGCGTCCGCCTTGTGTCATGCCGCACTCGAGCAGAAGTCGCTCGCCGTTGGCTTCGATCAGATAACAGGACCCGGTAACCTGACGCGCAGCGCCGTGAAATGTAAGCAGAGCCATGGGTGTCTTCCTCTAGCGAAAGCAGAAGTATGACTGCACTGCTTTTCGACTTCCGTGACATGGATCAGCGATATATCAAAGCTGCTGGCAATGCTCGGCTATGAAGCTTTGTGTCAGCACAGGCTGGGTGCTATCGCTCAGCACGAAGTGATAGGTGAGCGTAGCGCCCATATCCATCAGCCGACGCAAGCGCTGATCGCGACAGACACTGGCTTGCAGCTGGGTGCGCACCACCAGCGGATCGCCCTGAAGCTTTTCGGCGTAGCCAGGCTGCACGGAGAGGAAGTTGATCAGTTCGGTACCGTTTACCGTCAATCCCTCGTCGATAATGTGTTCGTTCATGCGACGCGGCCGGTCCTGATTGTTCTGCTCGGCGACTTCTCGCAGTGTCTCTTCCAGCTGCAGATCGCGCAGGGAGGCCGCGGATACCGGCAAGGCGAGGAGCAGGGCAAGGATCAGGACCGGAACACGCATGAAAATCTCCAAATTGACATAGTTCGATGTACTGACTGTCAGACTCCGCCGCCAGCTCGTGGTTCGCCCCGTGACCCGTGCTTGTGCGGGATCAGTGATGCCCAGCGGGTTCCTGTTGGACGGGCGCAACGCCGCGGCGCTTTTCTACATAGAGCGGAACCAGCTGAGCGACCAGCATTCCGCTCAGCATCAATGCGCAACCGAGCAGGCCGCGCAGGCTGAGCGTCTCATCGAGAATCGCCCAGGCGAACAGCGCGGCGAAGACGGCTTCCAGGCTCAGGATAACCGCAGCGTGAGAGGTAATGGCGTCCTTCTGCGCTACGACCTGCAACGTGAAGCCGACGCCGACCGCGAGCAATCCTCCATACAGTACAGCGGGCAGGGCAAGGTGAATCGCTTCCCAGCGCACTTCCTCGAATATCAGCGCCAGGATCAGGCTGATGACCGCACACACCACGAACTGCACGAAGGCCACACGAATGGCGTCGTAGCGGCTGGCCAGCGCACCCACCAGCAGGACGTGCACCGCCCAGCAGCAGGCGCCCAGAAGTTGCAGCCAGTCGCCGGAGGCGACCCGGTAGTGCTCGTTCACGCTGAGCAGCAGCATCCCCACCAGCGCCAGCACTGCGCCGAGCCAGGTTCCAAAGCCGGTGCGCATACCGATGAACAAGCCCATCACTGGAACCAGAATCACGTACAGGCCGGTGATGAAACCGGAGTTGGTCACGCTGGTGAACATCAGGCCGATTTGCTGCAGATTGATGCCCAGCGTCAGTACCAGGCCCAGCACCAGGCTGCCGCCAAGCATCGGCCAGCTGAAGCCCGACCGGTTCGCTTCGCCTTTGGGGCGCACCAGAAGCACCAGTGGCAAAATGGTCAGCGCACCGAGGACGAAACGCAGCCCGGTATAGAGGAAAGGTCCTATGTGCTCCATGCCGAGTGTCTGGGCAATGAAGGTACTACCCCAGATCAGGGCGGTCAGGATCATCAGCGCATCAGCGCGGTAGGCTCGCAGGTTCATGATTGGTCCGGCTTGGAGGGTAGCCGCGCATTATGCGCAACGGCGGCGCTGCGAAACAGATACAGAGGCGGACGAACTGCTATCGAAGGCTTTTTGCGGCGGAGAAGTAAATTGACGGGACGGGCGGCGAATGGCACGCTTCCCGAGCTATACCCGAAACACAGTTTGTCTCATAACAATAACATTCGAGTCGGGAAACAAGGCATGGGCCAGACCTATGACATTTTGATCGCGGACGATCATCCGCTGTTTCGCAGCGCTCTGCGTCAAGCCCTGAGCGCCGGACTGGACGCCATCATGGTTTTGACCGAGGCCGGGAGTATCAGCGAGCTGCAAGGGCTACTCGATCAGCGCAGCGACTGGGATCTCGTGCTGCTGGATCTGAATATGCCGGGCGCTTACGGCTTTTCCGGGCTGGTACTGATCCGCGGGCAATATCCGCACATTCCTGTGGTGGTGATTTCTGCGCTGGAAGAGGCGGCAGTATTCAAGCGGGCCCGGGATTTTGGCGCCAGCGGCTTCATCCCCAAGTCATCGTCGCTGGAAGGTATTCAGCAAGCGGTGCGCGAGGTTCTCGAAGGTGGTGTCAGCTGGCCGAGCGAGGCCGACGAAACGGGACCGCTTTCGGATGACGAAAAGGAAATCAGCGCGCAGCTGGCCAGCCTTACGCCGCAGCAATTTCGCGTACTCACGATGGTCTGCGATGGCTTGCTGAACAAGCAGATCGCCTACGAGCTGAACGTATCCGAAGCTACAGTGAAAGCCCACGTGACGGCGATTTTTCGCAAGCTGGGAGTGCGCACGCGCACGCAAGCAGCACTTGCCCTGCAGCACATGGAGCTGGCGAGGGCGGTGCATTGATCAAGCAACCGGCCGAGCGAGTCGATTCGATGGAAAACCCTCACAAGGGCGTAACCGGAGTACGCCGAATCTGGCGCGCCATGGGTTATTCCTTTGACGGACTGCTGGTGGCCTACCGTGGCGAAGCTGCCTTCCGGCAACTGGTATGGCTTGCCGTGCTACTGGTTCCGTTGGCCTTGGTTATGCCGGTGACCCAGCTGGAAAGAGCACTGCTGATCGCCTGCGTGCTGTTTTCCCTGGTTGTGGAGTTGCTCAATTCCGCCATCGAGGCGGCAATTGATCGCATATCCCTCGAGCGGCATCCCTTGTCCAAAGCCTCCAAGGACATGGGAAGCGCGGCGCAAATGATCAGCCTGATCATCATCGCTGTGGTCTGGGGTCTGGTGCTGGTCGGCTGATGTTCGACTTAGGTCTTAGCGCAGCTGGCTGGGCAAACGCGCCGGCCTTTGCCAGACTGGCGCTTTGATTCTGGATGCTCGGGCTGAACATGACCCTTTCCGGCGGCCTGGTCGCCAGTGTCTTCATTCTCTACATGGCAGTGCTGTTTGCCATTGCCTTCTGGGGCGATCGGCAAACGACCGAATTCAACCCGCGTCTGCGGGTCTGGATCTATAGCCTCTCGTTAGCCGTATGGTGTACCAGCTGGACATTCTTCGGCGCGGTGGGAATGGCCTCCGGACAGCTCTGGGGTTTCCTGCCGATCTACTTGGGCCCGGTGATCCTGTTTCTGTTCGGCTGGCGGCTGTATGCGCGGATGATTGCCATCAGCAAGCAGGAAAACATCACCTCTATCGCCGATTTCATCGCCTCGCGCTATGGCAAATCGCAAGCCCTGGCGGTGGCCGTGACCCTGTTGTGTCTGGTCAGCGTGCTGCCCTACATCGCTCTGCAGCTCAAGGGGATCGTCCTTGGCTACAGCCTGCTCAGTGCGCCGAGCGTCGTCCATGGTTTCCCCGCCGACCAGGCTACCGGAGCGGAAGACACCGCACTGATCGTTACGCTGGTGCTGGCGCTGTTTACCATTCTGTTTGGCACGCGCAGCCTGGATGCCACCGAGCACCACCGCGGCATGATGCTGGCGATCGCTTTCGAATCGCTGGTCAAGCTGCTGGCGTTTCTTGCCGTGGGCGCTTTCGTAACCTTCGGCCTGTTCGGCGGTTTTGCCGATCTGATCGAGCGGGCCAGATCCAGCACAGAGCTGGCCGACTACTGGCAACGCCAGACGCACCTGACCAGCCTGTTGTTCCAGACGTTCATCGCTGTGCTGGCGTTTCTTTGTCTGCCGCGCCAGTTCCAGGTGACGGTGGTCGAGAATAACGAGCCGGGAGATCTGCGTCTGGCTCGCTGGGTATTTCCTGCATACCTGATCCTGGCCGGCCTGTTCGTCATCCCGATCAGCCTCGCCGGACAGATGACGCTGGGCCCTGCGACCAGCGCCGATTCCTACGTCATCAGCATCCCCTTGCTCGAAGGTCATCCAATTCTGGCCCTGCTGGCCTTCATCGGTGGCGCGTCGGCAGCGACCGGCATGGTCATCGTCGCGGCCATCGCGCTCAGCACCATGGTGTCCAACGACGTGGTCCTGCCTCTGTTGTTACGCAGCAAGAACCGGCCTGAACATTCCTACGAAGAGTTCCGCGGCTGGCTGCTCAATGTGCGGCGCACCAGCATCCTGGTCATTCTGTTGCTGGCCTATGTGGTGTATCGGCTTATCGGCTCGGCCGGCAGTCTGGCCAATATCGGCCAGTTGGCGTTCGGTGCGATTGCCCAGCTCGCACCGGCCATGTTTGGCGCCCTGTTCTGGAAGCAGGCGAATCGCACCGGGGTGTTTGCCGGGCTTGGCGTCGGGATCATCCTGTGGGTGTATCTGCTGATTCTGCCGCTGATCGGCAATGGGATGGGTTGGAATCTGTATGGCTGGCCGGGCATCGAGGCGCTGCATTCGAATTCTTTCGGCTTGCCGGTGGACGTCATCACCCTCGGCAGCCTGATTGCGCTGGCATGTAACGCGGCCGCCTTCGTGCTGGTATCGCAGGGCAGTCGCACCCGTGTGCTGGAGCACTGGCAGGCAGGTCGCTTCGTCAGTCAGGACGGGCAGTACGCCACCGACGGCCCGAGCCGGGCACTGCTGCGCGTGATGGTCGAAGATCTGCTGACGCTGGCCTCGCGCTTCGTTGGCGAGGAGCGTGCCCAGGTCTCGTTTCAACGCTACGCCGAAACCCAGGGCGCTGCGTTCTCGAATACCCAGGTCGCCAACACCGGCTGGATAAGCCACACCGAGCGCCTCCTGGCGGGCGTATTGGGCGCCTCCTCGGCCCGGGTCGTGGTCAAAGCGGCGATCGAAGGGCGCGATATGTTGTTCGACGACGTGGTACGTATCGTCGACGAGGCGTCCGAGGTGTTGCAGTTCAACCGCGGCCTGCTGCAGGGCGCCATCGAAAACATCACCCAGGGTATCAGCGTGGTCGACAAGGAATTGCGTCTGGTAGCCTGGAACCGCCGTTATCTGGATATGTTCGAATACCCGGAAGGTCTCATCGCCATCGGCCGTCCGGTTGCCGATATCATTCTCTGCAACGCCCAGCGCGGACTCTGTGGGCCGGGCGATCCGCAGTCGCACGTGAACAAGCGCATCAGCTGGATGAAGCAGGGCACCGCCCATCGCTCCGAGCGGATGTTCCCCAACGGTCGCGTCATCGAGATCATCGGCAATCCGATGCCCGGCGGCGGTTTCGTCATGAGCTTCACCGACATCACCGCGTTCCGTGAGGCCGAGCAGGCATTGAAGGGGTCCAACGAGCGTCTCGAGCAGCGTGTCGCCGAGCGTACGCACGAGCTGTCCGAACTGAACCAGGCGCTGTTGCGGGCGCAGGCGCAAACCGAGCGCACGGCGCAGTCCAAGAGTCGCTTTCTCACGGCCGTCAGCCATGACCTGATGCAGCCGCTGAACGCCGCGCGGCTGTTTTCGGCTTCGCTGGCACATCAGCCGAACCTGCCGCCGGAAGTTGAGGAACTGGTGCAGCATCTGGACACTTCGCTGCGATCTGCCGAGGACCTGATTTCCGACCTGCTGGATATCTCCCGCCTGGAGGCCGGCCGCATCAAGCCGGAATGGAGCGACTTTCCGCTTGAGGAATTGTTCGAGCCGCTGCGCGTTGAGTTCGGCGCGCTGGCAGGGGAGCAGCAAGTCGATCTGCGCGTCCACGGTTCGCGTATCCGCGTGCGCAGCGACATGCGCCTGCTGCGACGGATTCTGCAGAACTTTCTCACCAATGCGTTCCGCTACGCCGGGCGCTCGAAGGTGCTGCTGGGCGTGCGCCGGGTCGACAACCGGGTGCGTATCGAGGTGTGGGATCAGGGGCCCGGGATACCCCGCGACAAGCTACAGGTCATATTCGAGGAGTTTCAGCGCCTGGACAGTCATCGCACCCAGGCGGAGAAGGGGCTGGGGTTGGGGCTGGCGATCGCCGATGGGCTGTGCCGGGTGCTGAGCCACGAACTGAACGTGCGGTCCTGGCCTGGCCGTGGCTCGGTTTTCAGCGTCACGCTGCCGGTCGCGCAGTATGCCCAGCGGCCGGCGACAAAAGCTGCCGCGCAGGCAGTTCCCGCTCTGGCCGGCGCGCAGATCCTGTGCATCGACAACGAACC
>CAYZFU010000024.1:6136-23145 GCA_964477725.1 uncultured Halopseudomonas sp.
GAATATCCTTACCGGCATGAATAGTCTGCTCGGCCGATGGCAGTGTCATGTCGCGACCGCACGCGATCGCAGCGACGTCGCCAGGCTGCTAGAGCAGGGCTTCCGGCCGCAGCTGGTGCTGGTCGACTACCATCTCGATGGTGGCGATACAGGCATCGAACTGATGCAATGGCTGCGCGAGCAGTTGGGCCATGACCTGCCGGGCGTGGTGATCAGCGCCGATGGCCGGAGCGAATTGATCACACGGATCCGCCTGGCCGGGCTCGACTATCTGTCCAAGCCACTCAAGCCAGCTGCCCTGCGCGCCTTGATCAGCCGCTACGTTACGCTTCATTAGTGCTGTTGTGCAGTAACTGTATCTTGCCCGGACAAACTGACGGCTGTTAGCGTGATCGGCCATTTTCAGGTCAGTGATTCATGTCTTCCCGCTTCAGCCAGACTCTTTCAGGCGCACGTGACACCTTGCCCATGCTGGTCGGTGCGCTGCCGTTCGGCATCATCTTCGGCACGCTGGCTACCTCGTCGGGGTTGTCGGTAGCTGCCACGCTGGCAATGTCGGCGCTGGTATTTGCTGGCTCGGCGCAGTTCATCGCCATCGGGCTGATCGCGTCGGGCACCGGTCTTGTGGTGATCCTTCTCACCACGCTGATCGTCAATCTGCGTCACATGCTCTACAGCGCAAGCCTGCTGCCTTATGTGCGCCACCTGCCGCAGCGCTGGCGCGTACCCCTGGCTTTCTGGCTCACCGACGAAACCTTCGCGGTCGTGCACCGGCATTTCATACTTCACCCCACAGCCGAGCAATACCGGCACTGGTACTTTCTCGGATCCTGCCTGGCTATGTACAGCAACTGGGTGGCCTGTACCTTGGTCGGCGTCCTGTTGGGGCACGCATTGCCGGGCATGGCCAACTGGGGGCTCGACTTCGCCATGGTCGCCACCTTCATCGGTATCGTGGTGCCAGCGCTGCGAACCCGGCCGATGCTGGTGGCCGCGCTTGTTGCCGGGGCGGTGGCGCTCGCCGCCCACGGTTTGCCGTACAAGCTCGGGCTGATGTTGGCGGCGTTGTCAGGCGTGGTAGCGGGAATGCTGGCTGCGAGCCTTTCGAGTCATGCCGTCGATACGCAGGGGGCAGCAGATGAGCGGGTATGAATGGATACTGGTAATAGGCATGGCGCTGATTACCTTCGCCATTCGCTATGGGCTGTTCGCCGTCGGCCACCGGGTGCGCTTCAATCCCTGGCTCAGCCAGGCGCTGACCTATGTGCCGGTGGCCGTATTGACGGCGATCATCGTCCCGGCGATGTTCATGCCTGACGGGCAGACCCTGCAACTGTCGCTGGACAACGCTTATCTGATAGGCGGCATGGTGGCGATAGCTATCGCCGCCCGATGGCGAAATCTGCTGGCAACCATCGCAGGCGGCATGGCGTTCTTCTTTCTATGGCGATGGCTGCGCGGATGACTACCAGATCCACGCACGCTTGCTGCGGATGGCTACCAGCATCAGGCTCGCGGCGGCAATCGAGATCAGCACGGTGAAACCCAGTACGGTGATACCGAAGCCGAGCTGATCGCTGACGAAACCCACGCTCAGCACAACCGTGGCCATGGTCAGATAAGCCATCAGATAAAACGCGGAAATGATGCTGCCACGCTCTTCGGGCGGCGCGACGTTGCTGATCGACGCCACGGCTACCACCCCTGTGCATCCGGCGCCGATGGCAGTGCCCAGCGTGGCGAGTGCGAACAGCCAGGGCGAGCTGGTCAGCACTGCAGCGGCCATGGCCATCAGGCCGAAAATGAGCATGCTGGGCCCGGCAATCAGCAACCGGTTGACCGGCTGGCGCTGGCAGGCGAATTGCGTCATCCCGGCGGCCAACTGCCAGGCTGCAGCGAACAGACCGGCGATCGCCCGATCGTCGATACCAACCAGATAGCGCGCAAGCGAAGGTCCGAGGGAGGCGTAAAGGCTCCCTGTCGACCATGCCAGGCAGATTGCCGCCGCGCAGAAAATGAACGCGCCGAGCAGTTCGCGCGGAACCTTGACCGTGGTCGGTCGCCAGGCGCGCAGGCTGAAACCTTCCATTCGCTGGCCTACGCCGGCGGGCCAGGGCGCAGTCAGCATCAGCGTGATCGAGCCTGCGCTCAGCAGTATGACCACGAAGAACGGCCAGACGTCCGCGCCAGGCCCGAAGCGCAGTGCTATCGAGCTCACCGTAGGTCCGGCGAACGCGCCAAGCGTGAAGAATAGTGCTGACAGTGTCGCGGCGCGGGTCCAGTTGCCATTGGGTTCGAGCTCCACTAGAGCGGCGGACGCTGCGCCGGTGACGATCCCGGTACCGACGCCGGTCAACACCCGCGCCACACCCAGGCCGACGATACCGTCCGCGAGCAGGAAAGCCACGCCGCCGGCGAGTATGAACAGCAAACCGGGCACCATCATCTGCCGTCTACCGAGCTTGTCCGACAGCGAGCCGAGGGTGAGCAGTGTGCTGACTACGCCCAGCACATATATCGAGAAGACGCCGGTCAGCGCAGCCGAGGAAAACCCCCAACGAGCCTGCCAGACTGAGTAAAGCGGGGTGGGGAGATTGCTGGCAAAGATGGTCGTGAAGATCGCCATCAGCGCCGCCGACATGGCCATGGTGCGGGAGGGTGTTGCGGTGTGCTGGGCCGTGTCGCCGGGCATTGTCGGTACGCCTTGTTGAAGTTGCGTCCATTATCGCAGAGCGGCGCCGCGAGCGCGCGCCCCGTCAAAGCGGTTTGTGGTCTGCCTCGCTGTTCAGCTGTGCCGCCAGGTCGGCAAGCGAAAGATCGTAATCCGGATCGACGGCCCGCCGCCATAGATCGTTGAGTCGCGAGTAGTCTGCTTCGGGTACCGGCCAGTGCTTGGTATGGCTGATGAAATCGATCTCGCCGTCTGCGGTCTGTCTGGCCAGCGCGAACCGAAATGGGTGATAGCCCGTCATGCCCAGACGCAGATCGGTAACCACCCAATGCCCATCGACGAAGTCATAGCGCAGTAGCTCCCCGGTGAACCAGCGGAGACGATCGTGTTGCGGCGAGTTTTCCAGAACCTCTAGCGCGCTCGAGGCATTACGCGGAAAACGCTCCAGCTCTGGTGGGCTCTGATCCAGCCAGCTGACCAGTCCTTCATAATAATCATCGCCATCAATCGCGACCACGCGCCATAACAGCGTATTGAAAGGCGTCGGCGAACTGAAGGTCCGGTCGGTTTCGACGCCTGCCTGTTCCAGGGCCCGATCAAGGCGCTGTTCGGCCATGTATTTTCCGGCGAGCGTGCTCAGCAGATAAAGCGTGCTTAGCGTCAGCGCGCCGTATTGCCAGCGCAAGCCGAGCCGACCAAGCCCGACAATCAAGCCAACGATTACCGCCATCAGCAGCGGTACGGTATACAGCGGGTCGATGATGAAAATGCTCGAGATCGCCACGGGCGGCGTCGTTAGCGGCCAGAACAGCTGAGTGCCGTAGGTGGTGAAGGCGTCCAGCGTCACGTGTGTCAGTAGAATCAGCGCGATGCAGGCGAACAGCCGTTGGGTACTGTATTGAGTATCCGGGAATAGACGTCGGGTAAGCCAGGTGAGCAACACCGCCAGCGCACCCAATACGAACAGCGAATGGCTGAAGCCGCGATGATAGGTCATGTCCGCAACCGCATCGCCGTAATCGATGAGCACGTCCATGTCCGGCAGGGTGCCAAGCATCGCGCCGTACACGAGCGCCTTGCGGCCCTGAAAGCGACCGAGTATCGCACCCTGTACCGAAGCGCCCAAAACTGCCTGCGTAAGCGAATCCATGCGACCCCTCCACGTTGGATGCCATAGCATACCGAAGCGGAAGAGGCGTTGGCCGTCGTTTTCGCTACGAGTTTTTTCGCAGGCAGGTTCGCGCGCAATTCATAGGCTGTGCTGCTTGTCGATCTCGATGGATTGGTCAAGCAGTTCCAGAAGCGCCTTGCGGGCCTTGCGCTTGGTGTTGCGGTGCGCGGCCATATTCAGCTTGGTCAGTGACGAAGCGATTGCGGCGACTTCCTGCTCGAACGCTTCCGGCGCAACCACCTTGTCGAGGAACCCGGCCGTCACCGCATCGGCCGGATCGAACATTTCAGCGTTAATTACCGACCGATTAAAAGCAGAAGGGCTCAGACGCGCCCGGGCGAGTTCGATCCCGACATGGTGCATGGTCATGCCGATGGCGACTTCGTTCAGGCCGATCTTGAAGGGCCCCTCGACCCCGATGCGGTAATCGGCAGCCAGCAGGAGAAAAGCGCCCTTGGCGATGGCGTGGCCGCTGCAGGCGACGACGACGGGGTAGGGGTGGGCGAGCATGCGCCGGGCGAGGGTCGATCCGGCGGCGACCAGGCTTTTCGCCGAATCGGCGCTGGCGGTCATCACTTTCAGATCGTAGCCACCGGACAGGATGCCTGGCTTGCCCGACAACACCACCACGGCCTTGTCCTGCTCGGCCTGGTCCAGCGCCTTGTTCAATGCAACGACTACGTCAGGAGACACCGCGTTGACCTTGCCATTGTCTAGCCCAAGATAGGCCACTCCATCGGCCAGACGATAGGAAACCAGTTCGCTCATGGGAAACTCCTTGTCGAGGATTGCGCCGGGACGGCTGCAGTGAAAGGAGTGTAACAAGTAAAAAATGACCGGCGAGTGCTGCGCTCAACCAGCTGTAGCCAAACGATAAATCGCTTGAAAAGCGTTTGCCAAAGCCAACCTTTTTCGGTACATTGGCGCGCCTTGGAGCAGGCCATGCCTGCCACCAGGTTCCGGAGAGATGTCCGAGTGGCTGAAGGAGCACGCCTGGAAAGTGTGTATACGTTAATAGCGTATCGAGGGTTCGAATCCCTCTCTCTCCGCCAGACAAACAAAAATGCCCAGCGAATGCTGGGCATTTTTGTTTGTCCGGTGAGTGCTGGGTGAGAACCCTAACGGTTCGACCGGAGCCAGCAGAGCTGGCGCAGGAACGCCAGAGCGAAGCGACGGCGGCCCGGTGTGCCGGCCCAGCCCGAAGGGGGTGAGGCGCAAAGCGCGAATAATCCCTCTCGTAGTGCATCGCACGAATCGGTGGCGACTGTCGTTTCGTTCTGCATTGACGTTCAAAACCAAGCCGCGGCCGGTTTGGCTTCGGCTGGTCTGCGTTTGACAACGGGTAACCGTCGACCTTGCCTCTCTGTTACCTAGGCAGCGGTCAATATGTTGGCCAAGTGAATCGAGCCGGCTCTGAGAATCTAGCGTTGACCTACGAGGATCGATACAAGTGGCTCCGAATGCTGCCAAAGGTATTGCAGCAAAATCGGAGCCTGGCAAGGCGAAAGATTACAGATGGAAGTCCTTACTTGCTTCGGGTTGGTACGGAATCTCCAGCACCTTGAGGCAAATTCGTCTGCCGTTGGGTGCCGACCAGTCGATGCTTCGACCAACCCGCATACCGAGAAGGGCGGTACCAACCGGAGCGAGAACCGAAACCGTGTTAGGTTTACCAGCATCTTTCGGGTAGACCAGCGTCAACGTCGATTCGCGGTCGGTGGTCTCATCGAGAAAACGGACCGTCGAATTCATCGTCACTACATCGCGAGAAACGCGTTCGGGGCTAACTACCCGCGCGCGTATGATTTCCGATTCCAGCGACTCGAGTAGGTCGATCGGAAAGCTATCGCCGTACAGAATGCTATCCAACCGCTGGACGTCCAGTTGAGTCATGACGACAGGAGGCAACTTGCTCATTCAAAATATCCACATGAAAAAACATAAATAGACGTCTGACGCTACCACAACCCCACGGACTTGCAAGCTTGCCATCAACGGAAACCATTTGCAGATCCTTGGGACTTCCCCAGCGAAAAGTGTCTGGCTCTTGCCTTTTAAGCCGTTCCGTCAGACGACTCCCTGGGCAAGCATCGCGTCGGCGATTTTGACGAATCCTGCGATATTCGCTCCAGCGACGTAATTGATAAATCCGTCGGGTTGCGTACCGAAATGCACGCAGGAATTGTGGATCGATTTCATGATGCCATGCAGCTTTTCGTCGACTTCTCCGGCCGTCCAGTGAAGCCGCATCGCATTCTGCGACATTTCGAGACCGCTGACTGCAACGCCTCCTGCGTTCGATGCTTTCCCTGGAGCAAAAAGGATACGTTCGGAGAGGAACAGATCGACCGCTCCCAGAGTGGACGGCATGTTGGCACCTTCGGCGACGCAAATGCAGCAGTTGTTTATAAGTTCCCGCGCATCCGCTTCGTCGAGCTCGTTCTGAGTGGCGCAGGGCAGCGCGATGTCACATGGCAGATGCCATGGTGTACGCTGAGGCAAAAACTGAGCGGACTTACTGGTGAATTCGCTCAGCCGACCGCGCCGCTCATTCTTGAGGCTCATCAACTCGATCCATTCTGCTTCGGTCATGCCATCAACAAAATGAAGCGTCCCACTCGAGTCGGAAACCGAAAAGACGGTTCCACCGAGTTCGATAACCTTTTTCGCGGCGTACTGGGCGACATTGCCCGAACCCGAGATGGCGACACGTTTCCCTTCAAACCCTTCGTTTCGACTTTTGAGCATTTCTTCGGCGAAATAAACGCAGCCATAACCGGTCGCCTCCGGTCTGATCAGGCTTCCGCCGTATGAGACGCCTTTGCCGGTCAATACAGAAGTGAATTCGTTACGCATTCGTTTGTACTGACCGTACATATAGCCGATCTCCCGAGCTCCGACGCCAATGTCGCCAGCTGGAATGTCAAGATCGGCGCCGATATGACGCGACAGTTCGGTCATGAAGGACTGGCAGAAGCGCATCACCTCTGCATCGCTGCGCCCCTTTGGATCGAAGTCTGATCCTCCCTTGCCGCCGCCCAAGGGCAGGGTTGTCAGAGCGTTCTTGAAAACCTGTTCGAAAGCTAAAAACTTCAGCACGCTCAGATTCACAGACGGGTGGAATCTAATGCCTCCCTTATAGGGACCAATGGCACTGTTCATCTGGACCCGGAACCCGCGGTTGACTCGCACAAGCCCTTGGTCATCCACCCACGGCACTCTGAACATGATGACGCGCTCGGGCTCAACGAGACGCTCGATAATGCCGCTGTTCAAGTAGATTGGGTTTTGCTCGAGGTACGGCCATACGGAAGAAAAAAACTCTTCTGCGGCTTGATGGAACTCCGGTTGGTCCGGGTCACGTTTTTTGATGGTTGTCAGGCAGGATTCCAGGGTGTGGGGCATTAGATTATTCTCGAAAGGACGAAGCACGCCGACGGCGGAGGGCCGGTAAGAAAACCCATCGTGCCAGATGGCGCGATCACGCTATAACTCTCCAGGATGGAGCAGTCCGATAGGTGCGCTGGCACCTATGAATCGCGCCTGTGCGGTTCAATATCCAGACGGATCATATAGAAATGTTCATTTTCGCAAAAGCGATCCGGGTGTAACGCCGAATTGCTGGCGGAACGCGGCGACGAATGCCGAGGTGGTTTCATAGCCGCAGCACAGCGCCACGTCAGTCACAGAACGGTTCGCTTGCAGTTCTTTCAAGGCAGTGAGCAAGCGCAAACGTTGTCGCCAGCGTCGGAAGCTCAGTCCTGTCTGTTGCGTGAATAACCGCGTTACCGTCCGCTCCGACAGGCCCAAGCTCACACACCACTCGACCAGGCTTTTCTGCGAATGAGGGTGTTCCTGCAGGCGAGAGCAGAGCTTTGCCAGACGCGAATCACTTGGCAGCGGTAGTACCAGGCCAACCTCCCGGGCAGCTGCCAGGCGGTCAGCAAGCACTGCGGCCAGTCGCCCATCTGGCCCATCGATCTCGTACTGTTCCGGCAGGCTGCTGAAAGCGTCCATCAACTCTCTGAGCAAAGCTGATACTTCCAGCACTCTGCAATGCGAAGGAGCGTTCACGAAGGCGGGATCGATGTAAAGACTTCGCAGTTTGCTGTGTTCGGCACAACGCACCCGGTGCACGATTCCCGGCGGGATCCATACCGCGCGCTGCGGTGGCGCTATGTATCGCCCCAACGGAGTGAGCACATCGATCGCGCCCTCGATGGCGTACGCGAGTTGGATCCACGGATGCGTGTGGTCGAACTGCAACACCGTGTTAGGTAGTGTGCCGGTACGTCCATAAAGTGGTCTTGGCAGATGTAGCAACTGATCGAGTGAATTGTTCGGCATGGCGGACTGGCGACATCATTGGCTGGTACGTCGCAATCTTACCTCGTCAACCACCGCTAGGCTGTCCTTTTGTTGGAAATGGACGAGACAATGCGGCGCTACCTTGATGACTTCACCCTGGCACTATTAGCCGTGATGCTGTTGGCTTGGCTATTCCCCGCGCAAGGCAGCGTGCAGACATGTTTTTCCGTCCTGACGACCTTCGCCATTTCTTTGCTGTTTTTCTTGCATGGAGCCCGACTGGCGCCGCGGGAAGTTCTTCGAGGGGCAACGCACTGGAAACTGCATCTGTGTATTTTCCTCTGCACGTTCGGACTCTTCCCGCTGGTCGGTTTTCTGCTCCATCCGATCATGCTTCCACTTTTAGGAAAGCAGCTGTGGGTTGGATTTCTGTTTTTGTGTGTATTGCCCGGTACCGTGCAGTCAGCAATCGCTTTCACTTCTCTGGCCGGAGGAAACATCTCGGCGGCGGTTTGCAGCGCATCAGCTTCCAGCGTCATTGGCATCTTTCTGACTCCCATGTTGCTTACCGGCCTGATATCGAGCTCAGCAGTGCACACGTCTGCATGGGACGCCATATTGCGAATTTGTGCTCAGCTGCTGGTGCCTTTCCTTCTTGGGCAGGTGGCCAGGCCCTGGATTTTCCCCTGGCTCGAGAGGCATGTAGCGTTGGTGCGTCACACCGATCAAACCTCGATTCTGCTAGTGGTCTACACAGCGTTTGGCGGAGCAGTCTCGGCTGGGATTTTCGCTCAGGTATCTCCAGATGCGGCTCTGGCTCTCATGATTGCATGCACCGGCTTGCTAGCCATCATGCTGGGTTCGATTTGGGCGCTTGGTACGGCGCTGGGTTTCGATCGTGCTGACCGTATAGCTTTACTGTTCTGTGGCTCGAAAAAAAGTATGGCGACCGGCGTACCTATGGCGCAATTACTGTTCACCGGCGCAGCCGGCGGTTTCGCGATTTTACCGCTGCTGTTCTTTCATCAATTACAGCTGATCGTATGCAGCGTGCTTGCACAACGGTTCGCCGAGCACCGTAACGCTGCGGCTCAAGGTTGATGCTCAAGTCGTAGCCCGTGCCGCCTGGCTAGGGTTGCATTTAGTTGAGGTTCTTATATGCTCATCGACGCACCCTACTGGAATGAGCAATGGACCCGCGTCAGTTTCTTGCCAACAGAATTACCACCTTCCTGATTTGAGCCGGGGCGGCGCTGCCGTACCCGGCTGTTGATTCGTTTACTATCTTTCCTTACGAACGAGTATTTAGCATGTCATCGAAGATGGACGTGAGCCTGCGCACGCGCGCATGGATCCGTAAGAATGCTGGCTGGATTGGTATCGGTCCGCGAGAACTGGCCACTGTGGTGGGAAAGCTGGACTTGCTAGGTCGGGCGCCGGGTCAAGCGGCAGATGATCACAGAGCCCGGCTTGGGAGCTCTCTTTTATTGCTGGATATGGAGAACCTGGAGTATTGCGAGGTCACGCTTTCGGCCAGCAGTTGCTGCCGACTACCGATGGTGTCGGTGTTTTCGCCGCTAGGCTCGACACTGTTGTGCGCCAAGCCCGGAACGACCATAACGCTACCAGCCTTCAATGGTCCTCGCTTTCTAGTAGTAAAGGTGACTCAGCCGGACGCTACGCAGGTGAAACAGAGAGGTTAGAGAGCCCCCTAGTCGCATGCTTCCGTTTGCTGTTCGAGCAGTGCGGGCATTGATGCCGCAACTGAATCCAAAAAGCGGCTCTCAGTTTCATTGGATGATCCCAACAACGGTGCGTCGGGTACTTTCATTTGACCTGTTCTGCAAAGCGCGACAATTGCTCGAAGCCTTCCTCCAGGTGGGCGAAAGCCCCGCTAAAGCTGTGCTTCAAACTTTCCAGCTGGAAATAGTGGCTGGCCGTGTCCAACCATCGGTCAAGGTTGGGCACGGCGGCAGGAGTCTGGGTTCCACCTGCTTTCCTTCGTATCAGCCAGCAAACGCTCTGTGCTTCTTGAAATTCTCCGCCTGCTCGAACACTTCCTTGTACACCTCGTCATGGTCCACCGGTGGATAGCCGTGATCAGCCAGCACCAGGATCAGTTCAACCTTCAGTTCCGCCTTGATATCAGCGCGCTGATTCCAGTCGGTGTATTGCACTTTGTCATCCACCACCTTCTTTACCGCAGCGGCGAGGGTGAGCAGTTTGTCTTCGGGATAGGTGAAGCTATATTGGAAGGCCAGCTTCTTGAGGATGTCGTAAAAGGCTTTTTGCTCAATATCTATCCCGAGCTCGGCATAGGATTGCTGTTCGTCTTTCAATGCGTAGAGTAGTCCGACCAACTCATTGGTGAGATCTTCATAGACCTCACCCACGTAAAGCGTATCGTCCTTGCGCTCATTGTAATGACCCACCAGCCGGCGAAACTTCTCCGCGAAATCGACGCCCTTCGCCTTGTTGACCTTCTTGAAGTCCTCAATTGCCTTGGCCAGCAGCTGCTGCAGTAGCTTTATCCGGGTATTGGGCAGCTTGATTTTCTCAATCTTGGCCAGATAGTCATCATCGAAGATATCCATCTCTGCAGCGCCGTCTTCGCCCAGCTTGAAGATTTCCTCCACGCCATCGGCTTTCAGCGCCTCGGCTACCATCTCGCGCACGCGAGCATTCATCTGCGCGACGTCCGGTGCGTTGCCCCTGGTCAGCTTGAACACGATGGAGCGTACCGCGAGGTAAAAGTGAATCTGGTCGCGCTCCGCCTGGCTAATGCCCTCGGAGCCACAACAGATGTCATAGGCCGCCTTCAAGCGCTTCACTAGCGCCATGAAGCGCTTTTCGATCTTGTCAGTGATCTGGGCGTACTCAGCCGCCATGTTCAGGCAGTTGAGCTGCTCCAGCGGGCTGCCGGTGTAGTAGCGGCGGGCGTCGAACTGGTGAAACAGTTTGTTGAGCAGGTCCAGGTGATCCTTCACCACGACGATTGACTGGTTGATTTCCTCGATATTCTGCTGGTCGGCCTTGTTGTAATGCGCCAGCGCCAGATTCATCTGCTTCTTGATGCCGATGTAATCTACTACCAGGCCTTTTTCCTTGCCCTGGAATTTACGGTTCACCCGCGAGATGGTCTGGATCAGGTTGTGCCGCTGGATGGGCTTGTCGATGTACATGGTGTCGAGGAAGGGCACATCGAACCCGGTCAGCCACATGTCCACGACGATGGCGATCTTGAAGTTGGACTTGGCGTTCTTGAACTGGCGGTCCAGCTCCTTGCGGTATTCCTGCGTGCCAAGCATGTCAAAAAGCGCTTTCTCATCATCCTTGCCGCGAGTCATGATCATCTTGATCCGCTCCATCGGCTTGATTTCCTTGCGCTCCTGCTCGGTCAGCTCGACGCCTTCCTCGGCCGCCAGCACCTCGTTCCACTGCGGGCGCAGCGCCACCACCTGTTGCCAGAAGGCGTAGGCAATCTCGCGCTTGCTGCACACAAACATCGCCTTGCCCTTGAGCGTGGAGCCTTCCGCCACGCGCTTTTCATAGTGGTGCACAAAGTCGATGGCCAGCGCCTGGATGCGATCCGGGTCGCCGAGGATCGCGCTCATGTTGGCGCTGGCCTTTTTGCTTTCCTCGATCTGGTATTCGCTGGTGCCGTCTTCGGCGCACTGGGCGTAGTAGGCCTCGATTTCCTTGAGCTTCTCGTTATCCAGCAGCACCTTCGCGGCGCGGCCTTCGTAGACGATGCGCACGGTGATCTCGTCCTTCACCGATTCGGTCATGGTGTAGCTGTCGACCACCTCGCCGAACACATCCAGCGTCGCGTCGATCGGTGTGCCGGTGAAGCCCACATAGGTGGCATTGGGCAGAGAATCGTGCAGGTATTTGGCGAAGCCGAAGGAACGCTTTACGCCCTGTTCGGTTACCCGCACCTTCTGGTCCAGATTCACCTGGCTGCGGTGCGCCTCGTCCGAGATGACGATCACGTTGGTGCGCTCGGTCAGCAGCTCCGTGTCTTCGGTGAACTTGTGAATGGTGGTCAGGAATACGCCGCCGCTGTTGCGGCCCTTCAGCTGTTCACGCAGGTGGGCGCGGCTCTCCACGCTGACCACCGTCTGGTCGCCGATGTAGTTCTTGGCATTGGTGAACTGACCCGCGAGTTGGTCGTCCAGATCCGTGCGGTCGGTGATCAAGACAATAGTCGGGCTGCCGAACTCCACGCTCTTCATTAGCAGGCGCGTGAGGAACAGCATGGTGTAACTCTTGCCGCAGCCGGTCGCGCCAAAGTACGTGCCGCCCTTGCCATCGCCCAGCGGCTTGCGGTGACGCAGGATGCTGTCGTACAGCTTGTTGGCCGCATAGAACTGCGGGTAGCGGCAGGCGATTTTCTCCTGCTTGCGAGACACGTCAGGGAAATAGATGAAGTGACGAATCACCGCACGCAAGCGATCCGGGTGGAACAGCCCTTCGATCATGGTGTGGAGGGCGTTGATGCCATCCTGCCCGATGCTCTCGTCACCCGTGACCTTGCGCCAGGTGTAGTAGAAGTCATACGGCGCGAAGACCGACCCCATGCGCGAGTTCACCCCATCGCTGATCACGCACAGGGCGTTGTATTTCATCAGTTCGGGGATATCGCGCACATAGCGCGTGCTGAGTTGCAACCAGGCGTCATGGATCGTCGCGTCTTCCCGCACCGCACTCTTGAACTCGAACACCATCAGCGGCAGGCCATTGATATACAGAATGGCATCAGGGATGCGCTTCTCTGTGCCCTCGATGACGAGCTGGTTGACCAGCCGGTAGATGTTACCGGTGTGGTAACCCTCGCCAGGTTCGGCTTGCAGGGTTTCCACTTCGCCTTCCACCGGCACGCGCTGCTCGGGCAAGCCGTTGTAGTCGATCAACTGGATGTAGAGGTCTTTCTGGCTGTGCTGCGAGCGTTCACGTTTGAGCAGAAAGCCATCGGCCACGCGCTTGTGAATAGTCTTGTTGGAGTCGTACAGATCCAGCGCCGGCAGGCTGTCCAGCTGCTGGATGATCGATTCGATTTCACCGGGGGTGATGTTGTCCGCCGCATAGCGGCCGGCCAGATACTGGCGCAGATCATCCTTGATGAGCACTTCGCTGTTGCTGGCGCGCGGAACACTGTCGCCAGTGAAGTGCGGGTAGCCCTGCTGCGCCAGCAAATGGATGATCGCCTGCTCCAGCTTGGCTTCGTTGAAACTCATCGGGTGCTCCCTTCCTCAATGACTACAGTTTCCGTCAAACCGGTCCAATAGTGCCAGCATCGCCTTCATCGGCCAAACATTGGCGCCGACTTCGCTTGAGAACCATAGGCAAGATGCCTACACTTCGACCCATGAAGATGAGCGACTACCTGACCGAAGAAGAGTATCGGCATTTGCAGACTGAGATGTTGGCGCACCCGGAGTGCGGCGACGTGATGCCCCGAACGGGTGGCTTTCGCAAGCTGCGGTGGGCAGACAGTAGAAGGGGGAAAGGGAAGCGTGGCGGGCTGCGTGTGGTGTATTACTGGCTGATGGGAGACGGTCAATTTGGGATGTTCTCGATCTATGACAAGGACGAGATAGAGAATCTGACCTCTGACCAGGAAAAGCAGCTCAAACAGGCGATTACCAACGAGCTGACGAAGCGAGGTACCAAATGAACAAGCGCAATCTGTTCGACGAAATGATGCAGGGCATCGATGAGATGGCGGCGCAGCGGGAGGGCAAGATTACCTTGCGCCAGGTGACGGTCGAGAACCGACCCGCGCCCGAGGTGACGGCAGATGAAATCGTTGCTTTGAGGAAGAGAATGAAGATGTCACAAAAGGTCTTCGCCATGCGCATACGAACCAGTGCTGAAACCCTGCGTAACTGGGAACAGGACAAAGCCAAGCCGAACGCTCAGGCGGCGCTACTGATAAAGCTGGTCGAGCAGTACCCCGATATGGTTGATCGCCTGGCTAGTGTGTAGGCGCTGACGGAGTCCGAGCGAAAAACATTCATCTGACTCCAGCTTTTCCATTCCGTGTCGAATTCAGGACTTATCATTCTGCGGGCAATGATCGTATCGAGTTTGCTTCTCGCCCGATAGACGCATTCAGAGTGTGCGCTGTTTTCCCTGGGGTTGGCGTGCGCCTGCGCGCCGACAAGGCTCTGGTGTGGGCTGCTTCTTTGGCGTAGCGCAGGCGCGCTACACCCCCAGGGTTGGCGTCGCTAGGGATGTTGTATTCTGGGGATTGGTCTAGTGTCTCCGTCGGGTGCGTAAACTTGCGGGTGGAATAGCGCAACGGTACAGACGAACTGCTGAGGATTCCTCGGTAGTTGACGCCCCGGGAAGCTCCTCGTCCCGACGGATATTTTGCGGACTTATTTGTCAGATTCGCCTGCCTACGGGTGGAAATGATGGTGTAAATCCACCACCGGAGGGCTGGATTTACACCATGTGCTGATTGATTCAGAGCGCTTCGGCGACCAGCTGTTCGGCTTCGGCGATGCGCAGCTGGCCGGAAAGGAGTTTGGGGAGGAGGGTGTCGCGAACTGCCGCGAGCTCCTTGATTTGCTGATTATTCTCCTGTTGCTTAGTAAAAATTGGATCGAGTACGGATGAGAACACAAGCCGCGGCTCCCTCGGCGGCATGAGGGCCGGTAGGACCGCGATGTGTTTTGGACTGACTCTTTGCCTACTCCCAGTGGAACCCGAAACTCTTTGGTTGATTTCAGACTGGATGATGCCTGAGCAAAACAAGGAATATAGGAACGTCCGTTCATCAGAATTGAGCGGAACGAACGGCATGAATTCGGTTGAGCAAATTGCAGCACTTTCCGCACTTACCGCTGGCAGCCAAACGCGAGGTGTCTGAGGATTGAGCTTGGATACAAGTACGGAGCCGATAGGTACTTGATACTTGCCGCTTTTGATTGTGTTCCCCAGGTCCATCGCTGGTCCCAACCCGGCATCAAACGCAGGAATACTGAAATGCGTCCATAGCTTACTAGGCTCTGAATTAGGTTGGACCGATTTATTAACCAGCTTCGCTACTTGTGAAAGATTTCCAAGCTCCCACCCCTCCGGCACCCAGCCCATGGTATCGGTAAGCACAAAGCGATCAGGAAACTGCTGGCGGATGGCGGCGGGTAGGGTGTGGGGGTATTCGGGCGATTGCTGCCGTGCGGCCTTGGCGCGGCGTTCGGCGCGCTCGGCCAGTTCGTCGGGGATTGGATTGCCGGCGGCCAGGGCGTTGTCGATCACCGGATCGAAATCTACAAACCAGCTTTTGAACAACGCCTGCGCCATGGCTTCGAGCGTGGTGTTCATCTGGCGGTTGAGTTCGATTTTGTCGTCGAGACTTCCGAGTATGCTGGCGATCTGTTTCTGTTCGTTGATCGCAGGGGTAGGTACAAGGAAGGCCTTCAAATCAGGGATCCTGATATTGCTTACCGTAGTACCGGTTCCCTCACTCCAACTGATTTGGTGCTGCAGGTAAGGACTCTGCAGAGCGAACAGTAAGTACTTAGAGTCTACCAGCGCAGGGTCCGTTCTTAACAGAACCATCCGTTGGCCAAGGCAGCAGCGAAGCCCGGGTGGTATTTGACAGACTTCACCCATGGGCGCCTCGCGAGTGATAACTAGGTCGCCTTCTGAAGGAATCGCGCGTTTGATTCGCGCAGCATAACCAGCCTCATTTGTATAGCTAGGGGAAGATAGATCCAGTCGGCCGCCTTTGATGTTATTGCTCCGAAGCACCACAATCCCGCTGTCTGTCCATTCGGGAGTGGAGTGCGGGCAATCAATAATAAGTGTTGTAATCTCATCCAATCTTGATTCAGGCCACTCACTCCCCATAACCCAACCCCTCCAGATTCCGCCGAATCACCGCATCCAGCTTCGCCGCTTCCTTCATCTGCCGGTACAGGGTCTGGCTTAGTTCGGCCATCTTCTCTTCAAACAGCACGCCGTCATCTTCCACATCCGCAGCGCCCACATAGCGTCCGGGCGTGAGCACATAGTCGTTAGTCTTGATCTCATCCAGCGTGGTGGATTTGCAGAAGCCGGGTATGTCCTCATAAACGGTTTCGCCTTTGAATTCGCCGCGCCAGGCATGGTAGGTGCGGGCGATGTCGGCGATGTCATCGACGGTGAGTTCTTTGTGGGTGCGGTCGATCATGCTGCCTTTGTTGCGGGCGTCAATAAACAGGGTTTCGCCCTGGCGGTCGCGGAAGTGTTTGCGGCCATCATTGAACTGCTGGGCGCGCTTGTTCTTGGTCATGAACCACAGGCACACGGGAATCTGCGTGGTGTAGAACAGCTGGCCGGGCAGGGCGATCATGCAATCGATATGGTCGTTCTCGATCAGCTTCTGGCGGATCAGCCCTTCGCCGCTGGTGTTAGTGCTCATGGAGCCGTTGGCCAATACAAAGCCGGCGACGCCGTTTTCGCTCAGCTTGGCCAGCATGTGCAGAATCCAGGCGTAGTTGGCGTTGCCGGTGGGCGGTACTTCGTAGCCGGCCCAGCGCGGGTCATGGTTCAGCTCATTAGGGGCGCGCCATTCCTTCAGGTTGAACGGCGGGTTGGCCATGATGAAGTCGGCCTTCAGGTCCGGGTGCTGATCCTTGAAGAAGGTATCGGCGGGCACTTCGCCCAGGTTGCCGGCGATGCCGCGAATCGCCAGGTTCATCTTCGCCAGCTTGTAGGTGGTGGCGGTCTGCTCCTGCCCGTAGATGGAAATGTCCTTCTTGTTGCCCTGGTGGTTCTCGATGAACTTGATCGACTGCACGAACATGCCGCCCGAGCCGCAGCAGGGGTCATAGATCTTGCCCTGGTAGGGCTCGATCATCTCGGCGA
>CAYZFU010000025.1:0-15103 GCA_964477725.1 uncultured Halopseudomonas sp.
AAAAGCGCTCAGCTGCAGGAGAAATCCTGTTCAGCAAGGGCGCAGATGTCTGCGCTGCAGATCCTCGGCTGTCATCGGCTTGCCCAGGTAGAAGCCTTGTACTTCGTCGCACCTGAAGCTTCGCAGCAGTTCCAGCTGCTCGGCCGTCTCCACTCCTTCGGCAATCACCATCAACTGCAACGAGCGGCCCATCGCCACGATGGCTTCCGCCAGCCGAGCGTCGCGGCTCCCTGCATGCATTGCCTGGATGAAGCTGCGATCGATCTTCAGCGTATCGATGGGAAAGTCCTTGAGGTAGTTAAGCGAGGAATACCCGGTGCCGAAATCATCCACTGCGATGTGCACACCCAGATCCTTGAGCCGAGACAGCGTCTGCATGGTTTCCTCGACATCGCGCAGCAGAATGCTCTCGGTGAGCTCGAGCTCGACGCAGGCAGGCTCCAGGCCATAGCGCTGAATGACCGCAGCGACGCGCTCGGCGAGCCGATCTTCAGCGAACTGCCGCGCGGAAACGTTTATCGCCATGCGCGGCTGGCTGAAGCCCGCTGCGTGCCACTCGGCCATCTGCCGGCACGCACGATCCAGCACCCAGTCACCCAACGCTGAGACCAGGCCGATCTCTTCCGCCACAGGGATGAACGAAGCCGGAGAAATCGGCCCCAGCGTGGGATGCTCCCAGCGCAGCAGAGCCTCCACCCCGGTCAGCTCGCCGCTGACGCAACCAAACTGAGGCTGGAAGTGCAACGTGAAGGCGTCCTCGTGGACCGCCTTGCGCAGATCGTTTTCCAGACTGAGCCGCTCCAGCGCATGCGCGTTCATCTCTGCCTGATAGAACTGGAATGTATCCTTGCCCGCACTCTTGGCGTGATACATCGCTGTGTCGGCGTTCTGCAGCAACTGGCTGTCCTCTTTCCCATCCTGCGGGTACAGCGCGATGCCGATGCTGGCGCTGATAAAGAATTCACGCTCCTGCAGCACAAAGGCCGGAGCGAGCTGCTCGAGTACCTTCTCCGCTACGCTGATACCGGCACGCATCGCGGATTCCCGGTTGCCGAGACCGACCAGAAGCATGGTGAATTCATCGCCGCCCATCCGCGCGACGGTGTCGCTCTCACGGATGCACTTCCGCAGACGCTGGCCGACTTCCCTGAGCATCACATCGCCTGCCGCGTGCCCCATGGTGTCGTTGATCGGCTTGAAACGGTCGAGGTCAAGAAACAACACGGCGATCCATTCGTTGCGTCGTCCGGCGACCTTCAGCGCGCTGCACAAACGTTCCTGAAACAATGCGCGATTGGGTAGTTCGGTCAGCCCGTCGTAGTAAGCCAGGCTCTCGATGCGGGCCTCGCTGGCCTTGCGTTCGCTGATATCGACGAAGAAGCACACGTAGCTGACCAGGTCCCCGTCGCTGTCCTGCACCGCGGTAATCCCGGCCCAAGAAGGGAATATTTCGCCGTTCTTGCGCTTCTGCCAGACTTCTCCCTGCCAGCGCCCTTCCCGCCTCAGCTCGGCCATCACCGATTGGTAGAAAGTCGTCTCGTGCACACCGGAGGCGAACACGGTGGGGCGCTGGTCGATAACCTCGGAAGCATCGAAACCGGTGATATGCGAAAAGTTCTCGTTGACCTGGACGATGTAGCCGGCGGGGTCGGTAACGAAGATCGCCCCGGTCGTGTTTTCAAACACCGTCGCCGCCATGCGCAGCCGATTCTCGATGCGTCGCTGCTCGCTGATGTCACGGGCGATCCCGAGCAAGCCGAGAAATCGTCCGGACGGGTCCCACATCAGCGAAACACGCAGTTCGACCGGGCACTTGTGGCCGTCGGCCTTGATGCAATCGAGTGTGGTCTGGCGATGGAAGCCCTCACGCCACAGCTCTGCTGCGCTCTGTGGGTTGCTGATCTTCGGCAGGAGCTCGCGCATCAGGGCACCCATGAAGCGGTTGAAGCGCGTCCCGGCGACGACCTCGACAAAGCCGTGGTTGATCAGGAAGTCGGGTTCGTAGCCCAGCATGCGCTTGACCGAAGGGCTGACATAGTTGAGCTCGAACGCATCATTGGTAGCCCAGATCACGTCGCTGATATTCTCCGCCAGAAGCCGGTAGCGCTGCTCGCCGGTCTTGAGTCGCTCGGTCATCAGCGTCTGCTGGTGGACATTCTTGACGATACCTATCAGCTGGCGCACCCGGCCATCTGGCAATCGCGACAGCACTTTCATGCGGACGTTGAACCATTGCCATGTCCCATCGCGGTGGCGCCAGCGCAAACGCCAGTCGAGTACCTTGTCGTCAGGCAGCACCTGCTGGATGTTGCGGTTGACCAGCACGTACTCCAGATCGTCGGGATGCACCAGGCGATCGCGATACCCGCTCCCGAAGCTGGCTTCCTCGCTTTGCGAATAGCCGAGCGCCCTTGCAAGCGAACGGTTGGAAAAGACGAACTCGTTACGCTGCATGTCCTTGATGAAGACGATGTCGGGTACCGCCTTCACCACACCAGACCAGAAGCGCTCGCGCTCGATCATGGTCAACTCGATCTGACGCCGGGCGGTGATATCCGAGATACTCATGGTCACAGCGGAATAGTCGGCCACGTCTTCCGGCAGGCGCATCACCATCCAGACGTAGCGAAGCGTGCCGCGCGCGCTGCGCATCGGTGTTTCCAGCTCCAGCCGCTCCTGGCGGTTTATCAGCGCGAGCATCAAGGCGTAGCGCGCCCCACCCTTGCGGATCGGCTCGTCGGCCTGAAACAGGGTTTCCAGCTGCGCGACCGATTCCAGCGCCAGTAGGTCAAAGGTGTTGCGGTTGGCATCGACGACGTGGATCAGCTGCAGCAGCTCTGTGTGCGAATGCGTTTGCGTAAGCCAGGCATCGAGATCCTCAGCTGATCGCAGTCCCAGCCGGTCCAGATGCTCGCGCAGATCCGCGAGATCGAGCTGACATAACGCCATGCCGACACTCTCAAAGATGTCGCGATAGCGCCGCTCAGCCTCGACCAGGCTTTCACGGGAACGCTGGCTACGATCGAACAGGCGGCGGTTGGCATGCTGCATGCGCGCAACTATCCATACGACAAACAGCAGCACCGCGACGAAGCCTGCGACGACCAGCGCCTTGTTGATGATCAGATGCCCGAGACGGGCCCCGTAATATCCCTCATCTATCAGACCCCGAACCTGCCATAGCGTACCCTCGACCGGAGCGCTGGCCGCTACACGCTCGCGCTCCTGCGCATCCAGGGTCGCCTCGTCGAGGTAAACCAGCTCGCCGGACTCCTGCCGGGCCAGCACTCTTACCCGTCCGGCGTCTTCGATCAACCAGCTGTAGCCGCTTGCCGGATAGCTCCAGATCATTTCCGAAATAGCCGCCTCGTCGACGACCATGACCCAGGACTCGCCCTGATCCCGTCCGGCAATCAGCCAGTAGACCAGACCGCGACCTGGATCGAACTCGATTGCATAGGGTTGATTGGTCAGGTACAGCCGCCGAAGCGTCGGCATCCAGACGGCGAGCGGCTGATCGATAAGCGGCGAATCGCGGGTGATATGTGCCACCTCGACCAGACCGGGTATCAACTCCCGCATCGCGGCGGGAATGCCCTGCTCTAACTCAGGCTGCGCCTGGTGCAGGATGTGTTCCGCAGTTACCGACTTGAGCGCCAGATTGACACTCAATTGCTCGGCCATCGCCCAGACGCTTTCTTCTATCTGGATCTGATGCTGGTTGCGCAGCAGTCGATAATCCTGCCAGGCCTGCCAGACCATGAGCCACGCCAGCAGCATGCCGGCGGCTGCCACCAGTGCCAGACCTGCAGCCAGAGGTCGCCGGTCCGTTAGTGGCAGACGGGACATGTCGGATGCGGTGTCTTTGAGCATCGGGTTGTCTTTATTATGTATCAATTAGCCACTATACCGCTTTCATGCGAAGAATCGACGTGCGGCATCCAGCGCTTGGCCGCATGGAGGTGTTTGCCCTGGGAACCCAGTTGGGCTAGCCTTGCCACCATTTCCCGAGCGGGAATCCTTTTTCCTCTGATCAGCAGGTTATGCCCTCATGGCCCAATATGTATATAGCATGCATCGGGTGAGCAAGATCGTGCCCCCGAAGCGTGAGATCCTCAAAGATATTTCACTCTCCTTCTTCCCTGGTGCCAAGATCGGTGTGCTTGGTCTGAACGGCTCCGGCAAGTCGACACTCTTGCGGATCATGGCCGGCGTGGACACCGAAATCGACGGCGAGGCCCGTGCGATGCCGGGCATCAACGTGGGCTACCTGCCGCAGGAGCCGGAGCTAGACCCGAGCAAGACCGTACGTGAAGTCGTCGAGGAAGCGGTCGAAGAGATCAAGCAGGCGCAGGTCCGTCTTGATGAAGTATACGCCGCCTACGCCGAGCCGGACGCCGACTTCGACGCTCTGGCAGCCGAGCAGGCCAAGCTCGAGGCCATCCTCCAGGCTTCGGACGGGCATAACCTCGAGCGCCAGCTGGAAGTTGCCGCTGACGCCCTGCGTCTTCCGCCGTGGGACGCCACGGTCGAGCACCTGTCCGGCGGCGAAAAGCGCCGTGTCGCGCTATGCCGCCTGCTGCTGTCCGCCCCTGACATGCTGCTTCTCGACGAACCGACCAACCACCTGGATGCCGACTCGGTCGCCTGGCTCGAGCAGTTCCTGCATGACTTCACCGGCACGGTCGTCGCGATCACCCACGATCGCTATTTCCTCGATAATGTTGCCGGTTGGATTCTCGAACTGGACCGCGGGCACGGCATCCCGTTCGAAGGCAACTACTCGCAATGGCTGGAATCGAAGGCCGCGCGACTTGCGCAGGAAGCCAAGCAGGAGTCGTCTCACGCCAAGGCAATGAAGGCCGAGCTGGAGTGGGTGCGTCAGGGAGCCAAGGGTCGCCAGGCCAAGTCCAAGGCTCGCCTGCAGCGCTTCGAGGAACTGCAGTCGCAGGAATTCCAGAAGCGCAGCGAAACCAACGAGATCTATATCCCTGCCGGCCCACGGCTGGGCGACAAGGTCATCGAATTCAACAATGTGAGCAAGGGTTACGGCGAACGTCTGTTGATCGACAATCTGTCATTCAGCGTGCCCAAGGGCGCGATCATCGGCGTGATTGGTGGTAACGGCGCCGGCAAATCGACCCTGTTCCGCATGATCACCGGAAAAGAACAACCCGACTCCGGCAGCATCGATATCGGCGATACCGTAGAGATCGCCAGCGTTGACCAGAGCCGTGATGATCTCGAGGGCAGCAAGACCGTTTGGGAACAGGTCTCCGACGGCTTCGATCAGATCAAGGTCGGCAACTACGAGATGCCCTCGCGCGGCTACGTTGGCCGCTTCAACTTCAAGGGCGCCGACCAGCAGAAGTTCGTCAAGGATCTGTCCGGCGGTGAGCGTGGCCGTTTGCATCTGGCACTGACCTTGAAGAAAGGCGCCAACGTGCTGCTGCTCGACGAACCGTCCAACGACCTGGACGTGGAAACCTTGCGGGCACTGGAAGAAGCGCTGCTCGACTTCCCGGGCTCGGTCATCGTGATCTCGCACGATCGCTGGTTCCTCGACCGGATCGCCACGCATATCCTGGCGTATGAAGACAATTCCCAGGTGGTGTTCTTCGAAGGTAACTACACTGACTACGAAGCCGACCGCAAGAAACGTCTCGGCGACGCCGCCGCCCAGCCACACCGCGTCAAGTACAAGAAGCTGGCCTGACGCCCATCCGCAGCGCCTGGCCTGGAGCTTGGCGCTGCTTCTCTTTGGCCTGCGCCGGCGACGCGCCTGGTGGGGCCTGAGCAGGCCGATCCAAGCGACGCGATTTGGGTGATCCGGTCTACGCGACGCGGTCTGCGCGACGCGGTCTACGCGACCCGGTCTGCGCGACGCGGTCTACAGTGAAGCTAATCCAGAAATACCTGGTTCCCAGGAGGCAGTTCGATGAGCGATGACAGGCGCCGTTTTACCCGAGTACCGTTCGATGCGGACACGGTCCTGCAACAGGACGCTCTGGATATACCGGTCCAGCTTGTGGATGTTTCGCTGCGCGGTCTGCTCGTGTTGCGTCCTGTAGCCTGGGAGCGGGCCAACCCGAGCGAGCCCTTCATGGTCAGTATCGACCTGTCCGAAGGCAATCAGATCCGTATGGAGGCCAGCCTAGTCCACGCCGAGGAAGGTCTGCTTGGCTTTCGCTGCGAGCACATCGATCTGGACTCGATCAGCCACCTGCGCCGGCTGCTGGAACTGAATCTGGGAGATGAAGCTGCTCTGGAGCGGGAATTGAGTACGCTGCTGGAACCACCCAGGCAAGGGTGAGCTTGTTGGCCGGTGCGCCAGTGCCAGTTGAAAAGGGCCGTGTGCGGTCCTGCCTGCAATGACCAGATGAATCCATGCAGAAGCAGGCATGACCGCGAACCGAGCTACTCAAAAATCGCTGACAGCGCCTCATCCAGCCGGGTGACCGGAACTACCGTCATTCCCTTTGGGTTTTCCTTGGGCGCGTTCCCCTTGGGTACGATCGCCCGAGCGAAGCCATGCTTGGCCGCTTCCTTCAGCCGTTCCTGACCGCTCGGCACCGGACGTATCTCGCCTGACAGGCCCAATTCACCAAACACCATCAGATCCATTGGCAACGGCCGGCTGCGCAGGCTGGACATGACTGCCGCAAGCAATGCCAGATCCGATGCGGTTTCCAGCACCTTTACCCCGCCGACCACGTTGACGAATACATCCTGATCATAGGTCGCGACGCCGCCATGGCGATGCAGGACCGCCAGGAGCATGGCCAGGCGGTTCTGATCCAGGCCGACCGTCACCCGGCGCGGATTGCCGAGATGACTGGTATCGACCAGTGCCTGCACCTCGACCAGCATCGGCCTCGACCCTTCCCAGGTCGACATGACCACGCTGCCTGGAATAGGCGCTTCATATCGCGACAGGAAAATCGCCGAGGGATTGGAAACCTCTTTCAGACCCTTGTCCGTCATGGCGAAGACGCCGAGCTCGTTGACCGCGCCGAAGCGATTCTTCACAGCCCTCAGCATGCGCAGGCGCCCATCGGACTCGCCTTCGAAATACAGCACAGTGTCGACCATGTGTTCCAGTACGCGCGGTCCAGCCAGTGCGCCTTCCTTGGTGACGTGACCCACCAGAAAGATCGCCGTACCGCTCTGCTTGGCGTAACGCACCAGCAGCGCCGCGCTCTCGCGCACCTGTGCAACACCACCAGGCGCTGACTGCAACTGCTCGGTAAAAATGGTCTGGATCGAGTCGACCACCATGACCTTTGGCTGCTCGCGCCGCGCCGTAGCGACAATGCTCTCGATGCAGGTTTCGGTCATCACCTTGAGCCGGTCTTCCGGCAAGCCCAGTCGCCTGGCCCGCATGGCCACCTGCTGCTGGGATTCCTCGCCGGTAACATAGAGCGCTGGCATATCCTGAGCCAGGCGGCACAGCGTCTGCAGCAAAATGGTCGACTTGCCGATGCCGGGATCGCCGCCGATCAGTACCACTGACCCTGCGACCAGGCCGCCTCCGAGCACACGGTCCAGTTCAGACGAACCGCTGGCCTGGCGCGGCATCTCCTCGGTGGATACTTCCGCCAGAGTGCGGACCTGGGCCTGCTCACCAGCCCAATTGCTGATGCGACCCGCCCCACTGCCGCCGGTGGGCGTGGTGTCGACAACTGTTTCAACCAGAGTATTCCAGGCCTGACACTCGGCGCATTGGCCGGACCATTTACTCGACGTGGCGCCGCATTCCGTGCAGCCGTAGATCCGCTTGCTTTTAGCCAAAAAAATCTCCTGCAGTCATTAAATGGAGGCACTTAGCCATCACCGCACTGTCTCATCATGGCCCGGGAACGGATTTCAAGATATTGTGGGGCCGGGGAAAAAAGGAACTTATTGTATGACTAGCGCTTCACACAAGCCCAAGCCTTGCTCAGCCTGCCAGAATAACGAGTCACTCGGCTTCGATTTCACCATGGCTTTCCAACCGATCGTCGATATCCGCGACCAGACCATTTTCGCCTATGAAACGCTGATCCGGGGTCTGGACGGCAGCGGCGCCTGGGGCATCCTGGCCAAGGTTACGCCGGAAAATCGCTACACCTTCGACCAATCCTGCCGGGTCAAGGCAGTCGAGCTCGCGGCTCGGCTGGAGATACCCTGTTTCGTCAGCATCAATTTCCTGCCCAATGCCGTCTATCAGGCGGCTACCTGTATTCGCGCAACACTGGAAACCGCGCGTCGGGTCGGCTTTCCGACCGATCGGTTGATCTTCGAGGTAACCGAGAACGAGCGCATGGTGGAAAAGAGTCATCTCAAATCCATCATGACCGAATACAAGCGACAGGGCTTCCAGACTGCCATCGATGACTTTGGCGCGGGCTACTCGGGACTGAATCTGCTGGCGGAGTTTCAGCCAGACATCATCAAGCTGGACATGGAAATCATCCGCGACATCGATTCGCATCCGGTGCGCCAGGCTATCGTTGAAGGAATTGTCGGCGTCGCCAGGACTCTCAATATCACCATCATCGCCGAGGGCATCGAAAGTGTCGGCGAGCTCGAGTTTCTCAAGGGACTCGGCATCCACCTGTATCAGGGTTATCTGTTCGCCAAACCCGCATTCGAGCAGCTCCCCGAGGTGAACTGGCCATAGATGAGCGAAACCAAGCTATCGAAGAAAGATTTCAAAAGGCTGGACGCGGCGCTGACCGAAGCCCTGCTGGACGCACAATATGAACTGCGCCGGTCCGGCCGCGGGCCACTGCTGGTATTGATCAGCGGCAACGATTTTGCCGGCAAGGCCGAGGCGATCTATGCCTTTTACAAGCGTCTCGACAATCGTCACCTAAACACCCGCGCGTTCAGCCTGCCTCAGGGCATCGACGCCAGGATGCCGAGACTCTGGCGTTACTGGCGCAGCCTGCCGCCCGATGGTGAGATCGGATTCTACCTCGGTTCCTGGTATCACCAACCGCTGATGCAATACAGTCGGGGGGACATAAGCCGCGAGCAGTTCGATGAACAAATGTGCGAGCTGCTACGTTTCGAGCAGCTGCTGGCCGCCGAAGGCGTGGGAATCATCAAACTGTGGCTGCATCTGACGCCCCGGCGTGCCAGTCGGCAGCAACGCCTCGCCGTCGATCCCAGCGAGCAGCCTGTTGCCATGCGCGAGTGGGGCGAGTTCAGCGCGGCTGATTATGAAGACGTTCGCACTGCTGCGGCGCGGATGCGCGAGCTGACCTCAACCGAGCAGGCACCCTGGTACCAGGTGCGCAGCCATGATTCCGATTATCGCGACATGCGCATTGGCGAACTGGTGCTGGAAGCCAGCGTCAGGCTTATGGAAGGCTCTGACGAGGAGCCACCTGTCCATTGGATAGGATCTCCCGACCGCCTTCAGGACCAGCTGGATTTCAGCAAGGCTCTGGAGAAGCCGGTGTACAAGGAGAAGCTCGAGCATTATCAGAACCGGCTGCGCGAGCTGATCCGCCATCCCGGCTTCACCCGGCGCAGCCTGCTACTGGTATTCGAGGGCACCGACGCCGCCGGCAAGGGTGGCTCGATCCGCCGCATCACCGAATGTCTCGATCCTCGCTGCCTGCGTGTGCATGGCACCAGCGCACCGACGGCCGAGGAACGCAGCCATCCATACCTCTGGCGTTTCTGGCGGCGTATTCCCGGCCCCGGTACCGTGGTGGTGTTCGATCGCAGCTATTACGGACGGGTGTCGAAGGCTTTGCCGCGGACAACGACTGGCGCCGCGCCTATTCCGAAATCAATGACTTCGAGCGCCAGCTTCTCGGTTCGGGGACGGTGATCGTCAAGTTCTGGCTGGCCATCAGCGAAGACGAACAATTGCGCCGCTTCGAAGCGCGCGAGCAGTCGCCGGTCAAGCGCTACAAGTTGACCGAGGAAGACTGGCGCAATCGCAAGCAATGGCCTGCTTATCAGCAGGCCATGAATGACATGGTGATGCGAACCAGCACACCGCAGGCACCCTGGCACCTTGTTCCCGCAGAGGACAAGCGCTACGCGCGAGTCGAAATACTGCGCATCGTCTGTGAAAGCCTGGAGACAGCGCTTGGGTTACGCTAGGCTCCAGACCATAAAACCTGGTTGTTGAGGAAACAATGAGCCTGCTGAGTGAATTCAAAAGCTTCGCCATGCGCGGCAATGTCATCGACATGGCCGTGGGGATCATCGTTGGCGCGGCTTTCAACAAGGTCGTGTCGTCGTTGGTAGCTGACATTTTCATGCCGCCGCTGGGCATGCTGATTGGCGGCGTTGACTTTGTCGATCTGGCAGTCGTCCTGCGCGAAGCCGAGGGCGGTCAGGCTGCGGTGACCATTGGATACGGACTGTTCATCAAGAATGTGATCGACTTTCTGATCATCGCGCTTGCCGTCTTCGTCGCCGTGAAGGTCATCAACAGCATGCGCCGCAAAGAAGCCGATGCCCCTCCGCCGCCCAATCCGGCGAGCAAACAGGAAGTCCTGCTGACCGACATCCGCGATCTGCTCAAGGCGCAACAGCGCGACTGACAGGCGGCCAGGACCGGCCGAGCGGACCTGCTCAGCCGGTGCCTACGGCCTGGGTTATACTGCGCCACCCATCCCAGGCCTGACCGTCTCATGCATAACTGCGATACACCGTTCGGAACCCTACAGCTCGAACGCTACCCCCCGACGCGGAACCCGACGCTGCAGCCATTCGATGCGGCTGACCTGTACCTGCTCGACGCGCTTGCCGAAGATCCCTCGCCTGGCGGCAGGGTGCTTGTGGTAAATGATCAGTTCGGCGCGCTGGGCTGCGCATTGGCCGGACAGCAGCCGCAGTGGTGGGGTGACTCGCATCTGGCCGAACGTGCATTGCGCCAGAACCTGAGGGCCAACGGCCTGCCTGACGACGCCGTGTCGGTTATCGATAGCCAACACGTCCCTGACGGAAGCGTCGACCGAGTGCTGTTGCGTATACCCAAGAGCCTGACCCTGCTAGAGCAGCAGCTGGTTGCATTGCGTCCGCAGCTTGCGAGCGGAGCGAAGGTCGTGGCCGCGGCGATGATCAAGCACCTGCCGCCGAGCGCAGGTGACCTGCTGGCCAAGCACATCGGCCCCTATCAGGCTTCGCTCGGCTGGAAAAAGGCACGGCTGCTGACGGTAACCCTGGACCCGTCACTGGGCCAATCCAGCCCGGACCTCAATAGCCGATACCCACTGCCGGAAGCAGGCATCGAGCTGATCAACCTGCCGGGGGTATTCTCACGCGACCGACTCGATATCGGCACACGCGCCCTGCTCCCGCATATCCCGGTGGACCCGGCCGCTCGTCACATCATCGACCTTGGCTGCGGCAACGGCGCGCTGGGGATCGTGGCAGCGCTGCGCAATCCGCAAGCCCACGTCTCCTTTGTCGACGAATCCCACGCGGCGGTCGCCTCGGCCCGGCGCAACGCGCGCGAAGCTTTGGGCGATCGCGAAGCCGACTTCGTCGTTTCCGACGGCCTGATCGATACCCAACCGGGCATCGCCGATCTGATCCTGTGCAATCCGCCGTTTCACCAGCAACAGGTTGTCGGCGACGAGATAGCCCAGCGCCTGTTCAGGCAGAGCCGAACGGCGCTGACCGCAGGCGGCAGGTTGATCATCGTTGGCAATCGGCACCTGGGCTATCACGTTACGCTCAAGCGATTGTTCAAAAGCGTGAGGCAGCTGGCGGCGACCTCCAAGTTCGTCGTACTGGAAGCTACCAAAGGCTGAGCTATGTCAGCGCGGGGGGATCAGAGCGACTGCCCGGCGTCCAGTTTCGATAACAATTGATCGCCCCACTGCTTTACGGCCTCGCGCTTGGCGGGTTCCATACGGTCGAGATTGCGATAGATCATGCCCATCCGATGATTGCCGCGCAGCCGGTCCTCGTGGCGGATCAGGAAATGCCAATACAGCGAATTGAACGGACAGGCGCGCTCGCCAATCGTTTCGGTAACCTTGTAATGGCAGTTGCGACAATGGTTGGACATCCGTTTGATGTACTGCCCGCTCGCGCAGTAGGGCTTGGAGCCGAGATAGCCGCCATCGGCGTGCATGACCATGCCTAGCGTGTTGGGCAGCTCGACCCAGTCGTAAGCGTCCATATACACCGCAAGGTACCAGTCGCAGATCTGCTTCGGCTCGATACCGGCCAGCAGAGCGAAGTTGCCGGTCACCATCAGCCGCTGAATGTGATGGGCGTAGGCATGTTCCAGTGTCTGCCCGATCGCCTGGTTCATGCAGTTCATGCGCGTGTCGCCGGTCCAGTAAAACTCCGGCAGGTTTCGGCGGTTCCCGAAGGCATTGCGCTGGGCGTAGTCCGGCATCATCAGCCAATAGATGCCGCGTACATACTCGCGCCAGCCGAGTATCTGCCGAATGAATCCTTCAGCGCAGTTGAGCGGCACCTTGCCGGCGCGGTAGGCCTGTTCCACTTCACGGCATATACCTCGCGCGTCAAGCAGGCCGACGTTCAACGCCGCAGCGATCCGTGCATGGAAGAGAAAGGGCTCGCCGTCGGCCATCGCATCCTGATAATCGCCAAAGCGCGGCAAGACATGCTCAAGGGCATGTTTCCAGAGGATCTCGCTTCCTTCACGAGTGACGGGGTAATCGAACGCATCGAGACTGCCGTAGTGGTTGGCGAAGTTGTGTTCGACCAGCCTGCGGACAGCCAGCGTGGTGACGTCTTCATCGAAATGCGGCTGCGCCGGCGGTCGCACGCTGGCAGGCAATGCCTTGCGGTTGTCGGCGTCGAGGTTCCACTGGTCGCCTTCGGGTTGGCCCGAGGCTTTCATCAACAACCCGTGTTCACGGCGCATTTCACGATAGAAATACTCCATTCGCAGCTGCTTGCGACCATCAGCCCAGCGCGCAAAGCGCGCGTCCGAGCAGAAGAAGCGGTCGTCCTCTAGCACCATCAGCTCCGGCCATCGGCTCGCCTGCCGGGTGAACTGGTCGAACAGGCGCCATTCGGACGGCCGAGTGACCAGAACACCCTCAGGCTTCAGTAGATCACGAGCCCGCTCCAGCTCGCCCAGTAGCGTACCGGTGTTATGCGGGTCATCCAGGGTGATGTAATCGACGGCGAAGCCGAGCGCGCGAAGCTCGTCGGCGAAATGTCGCATCGCCGAAAGAATAAAAAGAATCTTCTGCGGATGATGCGGAACGTAGCGCCCTTCTTCAGCGACCTCTGCCATGAGCACTCGATCCCGGGCGGGGTCAGCCCGGCGCAGCGAGCTGATCGCAGGACTGAGCTGATCGCCCAGAATCATGATGAGATTGCGGATCGCCATGTGATCTCCCGTTTTACTGATCCGGGCGATCCAGGACCGCTGGCCGGGCTCAGTGCTTGTGAGTGAGCTTGTCCAGCACTCCCATGCCGAACGCCGAGAGCACAAACGTCATGTGAATGATCACGTACCACATCAGCTTGTCGTTCTCGATATTGGTGGCGTTCATGAACACCTTGAGCAGATGGATCGACGAGATGGCAACGATCGAGGCCGCCACCTTCATCTTCAACGAGCTGGAATCCATCTTGCCCAGCCAGCTTAGCTTCTCTTTGCCTTCGTCGATGTCGAGCTGAGACACGAAGTTTTCGTAGCCGGAGATCATCACCATCACCAGCAGACCGCCAACCAGCGCCATGTCCACCAGAGACAGCACGACCAGAATCAGGTCGGCTTCGGCCACCTCAAGAATATGCGGCAGGAGATGGAAGACCTCCTGAAAGAATTTTATTGCCAGCGCCAGCAAAGCCAGCGAGAGACCCAGGTAAATCGGAGCCAGGATCCAGCGCGCCGAGTACATCAGGTTTTCAAAAAAGCGTTCCATTAACCGCTTGCCTCCAGATTCGAAGCCGCTACCGCAGCGAGGGGCAACATCATAAAACACCCCCCGTACAAACGGAGAAGCAATTCACTTCCGAATGCTGCGAAAACGTCGCGCTGGCACAAAATCGAGTGAAGGCATTGCAATATCAAAACGACTCAAAACAGTGCCTGGAAGCTGTCCACAGAACTTGTGGATAACTCTGTGGGCAGAGGTCCTACTTCTGCTCCAAACCCAGTTACGCACAGCCTTTGGCAAAATCGATCAAAAAGCGACCAATCGTCACCATTCCGGCCTCTCGAACCCGGTTTACGCCATTTTTGCCGGTCGTTGCCTGGCTCCGAAGCACTGCTCACGGCCATACGCATCGCTATAGTGCAAACCGGCTCGATGTCAGGCCCAAGACAATATCTCGTTGAAAAACATATATTTGCCATACATACAAGGAAAAACTGTGTCCGTTGCCGACCATCGGGCGAATGCCGGAGTGCGGACAGCGGCGATCTCCCTGAAGCTAACCGAAGCGAAGCGGGGAACTTTTTTTCAAAACAAGTGTTCAGCCCCAGCAATGTCAAGGATTGACAGCCATACAGAGTCGATGCTAGCTGCGCAAGCCTTCCACACAATCTGTGTATAAGTCTGTTGGTAAGCAGATTAAAGGGGGGGGCCGGACCAGAAGCCATGCGGCTCCGGTCCGATTGATCAAAGACTGATCAGTCCTTTTGCGTATCCGTCTCGCCTTCTTCCTCGCGCTCCTGATCGCGCTCGCAGATTTCCCGCAAGCGTTCGACCACCAGCGCATTGACGCTACCGTCAGGATACTCGCCACGATCGTTGGCAGAGCCGACCTCTCTTCCAGACAACAAGACCATCGCCTCATCGACGTGGCGGACGGCGTAGACCGAAAACAGCCCTTCCTTGACGGCATCGAGAACCGACTGATCGAGCATCAGGTTCGGCACGTTGGAGTGCGGAACGATCGCGCCCTGCTCCCCGGTGAGCCCGCGTGCCTGACACAGGCGGAAGAACCCTTCGATCTTCTCGTTGACCCCACCGACAGCCTGCACTTCACCGAACTGGTTGATCGAGCCGGTAATAGCGAAGGACTGTTTCAGCGGCGTGCGAGACAGCGCCGAGATCAGGGCGCACACCTCTCCCAGCGAGGCACTGTCGCCATCCACGTAGCCGTAGGATTGCTCGAGCGCGATGCTGGCGGAGATTTCCAAGGGAAAGTG
>CAYZFU010000025.1:15113-23111 GCA_964477725.1 uncultured Halopseudomonas sp.
GGCGAAGCGGCTGCCGAGGTAACCGGTCAGAATCATCACGCCCTTCGAGTGAATCGGCTGGCCCAGATTGACCTCGCGCTCGATATCGACGATGCCATTGCCGCCGGGGTAGACAGTCGCGCTGATCCGCGCCGGGACGCCAAACACCGAATCGCCGACCTCGAGCACCGTCAGACCGTTGCATTTGCCCACCGCTGCGCCGTCGGTATCGATCAGGATCACCCCGGACAGCATGTCCTCGCGGATACGTGCGCTGACGCGCCCGGTGCGGGTTTCCTTGGCCCGCAACGCTCGCTCGATGTGCCCGGTATCGGTCAGCGGATCACCCGCGAGCTGGCGGATGAAGTCAGCCTCGGCGACCAGCTGGAAAATGTCGCTGATGCGCGCGGACAGCCGCTTCTGATGTTCGGCCAGACGCGCGCTGTAGGTCAGTACCCGGGCGACCGCAGCGGCGGTCAAAGGAGACAGGCCTTCTTCGGAGGTACGGGTTTTCAACAGCTGAGCCATGCCCTCGATGCTGTCGGCGGTGCGCGGCAGATCCTCGTCGAAATCGACCAGCACGCGGAACATCTCCTGAAAGTCCGGATCCAGGTCCTGTAGCGTGTAGTACACGTGCCGCGAGCCGATCAGGACCAGCTTCACGGAGAGAGGGATGACCTGTGGGGTCAAGGTGACCGTAGTCAACCGGCCAAGCTCGGCCCAGGGCGATTCGGTCTTCAGCTGCCTGGAATGCAGCGCGCGCTTGAGCGCCTCCCAGACAAAGGGCTCACCCAGCAGCTTTTCCGCCTCGATCACCAGATAGCCGCCATTGGCGCGATGCAGCGCGCCTGGGCGAATATGCCGATAGCTGGTCACCAGGGCGCCCTGCTCCGAGCTGTATTCGATGCGGCCGAAAAGGTTGTCGTAGGACGGGTGCGGCTCATGCACGACAGGCGCCCCGCCACAGGACGGATGGCCGACAATCAGGCTTGGCGAGTATTGTTCGGTGAGCAGCAGTTTCTTGTAGGCGTCGGGTCGTGCTTCCAGTGCGCGCTCTTCAACCAACTGATCGATCACCGTCTTCAGCAGGTTGTGGCGCATGGCCTGGATGTACTCACAGACCCCGGGGTTGCCCTCGTAGCGCTCAAGCAGCGGATCGAGCAAGGGTCCGATCGCCTCGTTGATGGTCTGCTCGTTGAGTTCGCGCAATTGATTGCTCGATTCGCGCTTCCACTGGGGCAGGCTGGAGAGCGATTCGTTGAGCACTTCCTCGAGCTCGGCGATATCGAGATGGAACTGTTCGCGCTCGGCCTCCGGCAGCTGGGCGAACTCCGCCTCATCCAGCGCCTTGCCCTCCTTCATCGGGGTGAAGGCTATGTTCTGGGCATCGCGATACACGGCAATATTGCGCTCCAGAGCGCGCCTTTCGACGGTATCGATGGCCTTGTCGTAACGCTGATTGAAGGCCCGGTCGATAGCGCTCTTCTTCTGCTGGAATGCCGGGTGTTCGAAGACTGCCGGAAAGGTCGCCAGCAGGTTATCGATGAGCTTCTCGATGTCGGCCAACAGCTCGCCCGCGGTACCCGGCGACAGATTCAGTACCCAGGGCTCGCGCGGTTCTTCGAAATTGTTGACGTAAACACAGTCCGCGGGACATATCTGACGCTTGGCCTCGGCCCGCAGGTAGTGCATGACGTAGGAAAAGCGTCCGGTACCGGGCTCGCCCATCACGAAGACGTTGTAGCCGGGGCGATGCATGGCCACGCCGAACTGCAGTGCTTCCACCGCACGGTCCTGGCCGAGAATACCGCGGAACGGCTCGAGGTCGTCGGTGGTAACGAAGCCGAGGCTTTCGAGGTCAATGGGAGCGGTAAGCTGTTCGGGGGACAGGCGCAGCGGAGCGGCTTCGTTGGTCATCTAACGTCCTTGGGCTGAGGTATCTAGGCAGCATTGTTGTTATGCGACCCAACCCTGACAAGAGTAAATCATCGAACCGCTTGACGTAATCTGTCACGCAGCTTTAATAGAACCTCGCTTCGATAACAACAACGCAGAGGCCGCGCCGTATGAGCCCGCAGGAATACAGCAGCATGGATGCCACGGATCTGGCACGCCTGATCCGCGACAAGCAGACCACCCCGAAAGAACTACTGGACCTTGCCCTGGCTCGGTACCATCGTCTCAATCCCCAGCTCAATGCAGTCTGCCAGCCGATGATCGACATCGCGCGCAAGCGCGTAGGCGAGCCTCTCAACGGCCCGCTTGCCGGCGTGCCGTTTCTGATCAAGGACGCCATTCAGGATTACGCCGGCATGCCCACAGGCAACGGCAGCAGCGTGTTCAGCCGTATTCCGGCCCGGAGCCATTCGCATATCGTGCGGCGCCTGCTCGACGCCGGCGCGGTCATCTTCGGCAAGACCAACACCCCTGAACTGGCTCTAAAGGGCGTAACCGACCCGGAGGCATTCGGCCGCACGGTCAATCCGTGGAACCCGGCACATACCCCGGGTGGCTCCAGCGGCGGCTCGGCAGCAGCGGTTGCAGCCGGCATAGTGCCAATGGCGGGCGCCAATGACGGCGGCGGATCCATCCGCATTCCGGCAGCCTGCTGCGGTCTGTTCGGCTTGCGCCCGACCCGTGGCCGCGTATCGGTGGGACCGGCTGTTGCGGAAATCTGGGAAGGCGCCTCCAGCGACGGCGTTGTCAGCCGCAGCGTACGTGATTCCGCGCTCGCTCTGGACGTGCTGGCCGGGCCAAACGTGGGCGATCCGTTTCACATCGCCGGCGCCCAGGACAGCTTCGTCAACCTCGCCCAGCGCGAACCGGGCACGCTGCGGATCGGCTTTTCCACCCGATCGCCGGTGGATACCCCGGTGCATCCGGACGCGATCAAGGCGGTGGACGATACCGTGGCACTGCTGCAATCGCTGGGGCATGAAGTGGTCGAGGCCGAGCCGGACTACGATGGACAGGCGCTCGCGCGCAGTTACCTGATGCTCTATTTCGGCCAGGTCGCCGCCACGCTGGACGAAGCCCGCAGCATGGGCGCACGCGATGAAGAGTTCGAGCTGCTGACGCGTGTGCTGGCAGCTTTCGGCCGCAGCATGAGCAGTGCGCGCTACGTTGCCAGTCATCGCCAGTGGAACAGCTTCAGCCAGGCGCTGGGCCAGTTCTACCAGCAGTACGATCTGTACCTGACCCCGACGCTGGCTCACCCGCCGATCCGGCATGAACAGGCACAATTACCCACCCGTCAGGCCAAGCTGCTGCAGAACATGCTGAGATCCGGCGCGCTACCTACGCTGGCGCGCTGGGGCATGCTCGATAACATGGTCAACGATATGGCCAGCAAGAACCTGACGTACGTGCCATTTACCCAGTTGGCCAACCTGACCGGCACGCCGGCCATGTCCGTTCCGCTGTACTGGACAGAAAACGGACTGCCGCTCGGCGTGCAGTTCTGTGGACCAGTGGGAAGCGAAGGCCGGTTGTTGCAGCTGGCATCGCAGCTGGAGCAGGCCCGACCGTGGAAGGATCGCTGGCCAGCGATGGCGACGCAAGCGGAGTAAACCAGGCAGCTGCCGCAAGGGTCCGGCTTGCGAGTTGTTCGCCAGTCCGCTTCGCGCTCAGGTGCGCTCCCACACACAGCCCCACCGTCGGCGCATTACCGTGTAGGAGCGGACCTCGCCGCGAAGACAGGCGATCTAGCGCATCGTCGGAGTCAACGCGTATACGGAGTAAACCGGGCAATTGCGCAAGGGTCGGGCTTGTGAGTCGTTCGCTAGCCCGCTTCGCGCCCAGGTGCGCTCCCACATACAGCCCCACCGTCGGCGCATTACCGTGTAGGAGCGGACCCGGCCGCGAAGACAGCCCATCTAGCGCATCGTCGGATTCACCGCGTAAACGGAGCAAACCGGTCACTGCACAAGGGAGCAAACCGGTCATCCGCACAGGGTCGGGCTTGCGAGTTGTTCGCTAGCCCGCTTCGCGCCCAGGTGCGCTCCCACACACAGCCCCACCGTCGGCGCATTACCGTGTAGGAGCGGACCTGGCCGCGAAGAAGGATGCACGGATCGTGGCCCGGCTACCGCTGGGACGCGGCTCCGCAGCCTAAACCTCAGTATCCTCATGCCCGGTGAACGCCTTCACCAGTTCCCGAACCAGCGGTTTCATGAAGTAGCTACTCTCCGGCATGAGATCAACGCCCACTCCCCGCTCAGTCAGCTCTTGCGCCACAACCGGCCCCACCGCAGCCACCTTGATCGCAGCCAATGCCCGATGTAGCGCATCGGCTGTCTCAGTGCGACGGGCGATCTGGAATATCCGTCGCACCTGCGTTGCGCTGGTAAAGGCGATGGCATCAACCTCGTGACCGATCAGAGCCCTGATCAGACCCTCGACCTGCTCGTCCTCAATGTGATCGGCATAGATGTAGGGTGACACGCTGGTGACTTCGGCCCCGGCCCGGGATAGAAAGCCCATCAGCAACTCGTTGGGTTCACTGCCGTAGAGTTGCACGGCTATGCGTCGCCCCTTGAGGTCTTCCTGTTCCAGGGTCTTGATCACGCCTTCGGTGGTCGGCTCTACCGCAACCACATCAGCTTTCAAACCAAGCTTGCGCAGCGCAGCGCCCGGCTTGGGCCCGCGGGTTATCTTGCGGACCTCGCCAAGCCGGCCGATAAAGCGCTGCGCCAGATTGTCCCCGGCACGCTCGGCACTGGTCACCAGCCTGCGCAGCCCTTCACCGGTAAGCAGAACCAGATCGTCGCCGGGGTTCTCCACAAACGCCTGTAACCAGGCAAGCACTAGCGCCTGATCCGGCGCGTCATGGATGGATACCAACGGACAGCGGAGGACCCCTGCCCCGCGCTTGATCAGCATATCGGCGAACAGATCCAGCTCGCGGCTCTCGGGCAACGCGATGCGGCGGCCAGATAGCGGCAGTGCTTCAGACGTCATGGGCAGCTCCTTGTGAACGATCGAGTAGCCATTGTGCGGACCATCAGCAACTTTGCAAAGCCGCCGCCGGGCCCGGCCCCTTTACGCCGCGCTGGAACAAACATTCTGCGGACGTCAAACCGGAGCCCGTTCCACTTAATGTTTGTGCCGTTCGCGCCACCCTTGCACCATCAATACCAGCAGGGTCAGTGCCGTGAGCGGAAGCGCGTAATACAACACCGCCGATTGCAGGCCGCCGAGGGCGACCGAACCGGTAGCCGCCATAACCAGATGCCCGGTGTAAACCACGTAGTAAGCAAGAAATAGCAGGCCTTCCCAGCGATTGATGCGCAGCCCGCTGAAGAAGATCGGCAGACAGGCGATTGCCACAGCCAGCGCAACCAGCATGTCGAAGCGCAGCACAGCGTCGGACACTGGCACGCCGTTCGGCGCCAGCAGCCCGGCGAGGCCCAGCACGGCAAGCAGGTTGAACAGGTTGCTGCCCACCACGTTGCCCACGGCGATGTCACGCTGACCACGAATGCTCGCGATAACCGATGTCGCCACTTCCGGCAACGAGGTACCGGCAGCGACGATGGTCAGCGCTATCACTCGTTCGGACAGGCCGAATGCGGTTGCCATGGAGACCGCACCGTCAACCAGCCAGCGTGCGCCGAGTACCAGCATGACCAGACCACCGATGATGAACAGCACATTCACCGGCATCGAGCCGCTGTGCTCTGCATCCGGTACGCCCAGCTCTTCGGCATCACCCGGACGGTTCGCCCGGCGGCTGCTGACCACGAGGAACGCGGTGTATCCGATGATCAGGGCCATCAACAGCGCGCCGTCAAGAAAGCCTAGTTCGCCGTCCAGAGAAAGCACGATCACCAGCACCGTTGCGCCAATCATCAATGGCACATCGAGGCGAATCAGCTGCCTGGATACCACCAGCGGGGCAATCAGCGCGGCCAGGCCGAGAATGAACAGCACGTTGAAAATGTTGCTGCCGAGCACGTTGCCCAGCGCAATATCGCCCTGACCAGCCACAGCCGCCCCGGCGCTGACGGCCATTTCCGGCGCACTGGTGCCGAACGCCACCACCGTCAAGCCGATGACCAGAGGCGAGATACGAAAGCCGGCGGCGAGCCGCGATGCGCCTTTGACCAGAACTTCCGCGCCGGCCACCAGTAACACCAGGCCTACCGCGAACAGCAACATCACCGTCAAACTCATGGATCACCTCGATTGGTCTTGTTTTTTCAAAGCGCGGACACGCCGCCGGCAAATCTAGCATGGCGCCGGACGAAGCGAATCTGCCCCGCACAAGAATTTGTTGTAACCATCGACGGGAAAGGAAAGAGACCGGACGTTATGCCATCAGCGCTCGAAGGCGTCATGCCGCACCCGTGTCGCTACGTACGGGAAAGATGCGGGTTCTTACGATTCGAATCGCAGTGGCCGCGCCGTCAATCCAGCGCGGCCACCTCCGTCGCCGGCGCATTGCACGCAGCCTGACTGTTTTCGAAGTAGGCGGTGAGCATCGGCGCCATGCCCTTCAGGACCTGCACCGGCAGCGCCGAGGTGAAGCGGAAGTTGCTCGCAGCCTGACCCGGCACAAACGCAGTGAGCGTTCCGAAATGATCATCTCCGATGAAGAAAACGAAGGTTGCAGTGCGGTTCAGCACCTGACTGCCGGTCGACATGCCGGAGGATGCGACCGAGTGAATACGGTTGTCACCGGTGCCGGTCTTGCCGCCAATCGCCAGCTCCGACCCGTCCGGTGCACGGAACGTACCCTGCAGCCGACGCGCAGTGCCATCCTCGACTACCTGCGACAGTGCTTCACGCAAGGCTGCGGCGACTTCGGGCACCAGGACCTGACGACCCTGCGCCGCCGCGCGCTGGAAATGCGTTTCGTAGGGCGTGCCCTCGGCGAAGTGCAGCTCGGTGATCCGCGCCGTCGGGTACCGTATGCCACCGTTCTGGATGATCCCCATCAGCTCGGCGAGGGCAGCCGGACGGTCGCCGGAGCTCCCCAGCGCAGTGCCCAACGAGGGCACCAGATGATCGAACGGATAGCCCATCGCCTGCCAGCGCGCATGAATATCGAGGTAGGCTTCGACTTCGAGCATGGTGCGAATACGGTTATCCCGCGCGCTGCGGTGCCGCGTGCGGAATAGCCAGCCATAGACTTCCTGACGCTCGGCCTGACTGGCCTGAACGGCATCGGAGAAAATCGCCCCTTCGTTGCGAATCAGGTAACCAAGCAGCCACAACTCAAGCGGGTGCACCCTGGCGATATAGCCCTGGTCCGGCAGGTTGTACTTGCCCGGCCCGTACGCCTCGTACAGATCCTCGATACGCTTGTCGCTGAGGACCTCCTCGGTACGGCTGCGCACGAATCCGGCGAACTCCTCCTGCGATGCGGCCGGATACAGGTAACGGTGCACCGCTGCCAGACGAGTCGACGTCGGCCGCAGGCCATCGAGGAAACTGCTGAGCCGCTCGGCCTGCGTCTTGTTCTGATATTTGCGCCAGAAGCGCAGCAGAAAGGTGCGCCCTTCACGGTCGGCGAATCGCTCGAGATACTCGTCCCGCCGCGGGTCCTGGTCATCCTGTAGCAGCGCGGCACTGTTACGGTGGGCCTGATGGATGCTGTAGCGCACGATGTCACGTTGCAGGCGAACAAACGGCAGGTTGATCGATTCGCGTAGCGATTCACGCATGGTCGGATTGCGGCCATCGTCCTCGCGGCGGAAGTTGCGAAAGCGCTGCACACCGCCACCGGTATAGAACCGCTCGGCGGGCGAGGCCGAGTAACGGCGTTCCAATGCTGCTTCGAGCAACTCCGGCAGCGTCATGTCCGGCCGATTGCGCAAGGTCGTTGCCACCCATACGCTGAGACGGTCTTCAGGCTCGGCCAGAGCCTGCTGGAACACCGCGTCATCGGCGCCAGCCAAGCTTGCGTGCAATTCGGCGATGATCTGCAGATAGGTCGCCAGCACACGCAGCTTGGCCGTCGAACCCAGCTCCAGCTTGCTGCCTTCATTAAGGTCAAACGGCAATCCGGTGTTATCG
>CAYZFU010000026.1:0-23101 GCA_964477725.1 uncultured Halopseudomonas sp.
AACCCAATAGGCGATCTGCAGACGGCTAATCATTCTGTTGGCCGGGCCAGCGTCCACTACGAAGAACAGAGCACCCGCCGCTACGGACTGGGCGAGAGCGCCCATTTCAGAACCATACCCTTTACGCTGAGCATCGTTGACGAGACCTGCCGCCGCCCCGTGCGAGGAGTCTGCTGTAGAATCCTGCATCCCATAGATGCCCATCTGATTGTTGAACATCCTAAGCGCGTCGGACCAGTTCTCTTTCGGAACCGTAGCGGGGTTTGTCAGCGTTACCTGAGGTAGAGTGGATCGATCCGTGGTGGCGCAACCGACTGCGGTGACCATCGCGAGGCTCACTGCGGCCAGTCTGATTGATTGTGTAATTTTCACCAGATGCTCCCGTGTTTGGTCCTTTGCGGGCAACCCTAACATGGCTTTTCAGAATCCCTAATCTCCGTCGAGACGGGCTACTGAAAAAGCCTATTCTTGAAAGAGTCGCTTTAACTCAACCACAAGACCGCCCTCCACTACGTATGGAGCCGCCTTGGCCATAGGGCCCCGGGGGTGACCGCTAAGCCGCGTTAGCGTGTTATCTAGGCCGTGAGACTATTTATGCTCGCTTGGCTTCTCGTTCCAGCGCGTTAATCTGGAACGACTGCAAACGACTTAGGAGAATAGACATGAAACCTGTCACGCCGACACTGCGCGAAGAAGCGATGGGCTATGTCCTGTCTTTCGGATTGGCTGCGATACTTTTCGTCTCTTCAGTGGGCGCTTGGTGGCAACTCTCTCTGCTCAGCGCCTCCTCTACGGTCGCTCATCTTGGCATCGAATCGAGCATGCGGTATGTCGGGGCGGCCATGTCTCTGGTCGCCTGCAGCGTCTGGGCCTACTGTTACGCTGTTTTCGTGAGATCCCGGCACTGGCTCGCAGTAGCCAGAGCAAGCTGGCACTTCTTGATTCCAGCTCTCATCCTGCTGATCAGTACAGGGCTCGCTACGTGGCTGATCTACCAGAGAGGCTAAGCTCCCGTATTCCTCCAATCGCGGTATGCTAGATTCCTTCCACTTCGATCCCGTGCTCGGCCAGCCATGCCTTACGTTTCGCGTAATCAGGCATGACGCGCTCTAGCTTAAGCCAGAACTCGGGTGTGTGATGCGGCTCGAGCAGGTGGACCATCTCATGCACCACCACATACTCAGCAATGTGCTTCGGCAGCAGGATTGTCTTCCAGTGGAAGTACAGCTGTGCGCCCTTGCCGCAGGATCCCCAGCGATAGCACAGATCCTGTATTCGCACCCCTGCGGGAGAAACTCCCATGCGGTCCTGGCAGCCTTTCACTCGTAAAGCCAGCCAAGCGCGCGCGCGTTCGCTGTACCAACGAATAAAATGTTCGCGCGCTCTTGGTAGCTCACTGCGCAGCAGACGGAATCGGCCGGCCGACAGCTTCAGCGGCCCGTCCTGCTCATCCACCAATTTGAGACGATAACTTCTCCCCAAATACAGGAAGCCTTCGCCGTCCACGTATTCCTTGGTGGGGATTGCCCGCTGTAGGCGTTCTTTTTCAGCCAGGCGCGAGTAGATCCAGAAGCTCTTTTCCGCTACGAACTGCCGCAGGGTCTGCTCTTTCACCTCGGGTGGGGCGGAGAGAATAAGTGTGCCATCACGCTCGACGGTAATCTGCAGCGTCTTGCGACGTGAGCTACGGCGCAGCGTCAACTGCAGATCGTCCACGGTCAGGGTCTGATTGCTCACAAGTGCATCAATCGCTCATGGCTGGCTCTGGCCTGATCCATCAGGCGGTCAGTCAGCAGCCCAGCAGTATCTGCATCTACCAGGGGCGGGCGCAGGTGCATCAGATGGTCGAATAACTGACCAGCCAGCGCCTCCTGTGCAGCTCGTTTGCGTGGGCTCCAGATGTCACGATGGCTTTTCAACTCCTCTACTAGCAAATCGACTAGCTCAACGGTCACGTCCTTCAACCGCAGCAGCTCCGCGGGCTGCGGATCCGCCTCGGTGCATATCACATCCAGCAAGGTACGCAGGAAGGGTGCGTAGTGCTCGGGCACATCTAGTGGGCTATCGTCATTGCTCGTCGATGATTTTCTGCATCTGGGCAACCAACTGATCCCACTGTTCACCCAACGACTTGAGCAGCTCGTTGAGACGCTCGGATAGCTTGCGATAGAGCACCGGATCCTCATCGGCATGCTTGCGCACATGCGAGCGGATGGCGTGCTCCATCTCCGAGGCCTTGGCGCGGTCATTGACGCTGCGCGACAGTTGTTTTTCGAAGTCCGCATCGGTGAGCTGGATCGGCGGAATCTTCGGGTCGATGCCCAGCGAGATAACGTGATCGTCAATCAGCTTACGCACTTTGGCCCCGACATCTTTGCCCAGCTGCGGCAGATCCTTGTAGAGTCCGCGTGCGCGCGCGTGAATATAGGCCAGGCGCTTGGCATCCTTGACGAAGGGCAGCCCCTCGGGACGTGGTAGTACGGTGTCTAATGAATCGAGGAAGGCTTTGAGCTTTACCGCGAACTCTGCGCGTACCTTTTCCGACCCGAGTGCCGCAACGCAAACTTCAGCATCCTCCAGCGACTCGATACCTTGGCGACGCAGCACATCCACCACTCTCAGGTGGCGATCACGCAGCACCGGCACCTCGTCCTTGATGCTGCTCAGCGCGCCTTCGATGTCCTCGTCGGCGTAGGCTGCCAGAGCTTCGCGCAGGTGATTGGCGACCCCGAAGTAGTCGACCACTATGCCGCAGCGCTTGCCGAAACCAGTCCGGTTAACCCGTGCGATGGCCTGTAGCAGCTCCGCCTCCTTGATCGGTCGGTCTAGATACATCACCCCCTCGATGGGGGCATCGAAGCCGGTCAGCAGCATGGATTTGACGATCAAAAAGGCCAAAGGGTCGGCTTTGTTCGCTTGTTCATGGTTCAAAGGCTTTTTGAAGCGCTTGATCAGTTGCTCATGCTTGCTTCCGTCCGTCCAGGCTTTCCATTCCGACGGATCGTTATTGGACCCGGAAATGATCGGCGCGAATTCGAGCTTGCTCAACCCGTCGCGGTAGCGCCACGCCTGAACGCGCGCCTGCAGCTTGGGCGGACGTTGACACAGAGCTTCATCGTCCAGCCCCTTGTCCTCAGCCGGCAAAGCCTCGGCCTCAGCCAGTAACTCATCACGGGCCGTCTGCAGCGCATGGAAGTAACGTATTGCCGCAATCCGGCTGTAGGCCACTACCTGCGCCTTGTAGCCATTGGGCAGAATATTGGTCACGTAATGTCGAATGATGTCGCGCGCCTTGTCCGAGATCAGCGCCGGGGCGTCAAAGATATGGCCCTTTGTGGCGTATTTTCTCTTGATCAGCTCCAGCTCTTCCTGGCTGTGCTCGCGAAAGAGATCCTCGAACAGCTCGTCCAGGCTTGCTCCATCCTTGACCGCACCCTGCGCGGTGCGTCCTTCGTATAACACTGGAACCGTCGCGCCGTCTGCTTCCGCTTCCTTGATGGTGTACTTGTCGATAAAGGCGCCGAAAATTTCATGGGTGCGCTTCTTTTCGCCCATGATGATCGGGGTGCCAGTGAAGCCGATACGTACGCAGTTGGGCAGGCCCGCCAGCAGATTTGCGTGTAGGTCGCCAGCCTGTGTACGATGCGCCTCATCGATCAGTACCAGGATGCTTTCGTCATGGTTGAGCACCTCGAAAGGTCTGCTCGGTTGATAGGCCGCAGGGGCATTCGCCGCCTTGAGCGGCTCTGTGGCGCCCGTAATGCTGGGCACCGATACGTTTTCGTCCTGCTCGGGATTACGGTACTTCTGTATAGTGGCAAACACCAATCCCGGGCCCTGGCGCCTCGCAAGAGCTTTAACGCCTTCGATATTCGAAGCCACCTCTGGTAGTTCGCCGCTCAGCGTTGCGGTGGCGGCGAGCTGGGTTTGCAGGTCCTTCCGATCCGTAACCACGATGACCTTGAAGCGGCGCAGCTGTGTATCGGTGCGCATTTTGCGTACCAAAAAGACCATGGTCAGGCTCTTGCCCGATCCTTGGGTGTGCCAGACGATGCCACCGCGCTGATCGCTCTCGCCATGCTCGAGTCGCGTCTGCCCGTTCTTCATCCGGGTAACCGTACGGTTTACGGCGCGGTATTGCTGGTAGCGGCATACCGTCTTGATGGTTTGCCCGCCTACTTGCATGAACAGCATGAAATGCCGAATCAGATCCAGCAGATGCCCTGGTGCCAGCATGCCCGCTACCAGGCGCTCCTGCTCGGATAACTTGGCTTTGCCCAGGCGCTCGGCAACCGCCTGTTCGCTGCCGCTGCCATTCGGACCAACCACCGTTTTCCATTGAGCGTAGTGGGCGAAACCCGCACCAATGCAGCCTACCCGCGCCTCGTCGTAACTACTGGCGATCAACAGCTGCACGCTGGCAAATAGGGCCTCGTTGCCCTCGTTCTCCTCGACCTCAAAAGCCGCCTTGCGCTGGTTGCTGTAGCGACGCAATTGGTCGATCGCCTCAGTAAGCGGTTCGGGGACAGAGGGACTTTTACATTCCACCACCACCAGTGGGATGCCATTCACTAACAACACCAGGTCCGGGACGATGAATTTCTTGCCGCTGTTGAACCCGGGCGGGCAATCCACCCGGTACTGGTTGATTACGCTGAAGAGATTGTTGGCTGGGTTATCCCAGTCTATGAACTGAATCGTCTGGCCGCGCCCGCCCTCCCAGCCAGGGAGACCATCGACGGTGATACCCTTGAGCAATAGCTCGGTTACCGTCTGGTTGGTTTCCATCAGCTTGCTGGCCCCCACTCGCGTTACGGCGGCCAATGCTTCCGCAATACGCTGTTCATCCAGCCAAGGCTGATTGTCGCGCAGGTTGATTGCGCGCAAACGATCACCGAGCACAGAGCTTTGAATGACTTCTACAAAGCTGCTTCGATCGGTTACCGTCGGATCGTCCAGGCTCCCCTGGGTCTGCACCCAGCCCAACCCCTGGAGCTGCGTCGCAAAGGGGGTTTCAACATCGTCCAATTCCCAACCCACAGGCCACTCCTTGTCCTGACTTTAAACCCACCAGCCTATTCCATATGCTGCGGGCCACTGCTTATCTACGTCTATATGCGTACACAACATATAGGTCCGCATAGACGATGCATAGTGGTCAGCCTAACTGACTTTCAGCATACAGCGGCATCTACCAAGGCAGCTCATTCCGGCTCATTCCGGCTCATTCCGGCTCATTTCAGCGTTACGTGTGTAAAGGGCGCCTCGATTCTTGCCATGCTGCATAATGGCTCCGCTTTCCTTTAGTCTTTTCAGCAGCTTGGCGGCCTGGTCGGTTGATAGCCGGCACAGCTCCATCACCTCGGACCGCTTGATCTGTCCATGTTGCTGCACATAGTTCAGCACCATCTGCTCGTTCTGAATGGGTGTAAAGCCAGCTTGCCGAGTATAGGCGGCCTTGTCACCCGAGGCCTGATACAAACTGGCAGACAACGTGTAACTGCGTGCGCGGGTAGAGCCATGTGCTTCCACCAGGCCGGCTTCGGTCAGTGCTTCCAGGGTGCGTTTGGCGCTGGTGGTGTCGCGTTGGATTTGTACTGCCAGCTCGTCGGCGGTGACGCGCTTGCTTTCGCGTAGGACGGCCAAGGCTATCAGGCTGTCGATGGGCAGCTCGGCGTTGGTGGCGCGTTCGTGCTCGACTACCAGGCGGCGAAAGTCCAGGTCGGCCTCCGCGGTGGGCAGGCGCAGCACCACGCTCTGGGCGGTGGTGTAGCTGTAGTCCGGGGCCGGGCGGCCAAACTTGAGCATGCCGCGAAAAATCTTGTCCACGCCACGGCCGGAGCGTTCGACCACGCCGATGCGCTTCATGGCGTCGGCCAGGGCGGGGTTGCGTGGGCGCGGTTCGGTTACCAGCAGGTTAGCCAGAGTCACGCCATCGACCAGGCCGCCGGGGTTGCTGACCACCAGGGCATCGTCCTCCAGGCGCACATGCACCGCGCCGCGGCCATGGTAGTCACGGTGGACCAGGGCATTGGCCACGGCTTCGCGGAAGGCCCCGAGGTCCACCTTGGGCACCGGCACGCGGAACAGGCCGACCTGCAGCTCTTCTTCCGGGTTATAGGGGCGGAAGTTGGTCTCCAGCCAATCCAGCGCCTTGAGCAGCGGGAAGCGGCGGAACTCATTGAAGCGCACCGCCAGCTGGGCCAGTACCTGAAAGGCGAACTCGTGGGTGGGCACCAACTGGCGCAGCGATGTTTCCCGGCCGATCAGCAGTAGGCCGGTAAGGGTGGGCACACGCGAGCCATAGGCTTGCCGCGCAGTAAGCAGCAGCGCGCCGTCGAGGGCTTCGTCGTCCAGCTCCAGCAGTACGCGGTCGCCGCCGTACTGCTGCACCGCTTGGCGCAGGCGCTCGCGCTCCAGGGGGTCGAGGTCTGCCAGGGTAGCGCCGGCCACCGGCTGGGCCGACACATCGAGCAAGCCAAAGCTGCTCGCGCGGCTGCTGCGCTCATGGGGCAGCATAGCCACGCATTCGGGTGTGCCGTCGTGCTTCAAGCGGCGGCGCAGGTAGACGCCGCTGGTGGTAGCCACCTCGCCCTGGGCTTTGGGTACCTGGATGCGCGCCACGGTTATGCCGCCGAACTCGACTGCCTCGGCCTGCACGCTCAGCGACGGCGAGGTGCGCGCCGCGACCATACCGGCCAGGCCCTCCAGCAGGCGATGATCGGCATGCAGGCCGGTGGGCGTGCCGTCGTCCTCGACGCCCAGCCACAGTTCGCCGCCCTCGGCGTTGGACAGGCAGACCAGCGCCTCGATTAGCTCGCGGTCGGGGAGCTTGCTGTGGTCACTCTTGAACTCGACGGTGAGAGATTCGCGGGGCGGCAGGCGCTGGGTCATATCAGGCTCCCGTTTGTGCAGCAGCCTGCTGTACAGGATCCAGCAGCGGGGTGACGCGCACGCGGCCGGTCAGTAGATCGTCCATCATGCCAGCCTTCATACTCTGGAGTTTGCCGAGTTCAGTTTCCTCTGCGAGCAGCTTGGATTCATAAGCAGAGATCCGATGCTCGATTCGATCTTGCTCATCAAGTGGCGGAACACCTGTGTTCACGCTGCCAAGCTCTCCCCGTGTCACATGCAGGAATGAGTCTTTGAAACCATGGGCCGCATCCTCAATGTTCATCTGCCTGAACCTGAGAAGACGATAGAGGAACGCTTTGGAGACAAGGCTCTCTTTCGGCAGCACTTTGAATATATGTTGATTCAAGACCCCTTCCGGGCCATCCCAGAGCCTCGCACCAAACGATACCCCACGTTGGCCAGACCAGGCGAACAATAGATCGCCGGGATATACATGCCACTTTTCCTGTATGGCCCCTGCGTAGTAGTTGAAGTCACGCGAGCCGTTTAGATTCTGGATTCTGATGATAGGGAACCCACTGTCTGTCCATGCAGCAGCATCAAAGGTGTTGCCATTCAGGTATTCAGCCAGAACTGAAAACTCCCTGCACTCCCACTCCCTCGGAATCCATCCCAACGGCGACTCCTTGTAGAGCTGCGGCGCTTCGCTCTGTGGTGGGCGCAGTTGGCCGTTGGCGTCGATGCCGCGGGTCAGCAGGTCGTGCAGCAGGCCCCGCTTGACGGCCTTGAGCTTGTCGATCAGCGCCTCGGTTTCTCGAATGGCGGTGTCCAGGGTGTCGAGGATTTGGGCGATGACGGGCTGAGCTTCTTGAGGAGCCAGTGGCACGGGAATGTTCAGATAGTCCTGAATACGGATGCCCTTCACCGTGGAGCCAACGGCTCTGCCCTCGGCAAGCGGCTGGACGTATTGCATCAGTTTCAGCAGATACTCGGCGGAGACACCCGAAACCGGGAAAAGCGCCTTAACGTCCTGATTGACCGCCATGGGGATCACCGGCAACGCTGCTCTGCCAACTGCCATCCGAGTGCAGACCAGCGGTGTTTGCGCAGGTATCAGGTTGCAAGCACTGGCATTAAGGCCTGCAGAGGAAATGTGCTCCTCGGTGTTCTGAATAACGCTTTTCTGCTCAGGGAAGTCTTTGACTGATGCCCAAGGAATTTCCCCTTTCCAGTAGGATGGCACCTGCCGGGGAGGTGTTCCGCCGCCAACATGCCGCTCTACTGCGTCTCCTAAAAGGCGCTGGTCATAAAAGGCCTCAGACATACCCTAACCCCTTCAGGAAACCCTGCAGCACCCCTGCTGCAGCATCACGCTTGTGCTCGATCTCATTCAGCGTCACCCGGTACTTGTCCCACCAGTTCTCGAAGGTAGCGACGACCTGATTGCGCTGGGCCGCGATGTAGCGCTCGACGATGGCCTGCATATCGTTGTGCAGAATGGTCAGCAACAGCTCGGCGGCTTGCTGCTCATCGAGTCCGTCGACGGCCTGATTGAGGTGGCTGGCGAAGTTTTCCTGTTGGGTTTTGAGCTGTTTCTTCACCTTGGTCAGCTCGGCCTTCCAAGCCTTGAACTGGGCTTCGTCGATGGTGTTTTCCTCATCATCGGCATCCGCCCGGCCGTCGGCCTCATCGGAATCTTCCCCCTTGGTTGGGGCGGCGGCCTTGATCTGGCTATCCAGTTCGGCCTTTTTCGCCTCCAGCTCGGTCAACCCGGCAACGAAATCGCCGAGCAGAAATTTCACCAGCTTGTGTTCCAGCGGGCTTTGCTTGCTGGCTTTGTCTTCCAGGGCGGTGATGATGCTGGTACGCCAGGCATCGATCACGCCCCGGCTGCCACGGGCCATCAGGCCGAGGAAGTCGTATTTGCTCTGGTACCAGAAGCCGGCGACGATGCCGCGGACCTGGAAGGGGTCGAGCAGGCCGATGCCTTCCAGAGTCTGGCTAAAGCTGGCCAGCAGTTCACTGCGTAACTCGACCAGCGCGGAGCTGTTATCCCGCTTCCCAGCCAGGGCGGTGATGCGCGGACTGTGTTCATTCCACCACTGCTCAAAGGCATACCGTAGGGCTGCCTCCTTGGCCAGCAGGCCGGCATTGCCTTCGATGGCTGGCTTGAGGTCGGCACGGCGGGTTAGCTCACCGCGAAAATCGAAATACTGGGCATCGCGTGCGATGAACAGGTCGTGCGGGTCGAGGCCGTGGGCGGCAAACAGCGGCGCTTTCGCTGCGACTTCGACCTTGGGCACACCGCCTAGCAGGTGGGCCCGCACATCATGGGGCTCAGGCTGCGGTGCGTTGTCCACATAGCGGCGGATATTCAGGTTGTAGTCGTTGGTGCGTAGGGTGGCGATATCTACCAAATCGCTGAGGCCGTCGATGCGGCGGAATTCGTCGAAAGCGGTGGTGATCTTTTCGATATGCTCGGGCAGCAGATAGTTCTGCGCGCGGCCCTCGAAGTATTCGCGGTCGGCGTTGATAAACAGCACCTTGCCTTGGCGCGCAGCCGGCTTGCTGCTGATGCGGTTGGCACCTTCCTGCGTTTGTTGGCGCAGGATCAGGATGCAGGCCGGGATGCCGGTGCCGTAGAACAGGTTGGCCGGGAGGCCGATCACGGCTTCTAGCAGGTCGTTCTCGATAATGCCGGCGCGGATGCCGCGTTCCTCACCGCCACGGAACAGCACGCCATGGGGCAGTACGGTGGCGATCATACCCTCGTCGCGAGTGACGGCGAGCATGTGTTGGAGGAACATCAGGTCGGCCTTTTTGGAACCCAGCGGCACCTCACCGAAGCGAAAGCGCTCCTCACGGAATGTCGGAGCCCAGGCTAGGCTGCCATCCGGGTTCTTCTCGGTGTGGCCCCAGTTGATCGAGAACGGCGGATTGGTAAGGATGCGGTCGAAGCGGAGCAGTTCACCGCCCTCGATATGACGGGGGTCGGCCAGCGTATCCTCGTTTTCCAGCCAAGCATTACTGATGCCGTGCAGCAGCATGTTCATCTGCGCAATAGACCAGACGGTTCCACTGTTTTCCTGGCCGAACAGATTTGCTTTGCGGCCGTCTTCGCCGTGCTCGTCGATATATTCCTTGGCCGCAATCAGCATTCCCCCCGAACCGCAGCAAGGGTCGTAGATGTCGTGGGCCAGGGTCGGCTTGAGTAGCTGAACCATTAGCCGCACCACCGAGCGCGGCGTATAAAACTCGCCACCTTTCTTTCCGGCAGAGTCAGCGAATTCGGCAATCAGGTACTCATAGGCCGCACCGAGCAGGTCAGGAAATTCGAAGTCGCTGTTGCGCAGGCGCACCTCGCCGAAGTGGGTGATAAGCTGGCGTAGCTTCTGGTCAGGAATTTTGGTCTGGCCGACCTTGCGGGTGAAGTCGATATGCTCCAGGACCCCTTCCAGAGAAGCGTTATTTTCCTCGATCCCGCTTAGGGCCTTGTTCAGTAGATCTCCGACGTTGATGTGTGCGTCATTGACCAGGTGCTGGAAGCGCGACTGGCTGGGCACCCAAAAATAGCCGTCGCGCTTGTACCACCGGGGATTCTCCGCGGTGACGAAGGCCTCGGCCTGGTTCTGGCCGGCCTTGATTTCTTTGGCGACCACCTGCTCGTATCGCTCCTCGAACACATCGGAGCAACGCTTGAGAAACAGCATCCCGAAGATGTATTCCTTGAACTCCGAGGCATCCATTTTGCCGCGCAGAATATCGGCGGCCTTGAACAGATGGCGTTCCAGTTGCTGCAGCGTGAGGGGCACGCGAACTCCTTGTGGGGACCAATTGCATAGGCCTGTCTCAGGGACAGTAGCTCAAATTGTACTGTAGATTCCGAAGGAGCAATCGCTAAGCTTCGACCTGAAAGGTGCACAGGCGGTTGGCAAAAAGGCTGGGAGAACCGGCGAGCGTTATGCGTCGAAGCCCGAAATAAACCCAGGTCAGAATCCGATTCCGTCCAACTACTGCGAACGGGTAGGTCCGCTGTCAACCAGAGCAAGGCTCAAAGCCGCCGCTATCGCAGCGAAATGAACAGATCTACCCCGGTTGACTTGAAATCTCCATCATCACTAATGAGTTTGGTAATTCCTTCAGAGCTCATTACCTGCAGGTAGAACGCGTCGTAAGCGTCCAGAGGTGCAGATTGTAGATAAGCCAGTGCAGGCACGACGGTGCCTTTACTAAGCTTTACATCCAGACATGTGGACATACTGTTGACAGTAGTCCAGGCCATCCTTATCTCATTTATGACTTTCTCACGCTCTGACTCGATGGCTCTATACTTTTTTCGCGATATCCGGTCACTTCGATTGCCATCACTGAAAATGTCATACTCCGTCCGCTCGATGACATTAGCAAGCTCGGAAAAAACTAACGGGCAATGAAAGAGCTTTGCTCCAACATCGAGCACTTTTTCAATGAAGGCCGGATAATTCTGAAGCTGATATCTCTTCGGCTTGCTATCAGTATTAATCTCCTTCGATGCGCAATAGGTGACCCAAAACCAAACGTTTGTATCAACGAAAAACTTATCCGTATGAGCAGGCTCGCAATTATTCAAACTAATCATACTACTCATCTTCTTCGCTCAGCCCAGATTGATCGATCGCCTTGGTAACTCTATCACTGTTCTTATAAAACGCGATTGCGTTTGAAATAACATGATTAAGCAACTCTCTGCCCACCTCACTAAGGTTCAGGAACGACAATTGCTGCTGTAAACTTTGTATGGTAATATCTTTTAATAACAGACCAATCGACGCGTTAAAAAAAGGAGAAGCGAAAAGCGCCACATTAGCAAAGTCGAGCTTGACACTTTCGCCCGCAGCCAACCGAGGGTGCAACAACCTGTATAACTTGTCCCCGCTCTGCATAGAAATTGCATTCGCACCTGTTATTTCGAAAACCTTTATTTCGCTCATGAGATTGAGTCCTAGAAGTACTGGTGCTGTTTGGGCTCGACTTCTGACACAAACCGATAGTACCGGTCGTCACAGTTGATTTTAATACTGACGATGGTTCCGTGCATCTCGGTAGGCCCTTCTTCAATTTTTAGCCCTGCTGCTTTGCTAAAAATCACCTTGACATCATTGCTATAAATACGCAGCTCTCCGCCATTCACAAGGACAAAGTTGTAGAGCAAGTCGAGCCCGAGACCCCTAGGGATATCAGACGTCTGGCTATCGGTTCGCGTCGAATTTCCCTTGACCAGGGCCCACTGCATGGCATCTATGCTATTCAATCCGTCATTCACTCGCTTTACGTTAGCGATGATACCCGGGCCGAAGTCTAGAACGCTAATGTTTAGCGACTTCTCCTTCTTATTATATTGTCCGCAGCTGTAAACTCCCAGCTTCTTCATGTCTTGAATAGACACGCCATGACCGTATGCATTGCTAAAAACCTCAAGTATCCTACTAGTGATAGCTGGCTTTAGTTTGTCACTGAGTCTAAGTTTCGCAGCCGAAAGCCACTCATTCTGAAGATGATGAGCGATCTTATCGGCGTCGAGCAAATAGTTATGCTCACGATAACCCAAATACCCACCGACCGGATAACCTTCAAAAGTACCGCTGCTAAAATGCGAAAGAAAGTTATTGCCTATAAGCTTCTCTCGAATAGCGGAGCTCATACTGTTAACAAGGAACATAACTCCAGCCGCGCGCGCACGAGGAACCGACCGCCTTAGATATATAGCTGTGTTCCTGCTCACTTCCGTGTTGTGATAATCCACGTAACGAGCGAGTCCGCCGAGCATCACAACCGCACTGTGATCAAGTCTAGCGCATCGGCTAAAATCGAAGTCAAAATGATTAAGAGGATCTTCGAATACGGTTTCGGCGACATTTAAAAGCCGCTCGTAGCCTATATCATCATCCTTAATAGTTGGTATGAAAATTGGCTTTTTCAATCTCAACTCTCGAATAGCTTTGGTACAAATGGGCAATATATATTATCAAAATCGGAGATATTTCTCAATATCTTTTATAGCCGCAATCAGCATGACCAAATCAACATTCCAAACTCCAACAAGTCCCACTTTCCGCGCTTCCTTAATCGAATCTATATTGCCACAATGGATCTTCCAATTAGCAGATCCTCAACTTCCACTCGCTGACGAAAGTTGTCCGTTTCGCGGATCATGATGCTAATCACTCGCTATCACTCAAATTCGCAAAGCCGTCGTCACTAATAAACCAAAACCGTGAAAAAACGCAACATATGCAAATTTACGACATAGGCAATTGCGCTTTTATTACGGACCACCCCTACACATAACACGCGCAGACTGACTCCGGTCAGTGACTACCCTTCTTTCCACTAATTTACGACTTCAAGCAAAAAAATGCGAGCAAGCTCTACAAGCTCGCTCGCCCGCACCGGCAGTGGAAACGATCGCGCTACTCCGCGGTCGCGCGCGCCCTCCTACCAAGCCACTCTAAAAGCAACCGTTCAGACCACCGGATAGTACGCCCGACCACATACCTCCCTGGAAGGGAGGGGTTTTCCTTTGTCAGCCGCCACAGTGTTTGTCTGCTAATGCGCAACACAGCACATATCTCATCCGTGGTTTTTAATACTTCTCCAGATGGCATCATTCCTCGTCCTCCTGGCTCGTCTGTGAATTGCCCCGCAGACGTTGCTGGATTCGCTGCAGATGCCTAGCTCCCAGCGTTTTTCCGGATGACACCCCTATTCTTTTTATTTCCTTTGCTACTTCTAGGGGTGACGCTGTGACTGACACCCCCGAGGGTGTCGCGGGAGCCGATTGAGTACCATCGCCCCCAACCATACCTTTTTGGCAAACCGGCAACAGTACCCGGTAGCAATTCGAGGTCTGGCGGCCCGACGCGGTGCTTCTAGCTGTCCACAATATCCATCCGCGGCGGCGAAGGCCTTCTAGCCTCCGTTGGATAGTTCGACGGGAGAGGCCCGTGGCTGCCTGTATGCCCGCGATCTTAGGCCACGCCCAGCCTTCCGCGTTAGCGTGGAAAGCCAGGACAATAAGAATGATTTTGTCCTGCGGATCACACCGCTGCGCTAGGCTCGCTTTCATCTGGTCCAGGTTCATGAGCGAACCTCGCCGCAGCGCCCGGGTAGCCGGTTGTTGTTGGTCGCCATTTTTTGGATCCTCCTGTTGAATGGGCGACACCTATGAAATACCAAACCAGCACACGAAAAAGCGTTTATTAAGCGCAATTTCGGTATCAAATAAAAAATGTGCGCTTTGCGGATGCGGATGCGGATGCGGATGCGGATGCGGATGCGGATGCGTGGGACCGCTGGGGAGAAGTGGTACCTGAAGTGGTACCCAAACGCCAGAAACGAAAAAGGCCCGCTTGTTAAGCGAGCCTAAGTCGTTGTTTTACTTGGTGCCGGCACCAGGAGTCGAACCCGGCGCGGGTTGCATTATATCGGTGCTGGTTTATCTGTAAACCCCGGAGCAACGTCAAAGCCAGAAATAATTGCATGACCGAAACGTCACCAGGGGTACCAGAGCGCTTGTGAATTGTTTTTCGAGCTTGACCTCACAAAAGAGCCCCAAGCTCTTGTTTGTAAAGATATTCACAAAGATCATTTTTTAATCTATTGACTTGAGCCCGCGCGGTTCGGGGCTTGTGCCGGGTTACCAAGATGTCTTCAACACTGTTATGCACAGGGATCGGGGATAACCGCGCCCAAGCCACCCTGTGGATAACTCTGTTAGCAAGCCGTTCATAGCGTGGTAGTCAGCTGTTGGGAAGTCGCTCGGCCAGCAGCATCAGATTGCGCGGCGTCAGCTCTGGCGGACAAAACTGACCGACCCGCACCTGGTAGCCCTGCTCCTCCAGGAACAACGCCCGATCGAGCAACAGCCACATCTCCATTGGACGGCGGAACAGCGCTTGCAGCAGCTCCAGATTGCGTGCGACCGCCAGGCGCTGCCACCCTCGCGCTTCCAGCGCCGTCCAGTTCTTTGGCTCTGGCAAACCAAGACGATGATGAGCAGAGAGGTCACGGCAGAACGCCGGCATGCCGGCGGCAACAGCACTCTCGGGTCGCGAGGGTGTGGGCAGGTATTCATCCACCCCACGCGCTTCACGCTGCCACAGGTCAAACGCCAGGCGCCAGGCCATCGAACGGTCCCGTAGCAGGCGTATTCGTTTGCCTGCGGTGGCCGTCTGCTGTAACGGCAGGCCCAGGTCTTCGCGGTGTAGCGCCAGAGCCGACCGCCGTCCGAGCGCCGATAGCGGTTGGTACGTCTGTTCGGCGATGCGGTTATAACAACAGGGAGACAGCACCAGATGCCTACAACCGGCCCCTGCGCCCCGGCGCAGCAGCGTTGTGTGCAGATTCCCACAAGCATGCAGCGCCACGACGCTCTGATCTGCCGCAAGCCTGTCCCAGGCATCCTCAGTCAGGACATCGGCATCGATATGTTCGGCGGCCACCTTCCACTTCGCACTAAGCGTGTCGCCATCGCGGTTGAGCTGCCGATCTCGCTCCAGACAAAGCACCGGCACTGCGGAGCGCCAGCTGAGCAGCCGGCCGAGATGGCCTTTGCCGGCACACCAATCGACCCATTTCCCGGTTGACTGCCCTAGCTCACGCGCGGTTATATCCGCGAAATGCCGAATCTGCTGCCATTTACGGCCAGGAATGTGCGCAGAAAGCGTGGCCGGGACAGCCGGCGGCTCGCGTGACCAATCGGGCAGACTGCCAAGCGTCAGGGAGGCGGCCGCAAGCTCGGGAAATGGTGCCGGCAGGTCGAGCCGGTGGGGCTCGCCGTGGTCGGCTTCGGCCTGCTCCAGCGTGCGCGAGCGCAGCGCCGCAGACAATTCCGGCCAGTCGGCTTCCCACGGCAAACAGTGCTGCACGAAAGGGCGCGCGCGCCAGACCGCCTGGTACTGGCTCAGCCAGGCGTCCAGCGCCTCGAATCGCTCGGCATGTTTCACCTTAGCGCCTGCGGCTGGCCTCGACCTTGAGCCAGCGCTCGACCAGTCTGAACAACTGGGTGAACACAATGGTGACCACAAGATATATGAGGCCGGCGATAATGAAGAACTGTTCGTACTGATAGGTGCGGGAGTTGATGGTACGCACCACCCCCATCACATCCATCAACGTGACCGTGTAGACCACGGCGCTGGCCTTGAGCATGAGGATCACCTCGTTGCCATAGGCTGGCAGGCCGATACGTATCGCCCGCGGGAGAATGATGTAGCGCAGGGCCTGACTGCGCGACATGCCCAACGCCCGTGCCGCTTCAACCTCGCCTGGCGGCACCGACTGGATCGCACCGCGCAGGATTTCGGCGATGTAGGCTGCGGTGTGCATGGTCATCGTCAGCAGCGCACACCAGTAAGGCTCGCGCAGGAACGGCCAGAGGAAACTGTCGCGCACCACCTCGAACTGAGACAACCCGTAATAGACCAGGAACAGCTGCAACAACAGCGGTGTGCCGCGGAAAAAGAAGATGTAGCTGTAGGGCAGCGCCTGGATGTACCAGTGTTTCGATGCGCGGGCCAGCCCCAGCGGGATGGCGATGACCAGCCCGAGCAACACCGCGATGCCGACCAGTTGCAGTGTAACCAGGGTACCGTCCCACAATTGCGGAGCGAAGCGTACCAGCAGCTCCCAACGTTCGGCCCAGGTCATAGCTCGGTTCTCGTGAAGCCGCGATTGGCACGGCGCTCGAACCAGTGCAACGCAGCCATGATCACGACCGTGAGCGCGAGATAGATCAGCGCCGCCGTGAAGTAAAAGGTGAAGGGTTCCTTGGTCGCGTTTGCAGCCACCTGAGCTTTTCGCATCAGCTCGTCAAGGGTAATAAGCGAGACCAGGGCGGTGTCCTTGAGCAGGATCAGGTAAAGATTGCCCAGTCCAGGCAGCGCGACTCGCCAAAGCTGAGGCAACGTGATACGCCAGAAAATACGCACGTTGGACATGCCAAGCGCCAGCCCGGCTTCCTTCTGTCCCGGTGGCACCGCGAGCAAGGCGCCGCGGAACACCTCGGTGGCATAGGCGCCAAAACACAGACCCAGGGCCAGAGTCCCGGCGAGGAATGGGTTCAGCGTCAGGTACGGGTTGCCGAAGTGACTGCCGATCCAGTTCATCATCGATACCGTACCGAAGTAGGCCATCAACACCCACAGCGTTTCCGGAACTCCGCGTACGACCGAGGTGTAGAAGCCACCCAACCCGCGCAATAACGGATTGGCGGATATCTTGGCGCTGGCTCCGGCCAGGCCGAGCAGCAATCCCAGCGCAACCGCGGCGAGGGACAAACGAATGGTCATCCAGGTCCCTTCGATCAGGGCCGGAGCAAAACCTTGCAAATCGAGCATGTCAGGATCAGTTGCGGGCCCGGAAGGGCCCGCCCAGTCGAATCAGCGGATGCTGAAAGGGAAGTATTTGGCGTTGATTTCGGCGTAAGTGCCATTTTCGATGATCGTGTCCAGCGCCTCGTTGAGCCGCTCCTTCAGCGGGTCACCCTTGCGTACGGCAATGCCGATCTTGTCGTTGTCGAACACAGGCTCACCCTTGAACTCGAAGTCCGAACCCGCATCGCTCTGCAGCCATTCGTACTGCACGAAGCTATCGGCCAGCACGCCGTCGATACGACCGGCGCTCATGTCCAAGTAGGCGTTTTCCTGTGTGTCATACAGACGAATGTCAACCACATCGGACATGTTCTCTTCCAGCCACTGGCCGGCGATGGTCGCTCGCTGGGCGCCAATGGTCTTGCCCTTCAGGCTCTGCTCGTCGATTTCGAACTCTTCATCCTTCGGGGCAACGAACTGCAGCTTGTTGGTGTAGTACGGGTCGGTGAAGTCCACCGCCTGCTTGCGCTCGTCAGTGATCGACATGGACGCGACCAGGAAGTCGAAGCGACGCGTGTTCAGTGCCGGGATGATGCCGTCCCAGTCAGACGTCACCACGGTGCATTCGGTGCCCATCTCTTCACAGAGCGCCTTGGCGATATCGATATCGAAACCAACCACTTCACCCTTGTTGTTGATCTCGTTGAATGGAGGATAGGCACCTTCGGTACCGATGCGCAGGGTTTCCGCGGCCATGGCCGGAACCTGGATCAACATGGCTGCCGCGGCGGCCAGCAAGACCTTCTTGTAGCTTTTCATTGGTTACTGCTCCTTTAGCTATGGCTGGACATGAACTGCTTGCATCGTTCCGACACGGGGTTGTCGAACACCTGCTCGGGGGAACCGATTTCTTCTACCTGGCCCTTATGCAGAAAGATGACCTGGCTGGATACCTGCCTGGCAAAACGCATCTCATGCGTTACAAGCAGCATAGTCCGTCCTTCGTCTGCCAGCGCACGAATCACATTGAGTACTTCCTGCACCATTTCGGGATCAAGCGCCGAGGTCGGCTCATCGAAAAGGATCACCCGTGGCTGCATGGCCAGCGTGCGGGCAATCGCCGCCCGCTGCTGTTGGCCACCGGACAACTGGGCCGGAAAGGCGTCACGCTTGTCGGCGATGCCCACTTTTTCCAGGAATATCTCAGCAGCAGCCACTGCGTCGGCCTTGCTCTGGCCAAGCACCCGGCGCGGAGCCTCGATGATGTTGTCAAGGATGCTCATGTGCGGCCAGAGGTTGAAACTCTGGAATACGAAGCCTACTCGGGCGCGCAAACGATTGATCTGCTTGCTGTCTGCCGCCTGAAGCTCGCCGCCTCGACCCGGCTTGAGCTTCAGCTCTTCTCCGGCTACCAGAATTTGGCCTTCCTGCGGGTTTTCCAGCAGATTGATGCAGCGCAACAAGGTGCTCTTGCCGGAACCGGAAGAGCCGAGAATCGAAATCACGTCGCCGTCGCGGGCGACAAGATCAACGCCCTTGAGTACCTCAAGGTCGCCATAGCGTTTGTGCAGATTGCGCACTTCCAGGGCCGGCGGGGTCACGTATCGGTTTCCATCCAGGCTTTCGCCAGTCAAATAAACGAGGCCGGGATGATACCCGGAAATACCTGCAATTCCCTCTGTAATGCTTCCGTCATGCTGGCAAAACTAGCACAGCTGATGACCATGACCAAGAACCGTCGTCGGGTCATGTCCCGAACATGCATGCAAGAGTCTTTCCAAGTTAAACAGTTTAGGGCTGCTCGGTCTCGGATTAGCTACTCGCTTCATGGCTTCGGTGCATAAAGCGATGCTTCAGACCGAAAACCATTGCGCACATCATGATCACCAGCACGGCATCCAACGCCCAGCGCAAGAAGGCCATGCCCATCAGGCCGACATCCCCGGCGATCAGTCCCATTCCGATAAGAGACATGCTCGGAATCAGCGCAAGGGTGACCATGACCCCGGTAGTAAGCACCGATTTCTGCGCACTGATTACCACCGCTCCGGCAATGCCCCCAAAGAACGAGACCCACAGGCTGGTGAACGTGATGCTGCTCCAGAACGAAACCCATTGGTTGTCGAGAAAGGCGTTAGCCGCACCCGGCTGCCAGAGTTCGATAACCAGGGTGGACAGGGCTGCGCCGAGCACCATCGCCAGATTTCCGACCAGTATCGATTTGATACCGGTTGGTACCAGCTCGCGAATCCCCGAGACCAGTCCGAACGGTAACCGGGCTAGCGGCTCGAAAGCCGGAGCGATGAGCATCGCGCCGACCACTACATGCAAGGTGTCGGTCCAGAGACCACCCGCCGCGATCGCACCGGCAAGCGTCATCGACAGGATGTAATTGAGCGACAGGTTGGTATCGGTACGCAGCATGAAGGCCATTTCGTCCCACACCGTCTCGTCGGACTCGCCATCGATCATATCCTGGTTGCCGCGGCTCACCACGCTGCTCAGCGAACTCATCTGTATGCTGCCCTGGCTAGTGATGTCCAGCTCGTCGAGCATTTCCAATACGGCTCGCGTACGCTGATTCACCACCGCGACGGAGACTACGTCGCCTTCGGGCTCGATGGATGCATCCTTCTGCAGGTCGACACTAATGACTCCCTCGATCGACAACAGCCGATCTATCAAGGAGCCACTCTTGTCTGAAGCGAGACTGATTTTTATCGCGCGAGGCATGGCCTACTCCCGGTTGTGAACCTCTCCACCCGCAATGGCGGCAGGCGGCGGAGGTTACTTTTAGGGAGCGGGTGCGGTGCGGATAGTTCCGCTGCGCTAACGTAGCGACTGGCGAGAGGCGGCGAAGCTCAGTGCTGCTCGATCAGCGAGGCTACAGTGTCGAGAAGCACATCCAGGGAGCCGCCTTTTTCCAGACATTTCTCCACCATGTCGCGCTCGGGCAGATGTGTGGGAAAACCAGAGCTCATCAGCAGGAGCGGGATGCCCGCGAGCCGGTCATCGGCCCGGACCCGACGCACCAGCTCGCCGCCGTCCATTTCGGGCATGACGTAGTCGGATATGATCAGATCCGGCCGCGCCTGCTCAAGCAAGGCCAGCGCCTCACGACCATTGTTGGCGGTCATGGCATCGTAGCCTTCGCCTTGCAGCACGAGCTCCATTACCTTACGCAACGCCCGCTCATCCTCCACCAGAAGGACCAAGGGCGTTTGCGCGCCTGCGTCGCGTTCAGGCATCTTGACCATCCGTGGAGGAGCGACGACGCGCCCGGCCGAGCACTACCCCTTCGGTGTGTCTCATCTGTTCGCCGATGGCGACGCCGCTGCGGCCCAGATACAGCTCATGCAGATGCGGCGAGAACCCGCTTTCACGCATCTTTATCACACCGATGGTCCGGTGCAGCGTCGAATCGAGCTCAGCGTAGCGCAGCAGGATGATGTTCTCTGCAACCGCCGAAACCGAGGCCGTAGTGATGGCGCTCTGGCCACCGATGATCTCGGGAATCGCCGAGGTGAACAGCGTCGTGACGCCCCGTGTGCGCAGGGCGGACGTCAGCGCAGTGAAAAACCGACCCAGCCGCTGCGGCGACACGGTGGATTGCATGAACCCGTCCACGCCGTCGAGAAACAACCGCTGTACTCCGCGGCGGTCGATCGCATCAAGCAGCTGTTCTGCGAGCTTGTCGATCAAGCTCTCGGTCGGAGGGAAGTGCAGCAACTCGACGACACCCGAATCGAACAAGGCTCCCAGATCGAGCCCCAGACTTTCGGCGCGACGCCGCAACCGTCCTTCGTCCTCATAAAAACCGAAGATAAGGCCCGGCTCCTCCGGTGTGCTCTCACAGATGAAACCGAGGCCGGTAGTGGTTTTGCCGACTCCGCTTGGACCTATTATCGCGGTAGAGGAGGAATACGGCAGCCCGCCCTCCAGCAACTCGTCGAGGCCCGTGACTCCGGTAGTGACCCGCACTTCCCGCATGGCCACAGCGGGTTCTTGGCCGTGAATCGCTTCCAGACGCGGATAGACATGGAAGCCTTTGTTGCTGATGTCGGCGACGTGCCGGCCGGAGACGAAACCGCTGCCACGGAACTTGCGCACCTTGAGGTAGCGATAGCTGCGACTGCCTTCCTCGTCACTGCCAAGTTCGATCCAGCCGTCCACCATGGTGAACTCGGGGCTACCGCCGTTGCGATCACTGTTGGTCAGCAGCAGGACCGTGCAGCCACTCATGTCGGCAAAAGCGGCTACATCGTTGATGAATTCACGAAAAGTCCGTTCGGATTCGGTGGTCTCTTCCAATGCGAAAAGACCATCAATAACGATAACCGAGGCCTTGCGATTCTTTGCGTTACGCATCAGGAAACGCAGCACGCCTTCCAGGCCCTGGTTACGCAGGGTGTCAAAGGCGCTTTCGTACGACACTGCCTCCGAACGCTGGTGGTCCACCATGAAATCCATGTGCTTTAGATGGCGCAGCAGGCGGTGATGTGTTTCGGCGAGAAGGGTGACGTACAGCGATCGCTCGCCATGGGCAGCCCGGCTGTAGCAGAATTGATTGGCCAGGATGGTCTTCCCTTCGCCTGGGCCGCCCTGGACGATGTACACCCCACGCGGAAGCAGTCCGCCACAGAGGACAGTGTCCAGGCCGGGCACGCCAGTCGGCAAGCGTGTTAAATCCCTCTGGTCGTTATATTCGTCAGTCACTGCTGTTCTCGTCTTGTCGAGCAATGGCTGCATACTAGCATGCCGTCATTGGCGCGGCGGAACTGCACAATGACGAACAGGCCATCGAGATCCGCCTGGCGAACAGCCGGCTGCGTGAGGCCAAGGCGGAACTCGAGCGAGAGCGCGATCTTCGCGAGCTGTTCGTGCTGACCCTGACCCACGATCTGCGCACTCCGCTGGCAGCCGCCAAGTTCGCCTCGCAACTGTTATTCCGCAAGGGCAGCGACCCGGCGGAGGCGCAGAGGCTATCGGCGCGCATTGCGTCCAGTCTCGACCGGTGCGATCGGATGATCGGCGACCTGCTTGATGCGAATCAGCTGCGCTCGGGAAAGAAGCTATCGATCGAAGTGGAGCCGCTGGAGCTGACAGACCTGGTCGAAGATGCACTGGCAGCGCTGTCGACGCTGTACGGAGATCGCTTCGTACTTCACGCACCAGCTCCGATCAACGGGCTGTGGTCGCGCCTGGAGCTGCGACGCATGGTCGAAAACCTGTGTATCAACGCTGTCAAGTACGGCACCGCGGGACGCCCGGTCAGCGTTTCGGTGCAGGAAGATAGCGAGGTGGTGAACCTGGAAGTACACAACGAAGGACCGGCAATTCCGGCCGAGGATCAGGCGAGACTCTTCGAGCCCTACCACCGCCGGGCAACGCACCAGAATGGCTCGGAGCAGGGATGGGGTCTGGGACTGACGGTGGTCAACGGGATCGCCGAAGCGCACGGGGGCGAGACTGCGGTGATAAGCAACACGGACAACGGAACGACCTTTCGCGTTACTCTGCCGTTGCGCCCGCCGGATGAAGTTTGAAGCAAACAAAAAAGGCCCACTTGGAGGTGAGCCTTTGATGTTTAGATATGGTGCCCAGGGACGGAATCGAACCGCCGACACGAGGATTTTCAATCCTCTGCTCTACCGACTGAGCTACCTGGGCAACGGGGCGCCATTAAACGATTCTGAACCTTGACTGTCAAGCACCCGGGCCAAATATTTTCCAGTTTTCAGCCGGTTACCATGAAATCAGCTGCTTGGCGGGACATAGCCATCGGCCTGAGCATAATCCTCGCCAGCTAGAAACTTGTCCATCTCCTGCTGAATGAATTTGCGATCTTCCACATCCATCATGTTCAACCGGCGCTCGTTGATCAGCATGGGCTG
>CAYZFU010000027.1:0-22706 GCA_964477725.1 uncultured Halopseudomonas sp.
GGCCGGTATTAGTCTGATGCTTGCGCACCCAGCCATGCAGCGTCTGCGGGACACAGCCAATCTTAGGCGCAATCGATTCGATGGCTGCCCATTCGGAGGGGTAGTCCTTCAGGTTCTCCAGAACCATGCGTACAGCACGTTCACGGACTTCAGGGGAGTAACTATTGGATTTTGTCATGCCTCATTCTCTCAAGAGTTGAAGCCTCCACGAAACCCGGGGCGATTCAATAAAGTACCCATGCCACGCGAGGTGTGAATAAACTTGATCGAAAAATCATCGTCAATTTTCGCGCGAAGCCGTCGGATAAACGTGTAATACCCAAGCGGGCAAGTGAGATGCTCAGGTTTTCTCGTAACTAGGGACTCCTGTTATCGGGATCTTTTACTCATTTTGGCTGTGATGAGTAAGACGGAAGCTCGGTAAGCTAAGGCACGCTATCAGCGCACACCCTTCAGGCGCGTGAAACCCATAAAAAAATATTGTAGTCGACCAAATAATGCTACGTTCAGAGGGCTCACAGGTGCTTGTGTCGGGTAGATGTCTCGCCTGGCTACATGTGCCAAATTAATGCGCTTTGCGGTGCGATTTAGCACACCTAGCCGTGCTAAACGTTAACGCAAATGCGCTGTTATTTATTGCAAAAGCAGCGTGAAACTTAAAACTGTAGTAAAGGCGATTGGAACTTCAAACCTATGAGAGTGGATATGAGGGTCAAACAGATGCCGGAAAAGAGAAATGTCTGACTTTCCGGATATCGCTTCCCTCGCGGCAATCGGTGATGGTCGTTCAATAGCATTAGTGGGCCCGGATGGCAACGTTGAATGGTTTTGTCCCCAGCGCTTTGACGCCGCACCGCTGAGCTGGCCATTGCTCGATCGTCAACGTGGCGGTCGACTTCAACTGTCCTCACCAGGTGCCGATGTCCGGATGTGTTACCTGGATGAGACTGCAGTACTGGAATTCGAGGTGCAAAGCGTGTCCGGCCACGCTCGCGTTAGATTGTGTATGGAGTGGCTCGAATCGACTGACCAGCAACGCTTGATTTGGCAGATCGACGGACTCGACGGTCTTTGTGATTTTATCCTGCTGTTCGAGCCACGCCCCGACTTTGGACGCGCAGGCGGCGAAGCAAGCCTGTCTACAGACGGCTTGAGCTATGTGTACGCACGGCAGCAGGTGCTGCTGCAGGCCGATTGCCTTCTGTGTCCTGACGGGGAAGGTTGGACTGGAACATTGTCAGTGTCGGCAGGTGAGCAGGCGGGGGTGTGCCTGAGCGTTTCCTTGGAAGACGATATGCCGGCCCTTCCTTTGCCGCTTGATGCCATACCGGTAAAGGTTGATGCAACCGTTGATGCATGGCGTAGGTGGTGCGCAACGTTGGACGTCCCCGCTGCGCATCGTACCGCCATCGTACGCAGCGCTATCTGCCTCAAGCTGTTGATCTACGCACCCACTGGAGCAGTTGTGGCGGCAGGAACGACTTCCTTGCCCGAACATCTGGGAGGAGAACGGAATTGGGATTACCGCTTTACCTGGTTTCGTGACGCAGGATTGACACTTAACGCGCTGTTCGGTCTCGGCTGCCGGGACGAGGCGCACCGTTGGGCACAGTGGATGCAACGAACCATCGAGCGACATGGTACGCCACTGGCCGTCTTATACGATGTGCACGGCAATGCCCCGCCACCGGAACGGATTATCGAAGGCGTCCACGGCTATCGTGGTTCGCGGCCGGTGCGTGTGGGTAATGCAGCTGATGGCCAGTTTCAGCTGGATATTTATGGCGAGTTGCTGGAGTGCGTTCGTATCTGCGATAGCATGGCCGACGATGCGATGCGCTCACATTGGCCCCACATGCGGGCCGCTGCGGACTTCATCGCAGCGCACTGGCACGAGCCTGATCAAAGCATCTGGGAAATGCGCAGCGCGCCGCGCCATTATGTCCATTCCAAGGTCATGGCCTGGGCCGGCCTGCAGCGTGCGCTTTGGCTGATGCGCCGCCATGATCTGGGTGGAGATGAGGAGCTTTGGGTCAGCCAAGCTGACGCTCTACGTCAGTTGATCTTGCAGCGCGGTCTTAGTAGCGATGGGAGCCACTTCATCCGTGCCTTCGATGACGAGAGACTGGACGCCAGTCTCCTGCTGTTGGCACGCGTTGGCTTCGTCGATGGTCGCGATCCGCGTTTCGTTACTACCGTGGACGCGATTCGGGAACAGCTTAGCGAAGGAGGCGTCGCGATACGGCGTTATCCCGCGGAGATCTCGGATGGGCTGGCGGGCCGAGAAGGAGCGTTTTTCATCTGCAGTTTTTGGCTGGTCGAGGCGTTGATGCAAACCGGTCGGCCTCGAGAGGCGGCGGAGCTTTATGCGCAGTTATTGGAGCACAAGGGCGAACATGGCCTGTTCGCCGAGGAATTCGATACGCGCAGTGGCGAGCATCTGGGAAACGTGCCGCAGGCCTTTTCTCATGTGGGCCTGATTAGTGCAGCACTGAGCCTCGGCTCTGTTGGTTGAAGGACTGGTGTCCGGCTACCTGCCTCGCGCCCATTCAGCCAGCGGAGCTAAGCTGAATGGCTCAACGGGCGAGGGCGAACACCACTGCGACGCCAATCGCCGTCATCAATCCCAAACTGCCCGCGGCCAGTCTCCCTACCGTAGCGGAGCTGAGGCCCAGCGCCTTGTCTTTCGCCTGGTTGGCAAAGCGTCCCTCGATACGGTGCAGTCCAGCTATCGGCTGGAACAGGTTGTCCGGCTGATCCGGCTCGGCCGGCTCGTCGGTCATCTGCCCATTCCAGGCCTGCTTGGCCATCATCCGGTCGAGCAAACCTGGCATAAACATGTTGCCGATGATCGCCTGGAGCGAGGCGCGTCCCAGCCAAATCTCGCGGGGGGCGTCGGTCGCTGCACGAACGATGATACGCGCGGCGACCTCCGACGTATGGATAGGCGGCACCGGCTGGGGACGCTTTGGCATCTTGTTGCGCGACCAGTCGAATTGCGGTGTGTTGTGGGCGGGCAGCTGCACCATGGTCAGCCGCACCTGACTATTGGTGTGAATGAGTTCGCAGCGCAACGAGTCGGTAAAACCCCGGATCGCGAATTTTGCTGCGCAGTAGGCCGACTGCAAGGGTATCGCTCGATAGGAGAGAGCCGAGCCCACCTGAATGATGGTGCCTCGGTTGCGTTTTTCCATGAAGCGCAACGCGGCCAGGGTGCCATGAACGAAACCGAGATACGTCACGTCGGTCACCCGCTTGTATTCTGCCGCACTGATTGTGTTGACCGGGCCGAACACTGTTGCCATGGCAGCGTTGACCCATATCTCGATTGGGCCCAGCTCCGCCTCGATCCGATCGGCGGCCTTGTCGACCGCCTCGGCGTCGGCGACATCCGCTGAAATCGCCAGCGCCATGGTGCCCTTTGCCTCCAGTTCGGCACGGGTATCGGCCAGTCCCTCTTCGCCGCGAGCGATCACTGCGACGCGAAAGCCGGCTTGCGCAAGCGCAAGCGCAGTCGCTCGTCCTACGCCTGCGGTCCCGCCACAAATGACGGCGGTTTTTGCGCGGTCGGTCATGTTCTATTCCTTAACCATAAAGACGGTCGCACCGGCTTAGCGCAAGAGCGCGCTCCAGCCAGCGTAGCGGTGATGGATCGGTCCTCTGGGGAGGCTAAGCACTATTACCAATAGACCGGCGACCACACTGCCAATGGTAGCGGCCAGCTCTGCGCCTGCAAGGAACCAGGGCGAGGCTAACAGCCAAAGCCCGATCGGCAGGTTGAGAAACCTCAGCGGACGAGCTACTTCAGCCAAAGCCAGCACCGAGACGGTGATCAGCAGGGAGCCCATGAGGTGGTCGCTATTGGCCATCGGGCCCTCGGTGCCGAAAATCAACCGGGTGAACATCAACCAAATGCCTAGCAGGCACAGCAGTACGAGCCCCCAGGGCAGGTTCACCCCGCGCAGGGCCTTGAGAGTCATCGAAGAAAGGCTGCTCTCGAACTCCGGCGTATTGTCCTCACGCGCGCCATCCATCGCATCGCCTTTGAAGAAGGTCGTCCAGAAGGGCTTGCCACGCCGCCGCGCATCCTTGAGGAACTGGCCCATGGCGACCAGCTCATCCAGTGCGTAAGGCATCATCACCAGCATGGCCAGTGCCTGAGCGAGGCACAGCGTGCACCAGGTGCCGATGAAAATCGGCTGGGCAATGATGAAGAAAATGCTTATTGCGCCGAGAGGCACTACTACCACGCCGAACGCCGCGACCATCCAAGGCATGGTGCGCTAGCGCCGGACATCGCCCATCACCGCCATGAGCAGTTCGATCATATAAGCCATCACACCGATTCCAGCGTCAGACACGGGCCAGGCATGCGACATGTCCGATGTAATGATTGTCTCTGTGCCGTTAGGTTCAGAACCGAAAAAGGGGTCCCAGGCATTCGAGGTATGGCCCAGCTGGTAAGCGGTAAGATAGCGCGCGAGAAGAATGCCAATGACGGCGAATATGGCGATAGGCAGACGTTGTAGCCAGGTCGAAGGGTTGTAATCCCATCCCGGCGGAACCGCAGCCTTCTGCATCATGCCCTGCATGCTCATGCCCGGCATCATCGGAACCAGAGTAGAGAAGGCGATCACCAGACCACCGACCAGCAAGGCGTTGCCGTAACTCGCCGGGGATGGTGTCCAAAACAGTAACGGCGCGAACATCAACCACAGCCCCACGACCGTGTTGGCCCATTGCGCCCAGCTGATCCGCTTGAGTGACATGATCGCAAACAACACGATCAGCCCACCGCTAATCACGTCGTTCCAGGTCATCATCAGCGCGCGAGTAGCGACGGCGGGCAGATCACGCTCGGCTGCCAGCCGCGGTAGGTCAAAGTCACCAGGTGCCACGTTCATGTAGCCAAAGATGAAGGGCGCGCTAAGTATCCACAGGCCAAGCAATACATTGACGAGGTGGCACCATAGCGTCGCGCCATGCCGCCGCTCCATCATCTGCATATGCGTATCCATATCCATATCGGAAGACATGCCGCCCTGGCGTAGATATTCCCCTTGGTGCTCCATAGACGTCGGCTCCTGCAGTGAATGTTGTTCCAAGGCGGCTAGCATGTCTGCGCATTAAAAGGCTGTTTCAATCAAGGACTGATAACTTCCCACGCAATCAGAAGGCCAGGCGCAAGCCAGCGAGGAATAGCCACTGCTCAGTCCGCTCTCCAGCGGCTTCGGCGATGTTTTCGGTTTCGCCGACGAGGGAGTGATAACGGAGGCCGACATAGGGCGCAAACTCTCGTTTGATCTCATAACGCAAACGCAGATCAACGTCGGCCTCGGTCAGTCCGGACCCGAAGTTGCGTTCAGAAATGGTTTGTGCAGAGAAGGTCAACCCGACGCGGGGCTGGAGAACCAATCGTTGGGTGATTCGAAGGTCATACTCGCCCTCAGTCTCAAATGTCACATCGCCGTCTTCCGAGACATATAACGAATTATCCAGTTCGAACTGATAGGGCGCCATGCCCTGCAAACCCAGCACGTAAGACCAGCGGTCATTGTATTCATCATCGGTGACCCACTCATTGGCATATTGAACGCCGGTTTGCACATTCCAAAATGGCGTAATCAACCGAGAATAGAGAAAGTCATTTTCGCTTTCGCCTTCGTCCGTTCCTTCGAAAATCGCTTCACCTTCGCTTTTCCACCAGAACCTGTTGATGTCGCCTCCGATCCAGCCTTCGGCCTCCCAGCCCAGGCGGTCCCGCGCGTTATCATCCGGCACGCGGTATTCAAGCTGGTCGAACAAAGCGAAGGCAAAAAGCTGATCGTCGGTCACTGGATCGGGAAAATCGGAGGGTGGTTCGCTGCTGCTGTAGTCGAATACCTCCTCCAGCGTCATGCCTGCCGGCAGTGGCGGAATGTCGAGGTCGGGGGGCGGTGTCCCTTCGTGCTGCTGGGCGGAGTGCTGGTGATCGGGACGGTTTTCTGTGGACGGCATGTCTGACATGTCATGCGTGTTCTGAGCATGTGCCGCGCTGGGTATCAACAGAACGGTCATGGCGATCAATGCTTCGCGGCGGAGATTAGGCATCAGCATCGAAAGACCCTCCATCCAGCGAACGGACGACAGCAACCGTGCGGAACATTCCTGCCTCCATATGGTAAAGAAGATGGCAATGAAAGGCCCACTGTCCCGGAGCGTCGGCGGTAATGTCTACAGTCAGCAATTCAGCTGGCTGTACGTTGACTGTGTGCTTGCGGGGATTGGTGTCGAGGTCACCACCTGCGTACAAATCCATCCACATCCCGTGCAAATGGATCGGGTGGCTCATCATGGTGTCATTGATCATGTTGATTCGCAGCCGCTCGCCATGCTGAAAACGGATCATGTCTGACTCGGACCATTTCTTGCCATCGAAACCCCAGATGAATTTGCTCATGTTGCCGGTCAGGTGCAGATCGAATTCTCGAGTTGGCGGCCGCCGAAGGGCCGGACGTTCCAGCGCTCGAAGCTGGCTATAGGTAAGCACCCGCCAATCATCATCTCCGAGTCCGGCTCCCGGATAATCCAGGCGGCGGTAAGCGGTTTGGGCCATGGTGATGCTGGCAGGGCCGTGCTCGTCCGGGCCGTGCTTGATGCGCTCCACCAGGTTTTCGGTAGGCAACGCATTTCCGTTGCGGGGTGAGGTTTGCATGTCCTTGCTTCCATGTTTATCGTGATTTTCCCCTTTCATGCCTTTCATGCCTCCTCCCATCATGCCCATATCGGCCATGGTCAACATGGGCCGGCGTCGTAGCTCCGGTATGGCCGCTGACATCCCGAGCTGCGGAGCCAGCGTCCCTCGCGTGGCGCCGCTACGGTCCATGGCTTCGGCGAATAACGTATAAGCTTGGTCGTCAGGCATCGTTACGATCACATCGTAGGTCTCGGCGACGGCGATGCGAAACTCATCGGTTTCTACAGGCTTGATATTTTGTCCGTCGGCCTGAACCACCGTCATCGGCAGGCCGGGAATGCGAACGTCATAAAACGTTTGCGCTGAAGCGTTCACGATCCGCAGGCGAACGCGCTGACCAGGCTTGGCGATAAAAGTTGGGTTCTCTTCTTTTGTCTTGCCATTCATCAAAAAATGGTAAGTCGCACCGGTAACATCGGCGATGTCGGTGGGGTCCATGCGCATACGCTGCCACGCCAGCCGCTTGGCAATTACCTCTTCCAGCGTCATGCCGGTTGCCTGCATCTGGTTATCGATGTTCGCTAGTGTCGGCCGTTGGAAGTTGAAGTAGCCCTCGATCGTCTTGAGCTTGCGAAAAACCTCGTGGGGCGCGGTAAACGTCCAATCCGACAAGACGACGGAGTACTCGACGTCGTAATCGATGGGGTCAGGTTTGGCCGGTTCTATGATTAGCTGACCGTATTGGCCGAGTTGTTCCTGGAAGGCCGAATGGCTGTGGTACCAGTAGGTGCCATTCTGGCGGACAGGGAAACGATAGGTGAAGGTTTCGCCCGAAGGAATACCAGCGAAGCTGATGCCAGGCACTCCATCCATATCAAAGGGCAGCAACACTCCATGCCAATGAATTGATGTCGATTCTGACAAGCGGTTATGAACTCGAATCAACGCGTCGCCACCTTCCTGCATGCGAATGGTGGGGCCCGGAAAGGAGCCATTGATCGTGATAGCGCGACCAGGTTTTCCGCCAACCAGCAAATCACGTTCTTCCAGATACAGGTCGATGCCGCCAGCATCGGTAGCAATCAGCTCTCCAAACTCACCTGCACTTGGCACCGCGAGACCATTAGCCCAAGCGGGTCGGCTCAAAGCCAGGTAACTGCCGAGTGTCAGGCAGCCGGTCTTAACGAGAAAATCTCGGCGGGTCATGGCTGCGCGCGCAGTCAGCTTGGAGTTATCGGTCATCTGCGTTGTCCTTGGGGCCGGAAATGGGCGCTTTTGGTCATTTGGCTAGTTACTGCGCTGGATCACTTAACTGACGGTGAAAATGACCAGCATTATCAGTTGCATGTTCCGTCGACCGGGATGTCGAAGGAAAGTTTCTATTAATCATGAACCTGACAGAATTGTAATTTTAGCTTCAGCCTCTAGTTAACTTGTCTCGTGTATAGTTGTTTGCGAAGCGCATCGTTCGCCGCCTATGTGTTGAACTTTTACGCTCCACCGACCTTTGTCCTACATTCCGCACCATGGGCTCGATGAGCTTTCAAGCTAACCTAGCACGATGGAGATCTCGAGATAGGAACAGGCGATACACCGAGGAGCAGATCATTGGTGCCATCAATGAAAACGAGGCCGGTGCCAAGGTCGACGATATCTGCCGCAAGCTCAGTGTTTCCTGTGGCACGTTCTACAACTGGCGGAGTAAGTACGCAGAGTTGGAAGTGACTCAAGCGAAGCGCTTATGTGAGCGGCAGTCGGAGAGCGACAAGCTCAAAAGGCTCTTGGCAGATAAGCTGCTTGAAGTCGAAGCAATGAAGACGAGCTGTCAAAAAAGTGGTAACGCCTGCAGGCCGAAAGGTAGCCGCCCGGCACTTAGTTGAGTAGCACCAAATCAGTGAACGGAGCGCCTGCCAGCTTGTGGGCATTTCCTGCACCGCGTTTTGGTATCAAGCTTGGGCCACGAACGACCATGCTTTCGGAGTCCGATATCTAACGTTGTTCCGTGCCAGCGTCAGTGGCAGTCGGAGCATTTGCAAGGGAAAACTATGAGCGGCATCGTACAGGCAAGTTCGCGGATGCTCTGGATGGACATGTTGAGGGGGGCAGCAATATCGCTGGTCGTTATCTATCACTGCACTGTCTACATGTCGGAAAAATACCCTGAGTCCTTTGCCGGTTTCATGTATTTTGGGGAGCTTATCGCCCCCGTTCGAATGCCGTTATTGTATTTCTTATCCGGTCTGCTTCTGGCCCGCTCCATAGACAAGGGCGCGAAGAACTATGCGCTGGGCAAGCTGAATAATCTGATATATCCCTTTGTGGTCTGGACTGTGGTTTTGTATTTTTTGTACGAGGCGAGAGAGGTTGTCCTAGGCCTACCGTCGGAGATCGAGCTGTTTCGTGCGTTGCTTTACGACCCCTGGCATCATCTTTGGTTTTTGCACTACCTGGCGGTCTATTATCTCATCGGATTTTTTCTGTTCAAGGCGGGGCTAGTGGTAGCTGCGTTGGTTGCCGTCACGCTGTATTTGGTCGGCTATCCTGCCGGCTACGGTTATTTTACAGCGTTATTTATGTTCTTCATTGCCGGCGCATTTGCCAACCGATCGTCCGCCTGTCCGAAATGGATCGTCGCGCACCGGAATCTGCTGGCTTGGGGCGGGCTGGCCGTTATAACCCTGTGTCTTCTTGCGGTGACGCTAGAGCTCGTACCGATTGCCAAGCACAACCTGACTTACTGCCTCATCGCAGGCGCGGCTCTGCCAATAGTGATCAACCTGGCCATTCGCGCCGAGCGTTGGCGGTGTGCTCCGGCGCTTGCCTACCTCGGACGCAACTCACTGGTGCTTTACATGGTCCATGTGCCGGTGGGTATTGCTATTCCGCTGTTGCTTTCCGGAACGGACTTGAACCCGCTATATTTGTTTCCTCTGTATCTAGCTCTTGTGTTTGCCATCTGTATCGGCGTCGTTTGGCTTCGGCACCGTTCACAAATGGTGGATCTAATGTTTTCTGCGGAGAGTCTTTATCCGGCTTCCAGAACGGTGACGAAGAATGGGCTTGACATCAATTGACCCTCCGACGGAGTGGGCGGGCAGGAAACTCAATCAGCAGTGCGTCTGCGTCACACTCGATCGGTCAGAAGTGGCTCACAATTTAGCCAATCAGCTGGGGGATGATCCGGAAGCGGTGCTTGCCAGCCACGCCTGGCAGCAATTTTTTTCAGATGTCGCGGTCTTTGTCCCCGCTAAGGATCTGGAGCGCATGGTCGCTGTTGTTCAAGCCCTGGAGGCCGCTTCCGCACTCCCGGAATATCGACGCCAAGTGTTAGCCAGAGCTTCCGACAACGCCCAAGCTAATCCTGGGCCTGCAGGAGTCTTCATGGGCTATGATTTTCACCTTGGCGAAGATGCGCCCCGCCTCATTGAAGTCAACACCAATGCGGGGGGCGCATTTCTCAATGCCGTGCTGGCACGGGCCCAGCTGCCTTGCTGTAGCAAATCTACCCGAGTGGCCTGGGCCGAAGATTTCGATGATGTAGTTATCGAGCAGTTCGAGCGTGAATGGCAATCCCAGCGAGGAAGTGGAAGACCGGCAAGCATAGCAATCGTCGATGACCAGCCTGCCGAGCAGTATCTTTACCCTGAGTTCCGGCTCGCACAGCAGTTGTTCCGCAGTGTAGGGATCGACGCTCTCATAGTCTCTCCCTCTGAGCTTAAGTATGAACTAGGCGCTCTCTACAGCGGGGACACGCCAATAGACATGGTTTACAACCGACTGACCGACTTCGCGTTGGAAGCGCCTGAGCACGCCGCCTTGCGCTCGGCCTGGCTGGATGGAGGCGCTGTCATAACCCCTAACCCATTTGCACATGCCCTGCTAGCGGACAAACGCAACTTAGTAGAGTGGTCTGATCCGCCCACTCTTCAGCAGTGGGGCCTGAGCTCTGAAGACGCCGAGTTGCTTCGCTGCAGTGTTCCACGCACCGTTAAGGTGACTACCATGAACGCGGATGCCCTGTGGCAGCAGCGGCGACAATCGTTTTTTAAACCGGTGGCAGGCTATGGCAGCAAGGGGGCTTATCGGGGCAGCAAAATCACTAGGAGCACCTTCGCGCAAATGTTAGCGAGCGATTATGTTGCTCAAGCCTACGTGCCGCCCTCTGAGCGTGTAGCCCAGGTTGACGGTGAACGGAAGATGCTCAAGGTAGACGTGCGTCTCTACACTTATCGCGGCAAGCTGATCATGGCAGCGGCGCGACTGTACCAGGGACAAACCACCAATTTCCGCACGCCGGGTGGCGGGTTCGCACCCATATTTCTGCAGTAGGATTGGCGCGAACAGTTGATTTTCAGCCGGATCCGGATGAGCCGGATGGGGTCATCGCAAGCCTAGCCAGGCTCCGCGCCGTCGATAAAATAACCCATACCTCGCACGGTGTGGATTAGCTTCACGGGGAAGTCATCGTCAATTTTTGCCCGCAGGCGTCGGATGGCTACTTCAATGATGTTGGTATCGCTATCAAAATTGATATCCCAAACCTTCGAAGCGATGAGCGATTTGGACAACACTTCTCCTCGCCGACGAAGCAGAAGCTCAAGCAGCACGAACTCCTTGGCCGTCAGGTCGATGCGCCTCCCCCCTCGCTCGACCCTCCGCTTGAGGAGGTCTAGCTGGAGATCTTCAATGGCTAAGGTCGTCTGAACAGTGGCACCGTTTCCTCGGCGCAGCAACGATCTCACTCGAGCCAGTAACTCGGAGAACGCAAACGGTTTGATCAGATAGTCGTCCGCCCCGAGCTCCAGGCCTTTGACTCTGTCTTCGACTCGATCACGAGCAGTCAGAAACAGAGCAGGTGTTTCACTGCCTGCAGCGCGCACCCTTTCCAGCACCTGCCAACCCTCCAACCCCGGCATCATCACGTCCAACACCAGCAGGTCGTACTGCTCGTCAAGCGCTTGTTGAACTGCATCGATACCGTTCGTAACCAGGTCAACCACAAACCCGGCTTCAGTCAAACCTTGTTTCAGGTAAACACCGGTCTTCGGCAACCAAGATTTTCACAAGAAGGCTCCATGGGCGATAGCTCATTGTGCAGATTCACGTACACAGATGCCATTCCCTTTCAATAATGTAATGGAGGCGGTCAAAAGGCACTGGACAATTAGCGAGATCAAAAAAAGAAAAGTTCTAAGTTCGAGCGCGCCCTGGCCTGGCCCGGGCGCGCCGAACGGTTAAGCAGCCATCCGTTCACATTCTTCGGCACAGGCCATGCACGCTTCGGCGCAGCGCTGGCAATGGTCGGCTTTGTGTTTTCCGCACTCTTCACCACACGCGCGGCAGATCTGAGCACAGAGGCGGCAAATTTCTTTTGCGTACTCGCTGTCGCGGGCCATCATGTTAGCAGCCAGCTGGCAGACGTCCGCACAGTCCAGATCAAGCTTGATGCACTGGGCCATCATCTTTACGTCGTCTTCGTTGAGACACGCAGCTGCGCACGTCTGGCAGACAATCGCACAGTTGCTACAGGCTTGGATGCATGATTGGAACTTGGAATTCATCATTTGTCTCTCTCCACTGTGAAGGTAGGAACGCGCCTGCTCGGCATCGGGCAGGCGCACGGTTGTCGACCGGATACACGTAGAGAAGTTTTATCCCTTGCGCTGACTGACAGAATTGTAATTTTTCAGGCAGGCGAGTGACGTGTTTGTCTGGTACCTTGATGTGGTGACTGCTGTTTAGGTGGATTAAACCATCTCGTTCATCTCCAGCGGGATCTGTACTCCTTCATGTGAGATGTTAGCGCCCCTCGGGGCGCTTTTTTTTGCGCTTAAGACGAAGTCGGCAGCTTTGTGACAGAGTCATTGGAGAAAAACGCACAGACGAGTCAGACGACTGGCGATTGACTTGAATCGCGCCATACCTTGCCACGTTGATCTGGTTCGCAGGACTTGTAGCGAGAGATGCAGGCCGAATGCGTCTCCCGCTATCGTGGCTAGAACCTGTGACTGACACCAACCAATGCCGTCCTAGGCAACTGTCCACGGGCTCCGGCAGGCTGGCGAGCAATGATGTCGTCCGTTCGGTCGGTTAGATTGAGTACGTTTAGATAGACGTCGGTCTGCCTGGATAGGGCATAGCGAGTTGCCAAGTCTACGGTGTGATGACTATCTACCTGCTCAAAAGGTCCACAGGTTGCCACCGTACATGTTTGACCGACCCAGTTGGTGCGCACATCGACGGACAAACCCTCATTGCCCTCGTAGCCGACGGTAACGGTCGCCTGATGCTTAGGAATCGATGGAACTTCGTCACCTTTTTCTACTTCCCCGAAGAAGCTGTTGTTGAACGCGGTTTGGAACTCGCTGTCGGTCCAGGTGTACGTCAGACCGACCGGCACGCTGAACCCCGGGCTCTTGATGAGCTGGTACTTTATTTGCGATTCAACGCCGCGTACGTCTACTGCTCCGCCGTCGAATTGGTCTCCAACGATGCAGTTCGCTCCGGTCGATGCAGTGCAGGTTCCGATCAAATTTTGGTAATCGCTGTAGAAGCCGATTACTTCGGCAGACAGGCGATCATCGAGGTAGCGGAAGCCAGCTTCGTAGTTGAGCGCTTCTTCTGCGTCAGTGCCGGCTGTGGACGTGGGCGTGAAACCCTGGTGAACGCCAGCTAGCAGGCTCAAGTAGCCGTGCAACTGATAATGCGCGCCCAGGCCGAACAGTGTTTCGCGTTCGTCGGGGTTGTTGCCGATACGGTAGTCCTCGACCCGCACGCCTGGAGACAGGGTCAGTCTACCGACTTTCAGGTCGTCGGTAACATAGAGTGAAGTTGCCTTGGCAGTCTTGCTGCGTTTGGCTTCGGGCGTCCTTACCCCGGTGAAGCGGAAGCTCCCGTCAACGCCTTGGACGTACTGATCGACGTGTTGATCCCGACCTTCTCGATCTTCGTGATAACGCGCACCGATTTCCAAGCCATGCTGAACGCGACCCCAATCCAGATCCGTGGCGAATTTGCTCTGAATGCCGTGCGAGCGATAGTTGCGCAGGTTGGCTTTCACGTTAACAGTGGCCGCCGCGCTGCCGTCGAGAATTGCTTGCGCCTCAGACTGACTACCCAGCGAGCCGCAGCTGGAACCGGTGTTGGCACAGCTAATGGTGTTGCTGATGGACCGGCCGTCGATGCGATCAACCTTGTACCAGTTGCGCTTGTATTCCTGATAGTACGCCTGCGTATGCACGCTAAAAGCGTCGGTGTCGACCAGGTAGCCGACGGATGCGCTCTTTACGCGATTGCTCATGTTGTCTTCACGGGTCAATCCGTATCGACGATCGCTGTCACGCTTGAAGTCGCGGTCGGTCAGCCCGATGTAGCTCTGATCCGAATCTTCTTCGGCATAAAGAAACTTCAGATCCACCTGCTGATACACGGCAGCACCCGCATCAGAATTGGCTCTAAATTTCAGCATCAGGTCGTCTTTATCGAAGCCAGCACTGTTGCTAGCGCGATCGATCTCACCAAAGCCGTCGGTAGCTTGCGTATGGCCCTCAACCAGCCACCCAAAGTGAGCGGTCGAACCACCTACATTGGCGTGGGTTCGGTAGCCGTTGTTTTCCGCCAATTCTTGAACGATCCGACCGCCGAACGTTTGGGTAGGGATCGGCGTGGAGAGCATGTTAATGGCTCCGCCGATGGTGTACGGGCCATTGGCAATGGCGGCGGGTCCCTTAATCACCTCAACCCCGGCGATACGACCGAATGTCGGAAAATAGTAAGCCGCTGGGGCCGCATAAGGTGCGGGAGCGACAAGTACGCCGTCTTCCATCAAGGTTATTCGCTGCGAGCGCTCAGTGGGGGTGCCGCGAATGCCGATGTTCGGTCGCAGCCCGTAGCCTTCCTCGCTACGTACGTACACGCCAGGCACGTCTGCCAGTATGCGATTGACATCGGTGTACTTGAACTCATCCAGTTCTGCCTGAGTGATTAATGTCCCTGAACCGGGCAACTGAAGTGCTCTTTGTTTCCCGCCAATGATTTCGCTAGTGCTTAGTCGTAGAACTTTTTCCTGAGCCATGGCTGGCCCGGCGACGCCGATGGTCATCACTAGACCAATGTGACCGAAACGCTTTCTGTACATCTTGCCCCCTTGTATTAGTTCGGTTTGTGGCGGCCGGAGCCTATTACAAAAGATTATCATTATCAAGTAAGCAGGATAAAGCTGACATAAATGTAATCATGGCCGTCGCAAATACATGGCAGATTTAAGCCACAAATCGATAAGGCCACCGATTCGATCTAACCAAGCGACGGGACAAACAGGCATGCAATACAAGACTTCGAGACGGACGTTCGTCAAAGGCTTAGTCGCTACCGGACTGTTCGGAGGCCTTGGGCTGTGGCGGTCCCCTGTATGGGCGCTGACTAGCCCGGGCCAGCCTACAGTTCTAGCTGGTACAGAGTTTGACCTGGTCATCGGTGAGACGCCTGTGAACATCACGGGCAAGCCGAGAACCGCCCTCACTATCAACGGCACGATACCCGGACCGCTATTGCGGTGGCGCGAAGGGGACACGGTTACGCTCCGAGTGGCCAACCGTCTAGACGAAGACACTTCTATCCATTGGCACGGCATCATCCTTCCCGCCAACATGGACGGCGTGCCAGGGTTGAGTTTCCATGGCATCGCTCCGGACGGAATGTACGAGTACAAATTCCAGGTGAACCAGCACGGCACCTACTGGTACCACAGTCATTCAGGTTTTCAGGAACAGGCCGGGGTTTATGGTCCGTTGGTCATCGACGCTAAAGAACCAGAGCCATTTGAGTACGACCGCGACTACGTCGTCATGCTGACAGACTGGACGGACGAGAGCTCGGACGAAATCATGGCCAAGCTGAAAAAGCAGTCCGATTATTACAACTTCCATCAGCGTACCGTCGCTGACTTCATTCGAGATGCCAAGCAGGACGGGCTGGGCGCGACGCTCGCCGACCGCAAGATGTGGGCGCAGATGAAGATGAGCCCAACAGACCTGGCTGATGTGAGTGGCTACACCTACACCTATCTCATGAATGGCCTAGCGCCGAACGGCAACTGGACGGGATTGTTCAAGCCCGGCGAGAAGCTTCGTCTGCGCTTTATTAACGGTTCGGCCATGAGCTACTTCGACGTTCGTATTCCAGGGCTAAAGATGACTGTGGTGGCCGCAGACGGGCTCCACGTCGAGCCGGTTAGCGTTGACGAATTTCGCATCGCGGTGGCCGAGACTTATGACGTAATCGTCGAGCCCATCGCCGAGGAGGCGTACACCATCTTCGCCCAGTCCATGGACCGTACTGGTTTTGCCCGCGGTACCTTGGCCGTTCGGGATGGGTTGAGCGCCCCGGTACCCGAGACTGATCCACGCCCCGAGATCAGCATGGCCGATATGGGTATGGACCATGGCAGCATGGGAGGCATGGCTGGAATGGACCATGGCGACATGCAGGGCGAGATGGCCACAATGGACCACAGCAACATGTCGGGCATGGATCATGGGCAGATGCAAGGCGACATGGGCGGAATGGATCACAGCAAGATGGCCGGCATGGACCATGGGCAGATGGCTGGTATGGATCACGGAGAAATGGCTGGGATAGGAGCGATGCAATCGCACCCAGTCTCTGAAGAGGACAATCCGCTGGTCGATATGCAGACCATGACGCCCACGCACAAACTGGACGATCCGGGTATCGGGTTACGCGACAATGGACGCCGAACCCTGACCTATGCCGACCTGAAAAGCACCTTCCCTGACCCGGACGGCCGCCAGCCCGGTAGAACGATCGAACTGCACCTTACAGGACACATGGAAAAATTTTCCTGGTCGTTCGACGGCATTGAATTTTCTGACGCCGAACCGCTGCGCCTCAAATACGGTGAAAGGGTTCGAATCACGTTGGTCAACGACACCATGATGACGCACCCCATCCACCTCCACGGCATGTGGAGCGATCTTGAGGATGAGCACGGTAATTTCATGGTGCGTAAGCACACCATCGACATGCCGCCTGGCTCGAAGCGAAGTTACCGCGTCACCGCCGATGCGCTCGGCCGCTGGGCTTACCATTGCCACCTGCTGTTTCATATGGAAATGGGCATGTTCCGTGAGGTACGAGTAGATGAATAAAGGAAACGCTATGAACGCTTTGAATCGTAAGACACTAACCGCCAGTGCTCTGGCGCTGGGCTTGCTGGGCATTTTTCAGATATCGGTAGCCACAGCTGGTGAAGGGCACGATATGCCCGAGCAATCATCTTCCGCCCCCTCACATGCCACCGACAACCCTGGCCAGCAAAGCCAGCAAGGCTCTGGCAGGCAGGAGATGGATCATGGCGCTATGGGCCATGGTTCAATGGACCATGGCTCGATGAATCATGAAGGCATGGATCACAGCAAAATGGACTCCCAGCATAAAAACAACGAGGCCAACGGGAATGCAGATCATCACCAGTAGGCTTGCGCGTCCCCCTTTGCTGGCGTTGACCGTCTCGCTCAGCGCAGTAATGACCACAAACGTGGCGAATGCCCAAGCGATGGACCATTCGATGCACGCACCGGCAACCGAGCAAGCGCGTGGATCTGATTCTTCCGGGCAGGGCAATACCAGCCAGCAGATGGATCACTCATCCATGGGGCACGGCTCGATGGACCATGACAGCATGGATTCCATGGATCACGGCCAGATGAAACCGATGGACCATGACACAATGGATCACGGTTCCATGGATCATGGGCGGATGGACCACGGGTCCGTGCATAACGTCGACGGCATAGCCGGCCCGCCGCTCCTACCCGCGCTTACCAATGCTGACCGCGAAGCGGCGTTCCCGGCGATTCAGGGGCATACGGTGCATGACAAAAAGCCCTTCGGCTTCTTGCTTTTCGATCAACTGGAATACCAGGACGCCGACGAAGGAAGCGCCCTCAGTTGGGAACTGTTGGGATGGTGGGGCGGGGACGTTGATCGCTTGTGGCTGCGCTCAGAAGGCGAGCGCACCAACGGCGTGACTGAGGACGCTGAGATCCAGGCGCTCTGGGGGCATTCCATCGGTCCCTGGTGGGACGTGGTCGCCGGTGTACGGCAGGATTTCAAGCCGGGCTCGCCCCAGACCTGGGGCGCTTTTGGCATACAGGGTATGGCGCTTTACGGGTTTGAAGCAGAAGCCACCGCCTTTATTGGCGAGGGCGGGCAGACCGCGGCCCGCCTGGAAGGGGAGTATGACATCCTGCTGACCAACCGCTTGATACTCCAGCCCACCGCTGAGATGAGCTTCTACGGCAAAAACGATTCAGCGCGCGGCGCAGGCTCAGGTTTGGCCGATATAGAACTTGGGTTGCGCCTGCGCTATGAGATTGTGCGTGAGTTCGCCCCTTATATCGGAGTTAGCTGGGGTCGTTCGTATGGGAATACCGCCGACTTCGCTCGCGATGAAGGGGAAGATATTGACGAGGCCCGCTTCGTCGCTGGCGTTCGGATGTGGTTCTAGGGAAAGCGAATGAAAAGAGTAATAGGGACGTTGGCAGTAGCGGGTGCAGTGGTTGTGGTTGGTGTGGCCGGCGTTGTGTACTTCGGTTTGATCAATGTTGGCGCTGACGATCCACACTCAGCGCCGGTCCATGCATTTCTCGATACGGCGCGAGACCGCTCAATCGTAGTGCGTGCTCAGGATATAAAGGTCCCTGATCTCACCGACCAGCAGCAGATTCGCGCTGGTGCAGGAAATTATGATTCCATGTGCGTCGCATGCCATTTGTCCCCTGGAGCCGCACCAACCGAACTCAGTAATGGGTTATATCCGGCACCACCGAATCTGGCCACCGCAGGACTCGCAGGTAATCCAGCTAAAACGTTCTGGATCATCAAGCATGGAATCAAAGCTACCGGTATGCCTGCCTGGGGGAAAAGCATGCAAGACCAGTACATCTGGGAGATGGTTGCTTTCATACAGCAGCTTCCGAGTCTTGATGCTGATCAATATCAGTCGCTGGTCGCATCAAGCGGCGGCCATCAGCATGGCGGGGGTGAAACCCCTCAGCGTGGGGGCCACCATAACGACGATGCCGCCGAGACTGGCCACGCCAGCGATCACCATGGTGCGGCCGAAGCCGACCAATCTTCCCCAGTTAAGTCTACTCAACACATCCATGCCGACGGCAAGGAACACGTACATGAACATTAAATTCAGCAAAGTTCGACTAGCGATCGCAACGTTATTCTTCGCGACGGCAACGGCCCACGCAGCAGCGCCACAACCAACCATAGAAGTCCACCGGGACGCCAACTGCGGTTGCTGTAAAAGCTGGGTCTCCTACATGGAAGAACAAGGCTTTCAGGTCATTGATCACGTCGAGGAGGACATGGTGGCGGTCAAGCGCAAACTGGGCGTCCCTCGCCACCTCGCTTCGTGCCACACAGCCACTCTGAATGGCAAGTTCATTGAAGGTCATGTACCGGCTGCGCAGGTTACTGAATTGTCAAAACGCGCCGACTTACAAGGCATTGCGGTACCTGGAATGCCGGCGGGATCGCCTGGCATGGAAGTTCCAGGGATTGTTCACCCGTATAGAGTGATCGGTGTAAGCGCACAAGGAGAAAAGATTTTAGCAACCTATCCTTGATAGTTGATAGAAACCAGGTCGCAAACAAAACCGGGCATCGAAAATGCTTCTTTGCCGCCTGTTTGAAAAGATAGGCTAGTTACCGCAGAGCAGGGTTTGAATATCGGATATCTCGGTTAGTGCGAGTGCGAGTGCGAAGTGGAGTAGACGCGGTGGTTTAACAGGCACCAGTCCTGCTCAGGTTGGCATCGTTAGGGCATGGATTGGTACAGTGATTTGTGCTTGCCATTCAATACGAATCGTTGAGCTGGATCAGTTTGCGGTTGGCAGGTGCGCTGCATAATGAGCTCATTCAACGCCGTTCAGGCCCGGCCTAAGGGAGTTAGCATGTATCAACATTCGCATGATCCAGAGATTGATGAACACGAGTCAGGATTGCAGGATCCAGTCTGTGGCATGATGGTAAAACCAGACAGTCCGTATCAGGCGGATTATCAAGGGAAACGCTTTTACTTCTGCAGCCAAAAATGCCAGGTTCGCTTCAACGCCGAGCCGATGAAATACCTGGCTCCCGAACCGCCTGCTTCGCATTCAGCTACCAAAGGCGACACCCATACCGAATATATCTGCCCTATGCACCCGGAGGTGCGACAGATGGGGCCTGGCAGTTGCCCGATTTGCGGGATGGCTTTGGAGCCGGTGTTGCCTGACTTAGAGGACGAAGGTAATCCAGAGCTCGAAGATTTCAGCCGGCGTTTCTGGTGGACACTTCCCTTCACTGTCATCGTCACAGCCCTTGCAATGTTCGGCCATGGCCTAGCCCTATTCCACGGGCAAGCGCAAAACTGGATCGAACTCGCTCTCGCTTCGCCGGTTGTGCTGTGGGGTGGTTTGCCCTTCTTCGTGCGGGGGTTGGCCTCGGTTCGGCAGCGTAGCCCCAACATGTGGACCCTGATTGGCCTAGGGACCGCTGCAGCATACGGCTATAGCGTTGTGGCGACCGTCCTACCTGAACTGTTCCCAGCCTCTTTCAACGTTGGTGGCCGGATCGGCGTGTACTACGAAGCAGCTGCCGTGATTATCTCGCTAACCCTGCTTGGACAGATGTTGGAACTGCGCGCGAGATCGAAGACCTCTTCGGCGATCAGAGCTCTGCTGGGACTGTCTCCGAAAACCGCAAGGAGGATCAACCGCGACGGTAGCGAGGAAGATGTTCCACTGGAACATGTGCACCTGGGCGACAAACTACGGGTTCGCCCGGGTGAAAAAGTCCCGGTGGATGGTCTCGTTGTGGAAGGAGAAAGTGCGGTTGATGAAGCCATGCTGACAGGTGAGCCGGTTCCGGTTACCAAGCGAGCTGGCGATATGGTTATCGGCGCTACACTCAATGTGCACGGTGCGCTGGTGGTCGAGGCCACTCATGTTGGATCAGAAACCATGCTTTCGCAGATTGTGCAGATGGTGGCCAACGCGCAGCGTTCCAAAGCACCAATGCAGCGCATGGCCGACTCCGTTGCCGGCTATTTTGTGATCGTAGTGGTAGCCATCGCCATAACAACATTTTTTGCTTGGGGTCTGTTTGGCCCGGAGCAGGGATGGGTGTTTGGTTTGATCAACGCTGTGGCGGTACTGATTATTGCCTGTCCGTGCGCACTCGGTTTGGCCACACCCATGTCGGTTATGGTTGCCACCGGCAAGGCTGCAAACAGCGGTGTGCTATTTCGCGATGCCGCCGCGATCGAGAACTTCAAGAAAGTTACTACTCTTATCGTGGACAAGACTGGAACATTGACCGAGGGCCGGCCGGTTTTCGAGCAGGCAGTGGGTTTCGATTCTTTCAGTGAGGACGAAGTACTTCGGTTGGCCGCCAGCCTCGATCAGGGAAGCGAGCATCCGTTAGCTCACGCGATCGTGGACCATGCACGCTCCCGACGCATCGCGCTGGTGACCCCTGACAGTTTTGAGTCTGCATCAGGAATCGGCGTAAGCGGCCAAGTTGAAGGTCGCCAGCTTCACTTGGGTAACACTGCGTTGATGGAAGACACAGGCGTGGACGTCGGTCCTCTCAAGACCAAGGCCGAGGAGCTGAGGCAGCGTGGTAGTAGCGTGATGTTTCTCGCGGTAGATAACCGTCTGGCAGGCGTGCTGGCCGTATCAGATCCGATCAAACCGACCTCAAGAGAAGCAGTTTCGCGCCTTCATGCTGAGGGCATTCGAGTCATCATGGCGACCGGGGATGGTCTGACCACGGCTCGTGCGGTAGCCCAGGACCTGAATATCGATGAGGTACATGGTGAGGTCAAACCGCAGGACAAGGAGCAACTTGCATCACGTTTGCAAACTGAAGGCGAGTTTGTAGCAATGGCCGGTGACGGAATTAATGACGCGCCTGCCTTGGCCAGGGCGGACGTGGGAATAGCCATGGGGACCGGCACGGATGTAGCGATGAGCAGCGCGCAGGTCACTCTGGTGAAGGGCGACCTTATGGGCATCCTTCGCGCCCGCACATTGTCGGTAGCGACGGTTCAGAACATGCGGCAGAACTTGCTGTTCGCCTTTATGTATAACGGTCTCAGCATTCCTATCGCAGCAGGCGTTCTTTATCCGTTCACGGGTTTACTACTTTCGCCCATGATCGCGGCATTAGCGATGAGCTTGAGCTCGGCCTCGGTCGTGTTCAATGCGCTGCGCTTGCAGCGTGCGCGGATCGATTGACGCGGCACGATGACAGGGTTCGACGGCGAGTATATTCAATGCCCGAGCGAGCACAGCTGAGAGCGAGTCCAGGCGGATGAACAAAGCAGCTTGCTTCGCCTGGCTGGCAGTGAACGTGGATCTTGTTATCGGCGAGATGATGAATGCCGGAACGGAGCTTTGATTCTTGGACGGAGTAACTGTGCTGCGATGGGAGGATGCACAACAGAGGCGTACTTGGTCGGTAGGGGCGGCTTGGGTACTGCAATCCCACGTTACGCACCAGAGCGCAAAAGGCTACTGAAGAAATTGGTACAGCGTTACAGCCTGTCCGTCACCGAGCTGGCGACGCCCACCTTCACTGCTGGTCTTCTCATAATCGCTGCCGTCGAAGAAATGCTACCCGAGACTCATGAAAGTGGCGAGGATACACACATCTCGATCATTGCCTTGTGGGAGGATTTGCCCTGTTCGTTATGGTATCAGCGGGTCTGGAAGGGCTATTGCCGAAGAGCTGAAACTTCGTACGGTTGGTGCTGTATAAACGTACAGCTGTCTGCTAGGATTCTGTTATAGGGCAAGGCTGAGTAGCCAATTCACCCTTGCAATGGCCAACGGGTTGTCAGCATCCCAAGTCGGACGGTCGCCCCAGAATCACGCTGAATCACACCGGGTTTCGTGGAGGCCATTTCATTTAAGTCAGGCCGCCATAGCCTGACCGTTGTGTTGCTGGT
>CAYZFU010000028.1:0-11504 GCA_964477725.1 uncultured Halopseudomonas sp.
GCCAGCTGCAGGAAGTACACATCAGAGTCGCCATTATCCACGGGGATGAAAGGCAGGTTGGCCGTCTGGCAAAAGTTGATGCTGTAGAGGCTGATGCCGGCCACGTCCTCGGCATCGGCGTAGTAGGCCAGGGCCCGTGTGGCGTATTCGTAAAAGTAGGGGGACACGTACAGATCATCCTCAAGGACGATCACGTCACCGTACTCTTCGGTCAGGTCGCCGCAACTGAGCACATGTTTGCGCAGACCCATGCGCTCTTCGCCGGCGATTATGCGTTTTTCACCGAACGGCCAATCGAAGGCTTCAGCTACCTTCCGCGGTTCCGGCGTGTCGGACGCGTCCAGGCTTATCACGAGACGCACATTGCCCGGTGGATAGTGTCCTTTTATAAGCGAGCCCAGCAGTCGCTGCAGACTGTCAGGTCGGTTATAGCCGACAACAATGATAGTAGGTGTCGCTGATGTCATAGTCTTACTGCCATTTCAATGGAAGTCCGTTTTTCACTTCACTCGATCCACTTTATGCAGATTGGCATGCCATTTCCGCGCCTGGATGAAGACAACCAGGATGAGTGAAAAATAGATGACGATGCTTGCTGCACTGAAAGCCATAACGGTTCCGATCTGCCCATCGAGCACTGCTGCGCCGAAAAACAGCGCCGTCACGCGCAAGGTGGTGCTGCAGATCTCGAACATCAGCGACAAGCGTTGCAATCCCAATGCCGGAATCGCCACGGTACAGGGACGCGACATGAACACGACGTACTCGGCCAGCGCCAGCCAGCGGGCAAACTCACCGGCGGTGCGCCATTCGTTCCCGAATACCGTGGCGAACATCCACGGACCGGTAGCGACAACCAGCGCGAAAGGAACGAGTCCTACAGCAGCCAGCCCGGCCACCGCTTTCATGACAGTCCGGGTAATCGGCTCGCCGTGCTGGATCGAGCGCGCTAGTTTCGGGTAGTACACGTCGGCTACGGATTTGCCGATCAAATGCGTGGGCTTGCTTGCACAGCGCGAAGAACCCGGCGGCTGCCGGCCCGAAGTATGCCGCCAGTACCAGCGTTGGCAGGTTTTGCGAAACCGTATTGATGAGCATCTGCGGGGCCCGGAACTTGGGGAAATCCCGATACCGGTAGGCCAGCGACCGGAGACGCACAGGCGCTTCGCGTTTTTCCACGTCCGGCTTCGCTTGGAGTGGCGGGCCTTTCCGGATGCCGATCAGCAGTAGGCTCGAGTGCAACAGCGGGCCGAATCCCGTGGTGATCACCAGCACCGCTGCGGTAGGACTGAGCAGCCCCGCCAGACTGCGAATCGAATTGTGTGTAAGCGAGTACAATACGGCGGTCTTGGCAGTGACGTTGAACATCTGTTTGCGAAAGAGCCACTGCTGCGCCGTTTCCAGGGCTGCGCCAGCGAATGTTACCGCCGGCAGAAACATCAGGAAGGGTACGGCAGCTTCGACACTGAGTGCACTGGCGAACCAAACCCCAGCTATAAGCAGAAACGCGGCTAGCAGAGATGAAACCACTGCGGCCATCAATAGCGACAGCTTGACCAGGCTCAGCGCATCACTGTCTCGACGAGGGAGTACCACCGAAGTCGGATAGCACAGCGCTGCCACCGGGATCAGCATCATCGCCAGCCCCATGAAGACACCCAGCACGCCATAATTGTCCGGGCCATAGATACGTGTGATCACCGGCATGAACGCTAACGTCAACGCCTGGGCGCCGGCTGTGCCGGATACTACGGTGACGATATTACGCAGCAGCCTGTTGCGCAGCATACGCTGGCCGAGGTCGCGCAGCCGCCCGCCGCGGGCGTTCGGCTCTTCATTGCGCTGATCCACGCCGAGGTCGGTCAGTTCAGACTGTGGCATGTGCTGGCATGCGTCCAATACCGTAATAGTGGAAGCCGGCCCGCTGGGTCTGGGCCGGGTCGTACTGGTTGCGTCCGTCAACGATCACCGGCGTGCGCAGCAGCTTTTTCAACGCTTTGAAATCCGGACGACGGAAGGGCTTCCATTCGGTGACCAGCACCAGTGCGTCGGCATCGATCGCCGCTTCGTACTGGCCGTCAACGATCTCAAGCTTCTTCTCGGTAAACCACTCTTCGGGGAACTCGCGTGGCGCCGTTTCGTGGGCGACCGGGTCGAAGGCGCGGACCTTGGCGCCGGCGTTGATCAGGCTGTTGATCAACACGACGCTGGGCGCTTCGCGCATGTCATCGGTGCCTGGTTTGAATGCCAGGCCCCAAACTGCGACGGTGCGGCCCGCGAGGTCTCCGGAGAAGTGCGCCGAGACCTTGTTGAACAACGAGTGCTTCTGCAGATCATTGCGCGCTTCGACCGCCTGCAACAGCTTGGGCTCGAAGTCGTTCTGATGAGCGATGCTGATCAGCGCCTTGACGTCCTTCGGGAAGCAGGAGCCTCCGTAGCCGCAGCCGGCGTAGATGAAGTGGAAGCCGATGCGCTGATCCGAGCCGATCCCCAGGCGAACGTTCTCCACGTCCACGCCCAGGCGTTCGCAGAGGCTTGCCACTTCGTTCATGAACGAAATCTTGGTAGCGAGCATGGCGTTGGCTGCGTATTTGGTCATTTCGGCATCGCGCACGCCCATGAACATCATGCGTGGATGATTGCGGATGAAAGGGGCGTACAGCTCGTCCATGATCTGGCGGGCGCGAGCGCTGTCAGTACCGACGATGATGCGGTCCGGATGCATGAAGTCATCCACCGCAGCGCCTTCCTTGAGAAATTCGGGGTTCGATACCACATCGAACTCGATGTCTGCCCCGCGTGCTTCGAGTTGTTGCCGCACGGTTTCGCGCACCTTGTCCGCCGTACCAACCGGAACCGTGGACTTGTTGATGACCACCGAGGGACGCTCCATGAGGTCGCCGATTTCGCGCGCCACATCCAACACATAGCGCAGATCAGCCGAGCCATCCTCGCCAGGCGGAGTGCCTACGGCGATGAAGTACACGTCGGTCTCCGCCATCGCTTCCTTGAGCGAAGTGGTGAACCGCAGTCGGCCTGCCGCATGGTTTTCCACGACGATGGTATCGAGCTCCGGCTCGTAGATCGGCAGGATGCCCTTCTTCAGGTTTTCGATCTTGTCTTGGTTCACGTCCACGCAGTACACGGTATTGCCCATCTCCGCGATGCAGGCACCAGTGACGAGGCCGACGTAACCGGTTCCAACGACAGTTATGTTCATAGCTATTCCTTAAATTGAGCGTGAATCTGCACTTGCCCGAGGGCTTGAGCCGCTGCGAGCCTTGATCCGCCTGGTATCGGAGCCTGCTCCGGCACCGTCCTAGTAGACGTCCTTCGAAAACAGGGTGAAGGGCGTCTTGATGAGTATCTTGATATCCAGCCACAGCGACCAATTGTTGATATAAGCCAGATCCTTCTCGACACGCTGCTGCATTTTTTCCAGCGTCTCGGTCTCGCCGCGGTGGCCGGTCACCTGCGCCAGGCCAGTGATGCCCGGCTTGATCCGATGGCGCGCCATGTACGCCATGATCTTGTCGCTGTAGTAGTCGTTATGAGTAACAGCGTGGGGACGCGGACCCACCAGCGACATCTCGCCTTTGAGCACGTTGAACAGCTGGGGCAGTTCGTCGATCGAGCTGCTACGCAGGAAGCGGCCGAAAGGTGTTACACGCGGATCGTCACGTGTCGCCTGCTTGACCTGTTTGTCGTCGTGCTGGCGCATCGAGCGAAACTTCATGACGTGGATGATCTCGCCGTTCCATCCATGACGTGGTTGACGGAACAGGACCGGGCCAGGCGAGGACAGTTTGACGCCTATCGCAGAGACAATCAGGATCGGGCTCAGCGCGATGATCGCCAGCAATGCCAGGCTGCGGTCCATCAATTCCTTGCTGAAAACGGAGGCCGGGTGCGAACTGACCGGGGTCTCGTTCAGGTAGATGGCGGGCATCTGTTCGATCTGCGAAATCGACTGATTAAGTAGCGGCATCCGACCGAAATCCGGGATCCATACTACGTCGACGCTCATGTCGAGCAGTGTCAGATACAGTTCTTCGATGAACGAGACCTCATCCAGGCTCAGCGCGATGTACACGCGGCGCACGCCATACTGGTCGAGGATGTCGCGCACGGTGGAGAGATCGCCCAGTACCGGGAAGCGGCCATCACGCGTCTGTACATCGGGTCTGGAGGTGATCAGGCCCATCAGGGGTACTCGGTTCGAGCGGGTGAGCCGTTCAGCCAGTTCATAAGCCGCAGGACCGGACCCGATGACCACCGAGGTGCGCTCGATGCGCAGCCGGCTGGAATGACGGTTGGCAAAGTAGCGCAGCGGTATGTAAGCCAGGCCTTGTACCAGAAAGCCGTACAGAGCCCAGTTCATCAGCACCTCGGAAGAAAAGAGATGCATGCTGTCACTCAGATACGCAATGACGAATAGTCCAACCAGGAGGGTCGCCCAGCCTGCCAGCAGGTGAGCCAGGCCGGTAAGGTAGGAGTGTTTCTTGTGATACACGTGCAACAACATATACGCCGGCACAGAGCAGAACACGGTGATGACGATCAACAGTCGGTACTGTGTCGAGACCATGCCGAATTGTTCGAAGACCAGATAGCAAAGCAGGGCGCTTACAAGCGTCACTCCACAAAGCCATTGCGCCCAGAAGGTCAGGCCACGGCGGTTTACAGCTGGATTGGTTCGCTTAGCGATCATGGTTAACCGTCCTCCTTGCAAATGTGGTGTCGGGTCTTTATTGACGGGTCGACTGCCCAGCACAGAGCCGATCCGATACCAGCGGTTTGCGCCACCTGCTGCATATCTTTGGCATGGTTCTCGCTGCGCGCGACGACCCGCTCTGCAACTTGCAATACCAGGGCACGCTGTTCGATGGTCAGCTCGTGCCAGGCGCCAAAGCCCATGCGAGCCAGGTCCTGGTTAAGCTCCAGTCGCCCAGCGCCGAGCAGCGATGCCTGCCGTAGCGCGTGATCGAACTCGTCGTCCAGTTCGCCACCGTGTAGCTTGGCGTGCGCCAGGCGCAGCCACGTCCATGGCCAGTCCGGGCGGACCGCTACGGATGCACGGAACGCAGTCGCAGCCAGTTCCCAATGCGCGATATCGTCGGGATGAATGATTGCCCCCCAGAGATGGGCGCGACCGAGGCGGTCGAGGTACTCGCCGCTGGCGGTGGGGTAGTCTGCGACAGCACGGTCCGCACGTTGCAGGAGCTGCTCCCACAGCTGGCCGGGTGGCAACTCATCGTTCTCGCGCCAGGCGACTAGAGCGCGCTCGGTCTGAAAGGCCGCGACCCCGGATTGAACGAGGGGGATGGCAACGGCTACTCCACACATGCCTAACGCCAGGCCGAGACCGCACGCAGTAGCCTGCAATCGTGTGGATGCCTTGCGTGAACGCTGCCTCGCTCGCCTGTCGTCACTACTAGGGTTGAGTACTACTGAAGCAGTCATGGTCTCCGTCCTTGATGGCGCCGTACATCGAAGAGCTCCGGCGTGACATGCCCGGCCGTCCGCGGTCGGGTAGAGTCAGACAAGTTGGCCACGGACAATTTTCCATGGCGTATCTAGGACAAGATGTTTTGCCTGGCGTTCCCCGACAATCTCGGTGGCGACACGTAAACCGTGACGCATGTCCGGGGGTCGCTTATCCAGGTTGTGTCCGTCACTGGCGAGTATGTTGACGACGCCCTCGCGCAGTAGCGAGTGAGCGAGGGTGCGTGCCCGTTCACCGAACTTGCCGGCTACCGAGCCAGCCGTGACCTGCAGCAGGCAGCCTTGCTGTAGGAAGGTCTTGAGCCGTGTCGGCTGGCGCATCAAGCCCTTGTTGCGTTCTGGGTGTGCAATGATCGGAACTACGCCCTGCGTCAGCATCCATTGGGTCATCCGTTCGGCACCAAAGGGGATATCGGCGTGGGAGAACTCGAGCAACAATGCTTTGCGTCCATCCCAATCGCCCATGAATGGCACCGTTCCGTCGCCTATCGATGTAAACAGTTCACTGCCGAAGCGAACCTCCGCAGCGAAACCGGTGCAGAGAGGAATTCCGGCCGATTTCAATGCCTTGTCGAATGCCTGCCAGGCAAGCTTGATGCTTGCTGCATCATTGCTGTAGCGCCCTGGGTGGATGTGCGGAGTGCATATGAGATGGGTAGTGCCACTGGCCACGGCCATCCGTGCCATGGCCAGCGCAGTGGAGATATTTTCGGGACCATCGTCGATGCCCGGGAGCAGGTGACTGTGCAAGTCGATCATCATGCTAGTCACCTGCCGCCGGATTGGGGTGGGGAAGGATCAGGCCTTGGCTTCGCTGTAGCCGTAATGGTCGTAATAACCGCTGTATTCGCCTTTCTTCGCAGCTTTCTTCACGTCGACCTGGTTCAGCACGACGCCGACGATGGACGCTCCACCTTGCAGAAGCTGCCCGACACCTTTCTGGGCCATGGAGATCGAAGTCGACTCGGACTTGATCACGTAGATGACCGAATCGGAGTACGTCGCCATCAGCACCGCGTCGCTCACTGCCTGGGTCGGCGGAGAGTCGATGAGGATATGGTCATAGCGATCCTTCACTCGCTCGAGGAATTTTGCAAAGCGCGGCGATGCAAGCAGCTCGAGCGGGTTGGGCGGTACTGCACCGGCGGTCAGCATATCGAGCTGACTATCGACTGTCTGAATGCAGTCCTCGACCTTGGCGGTACCGGATATCAAGTTTGCCAGGCCGGGCGTACCAACCGGGAAATCGAAGTTCCGCGCCAGGGTGGGGCGACGCAAGTCGGCGTCGATCAACAGGACCCGCTGCAGCTGCGAAAGCGCGAAGGCCATGTTCGCGGCGACCGAACTCTTGCCCTCGCCAGGTACCGAAGAAGTGATTACGATGACCTTCTGCGGACGGCTCATATCGGACAGCATGACGCTGGTGCGAATGGTTCTAATAGCCTCGCAGAAGCGCAAGTCGTCGCCACGCTCGAACAGGTGAGGCACCTGCTTTTCCTGCTTCCTGGCGACCAGAGGCACGATTCCGAGCACAGGCAGGTTGAGGTTGCCTTCAACGTCTTCGGTGCTCTTGAAGGTGTTGTTGAGGATATCAGAGATCAACGCAAAGGCGACGCCAGCGATCAGCGACACGAAGGCGGCGATGAGAATCAACAATTTTGCATTGGGCGCCGAAGGCCGCGCCGGTGGCAGAGCCGTGTCTACGATGCGCGCGTTGGCTGTATTCAGATCCTGCGTTGCGGTGGTTTCCCGCAGACGGGTCATGAATGTCTCGTACAACTGGCGGTTGCTTTCCACATCCCGCTGCAGTTCGCGCACGCGAAATTCCTTGCGCGAAATGTCCTGAATCTGCTCCTTGTTCGCCTCGAAGGAATTGCGCAGCGAATTTTCGTTGGCCACTGCCAGCTGATAGTTGCGCTCGATACCGGCAATAACCTGCTCGACCTGGCCCCGCAGGCTCGCGGTCGCTGCCGCCAGATCCGAGCGGGCCGCTTCCATCGCCGGATGACGGTTGCCGTAGCGGCGTGACAGTTCTTCTACCTTGGAGCGGGCACGCGCCTGCTCGGCTTTGAACTGCTGAATCAACGGATGGCCCAGTACCGCCGGGATACTGGCCAGACGCTCCCAGCCCTGATCCTTGGAGGCCTGCACTTGCCGCCACTGGCTTTCGGCTTCGGCGCGCTGACGACGGGCGTCGATCATGCGGTCGCCAGTTAGCGAAAGCTCGTTGGCGCTGACGGTCTGGACGCCGTCGACATCGACCAGGCCTTCCTGTTCGCGGTAGGCCTGCAGTCGATCTTCGGCTTCCTGCAGCGAGGCGCGCAGTTCGGTGAGGCGTGTATTCATCCAGCTGGTCGCCGACATCGACATTTCCATCTGTGCTTCGAGCTGGCTTTCGATAAAGCTGTCACCCAGCTCGTTGGCTGCCTGCGCCGCAGTGAGACGATCCGCCATCGCTACGCGAATGCTCACCAGCTGGCTCTTGCCTTCAACGCCGACGCTGACGCGGGACATGAAGTCGCGCGTTACTGCGTCCATGATTTGTGCTTCGGTAAGCGGTGCAGCAGCTTCGGAAAGGTCGTCACCGAGAAAGCTCGCCTTGGCCCGGCTCAGCATGCCGCGCAGATCGATCAATGGCTCGTCCTGCTGGCGTGGGTCGAATTCGGGATGCTCGGTGAGATTGAGTTCGCGCACTACGCGTTCGGCGACACCACGGCTGGTCATCAAGCCGAGCTGCGTCTGCATGTACTCGTTGATGGCCCGTGTGTTGTCATCCACACGCTGGAACGCTACCAGCTGATCGCTTTTGGTTTCGATCATCATGGTGGCCTTGGCGGTGTAAATCGGGGTCATCTGCATGACGGCGAGCGTCGTCAGCATGGTGACAACCACCACCAGTGCGAGGATGCTCCATTTGCGCGACCAGAGTGCGTTCCAGATCCGCTTGAGATCGACATAATCCGGGTCATCGTCGTTGGATGGCATGGGCGGCCAGGTTCGGTCAGGTCGTATGGAGCTGTTCATGCTCAAAAGAATCCTTGGTCGATGGTAATGGTGTCGCCTGGCTTGACCAGGGTGCTGAGCGTTGCACGCTCCGATTCACGGCTGTCACTCGAGCCCCGCACGATGGTGATTCGCCGTGTCGAAGCTCGCTCGGTCAAACCTCCGGCCAGCGCGATCGCGCGGTCCAGTGTCAGGCCGGGTTGGTATGGATAGCCGCCGGGCTGCTTGACTTCGCCGCTGATGTAGAATTCCCGGTAATTGATCACGCTGATCGACACCCGGGGATCGCGAAGGTAGCCGTTTTTAAGTTCCTCGGTGATTTCCTGCTCCACCTGGCGTGGCGTCTTTCCGGCAGCATTCACTTCGCCGAGAAACGGATAGGAAAACGTGCCCGCATCGTTGAGACGGATTTCTTCGAAACTCAGGTCCGGCTCCCCGTAAACACTGATGCGCAACACGTCACCCGAGCTCAGCTGGTAGGAACCCTTGGACACGGCACCGACCTGAGCCTGAGCGCCCGCATGCAATGTGAGGCCTAGCAAGAAAACCAGCGAAAAGAGTTTGAGAATAGGTTGGATCGACATACCTTTTTCTCTCCATTATCTAGTTGCCCGAGGGACCCGTCGTCGGCGGCTCCCCCGACTGCCGGGTCGTTGCTCCGGCAGCGGTCGGGCGGTCTGGGTGGAAGTGCCTTGTTTCGCTTGCGCGTTACAGGCTCATGTCTACGGTCAGCATGTAGACGTTGCGGTCATAGCTTGCGATGGAGAGGTTGGAATCGTTCTCCACGAAGCGGTAACCAAGCGTGAGATCAATCCAGCGGTCCGGCGAATAGGTCAACGCAATGCCGTACGATTGGAGGTCGTCCTCACGCTCTGTCGCCTTGTACTCGCGGTCAGCCATGCGGTATTCGAGTTCGGAACTGATCCACGGGTTCCATTCGTGGGTCCAGTTCAGCACGGTGCTGATATCCTGCACGGTGCTCGCACCGTCATCGCCTTCGTCGAAAGCGCGGCGAGAGGTGAGATCGAACCTGGAATAGGTGCGCGGGGCCCAGACGATACCGGCTTCCCACATCGGACTGGTGTAGTCGCTACGCGTATTGCTGTCGAAGTCCTTGCGCTCGGCGCCAGCCTTGAGCGTACCGGTGGTTCTGGCAGTAGCCTCCCAGGTGGCACCGGCCAGCGCTGCGATGTTGGTGCTGTCGCGGCGCGACGTGCTCTGCTCGTAGCTGTGGTCGGCATGGCGCAGTTCGACTAGCGTACGGGTCCGCGCGCCGAGGCGATGGAACCAGGTGGTGCCCAGCGCCAAAGTGTCGCGATCCTGGTCTTCATTTAAGTCGTCGCGATAGCGCAGGCGTTGATATTCGGCGCCGAATTCCAGCTGGTTCAATGCTGTGCGAGCGCCAAATGTATAGCCGATGCCGGCGACGGCGCGATCATAACGTTCGTTCTGGAAGCGGCGTTCCAGCAACTCCTCGACCCCACCGGTTTCGGTCACCGTACGGTCGTCGTTGATGGTGTTCTCGATGCGGCTGTAGCCAAGATTCCAATTGATGCGATGGCGCGAGGTCAGTTCCATGATGCTTTTCAGCGCCAGGATGTGGTCAGTGTTGGTCGCATCCGAATCGTCGTGGTAGATGTCCGAGCTCAGGGTGTAGCGCAGCTGGTACCCGGCGTTGCGCGTCTCGGCCGATAGCAACAGGCTCGGCTCGATGCTGGTGATCCACGATGCGCGCTCGTCCTGATCGAGGCCACGGTAGTTGTCGTCATAGCTTTCGCCAACCAGGAGCGTCGGAGTGAATTCGAATCCGCGCAGGTAGATGCTGCGTGGCTCGTCTGCCACGGCATAGGCGGAGATGGAGCTGACAAGTGATGCGGCCAGTAGTTTGGAATACTTCATGTTTGCAGAATTCCTTATCGCGTCGATAGGTTTGTTGTAGTGCTGACTACGTGCGTATCAGCTGGCGCTGGCGGTTATGCCGCCGCCTGCGCCACCTCCGGATCCACCAGATGGCAGGCTGTCGGGGTTCCTGGGTGTGAGAGATCCATCGGCCGAGCCTGCGGCTGTCGGCAGTGAGTCTGTAACCGCGCTTACGATCAGCTCAGCCTGATCGGGCGCGGCGGCGATCGCAGCCTCGACGATGGCGTTCACCTGGTCCGGTGCCGCCTCGACTGCTGCCTGGACGATGGCAATGGCCTGATCGGGGCGAGACTGGATGGCACGAGTCACTACCTCGGGCGCAGGCTGCGCGCATTCGGTGATCTGCTGTCGAACGGCCAGGCTGAGGGCCGTCTCGTTGTTCGCGGCACCTAGTTGTTGTTCGATGGTTGCCGCGCAACCGGCAGCATCGCTCGAGGCCGCCTGCACAGAGGTGATGGAAAAAGCCGCAAGGGCTAGGCTGATGGAGGACGCAATCAATGTTCTACGCATGTTCAACTATCTCCTTGTTGAAGCCGGACCCTGCCGAAGCAGCCAGTCGTTCTGGTCGGGCATTTGCCCTGGTCCGGCACGTCAACCTAGGTTTAGCATCATATTGGTGCAATAGGAAACTCGACTGTCCGGGCATACTTCCTCCCTGAGGATGGGTCCTCCAAGAGGCCGCAGGCCCAGTGTGCAGTCCTTGTTTACTACTGCTCGGTTCTCGAACAAGGCGCTCTCTCGCACTGTGCAGGGCTTTGGTGAAGCTGAGATGACTGTTTGCAACACGCATGCCTATACCTGGCACTGAACGAGAGACACCCGCACCGGCTGCTGCCGGCTCAGTACGTTTGATGACAGCACTACCTGTCCTTCGCCGTCCATCGGCCCGACGATCACAGCCAGTTCGGTGAAACGGGCGGCTTCGATACGCTTTCGGCCGCCTGGGCTGGGCCGCCCCTGCCGGCAGATCGACTTGCGGCGACGCTGCAGATGCCCGACGAGCTGGCTCGTTCAGCTTGCACGGCTGGCTGAGACTCTTCACAACACGCGAAGCGCCACGCGGGGAGTGCGGCGTG
>CAYZFU010000028.1:11514-21953 GCA_964477725.1 uncultured Halopseudomonas sp.
GTCCAGTTGGTTGTAGCTGGAATACGGAAAAGCAGATAGCCCGCATACAAGGCGTGTGACTGCACGATCATTTTCCCGCCCCGGATGGGCTCCGCTCGTATGCTCGGATGAAAGCACTCAAAGCCCTGACGGGTGAGGTGCTCTTTCGTGCGGGCATCCTGGCGAGGTTTGCACTGAAGCAAATACCTGGCGGCATTCATCAACTCCATCTGATTGTTCATAAGCCCTCCTAGCCTTGAGGTACATACCGCCGAACAGGTTCCTGATGCTGTCTGGGCCGCCGGTTGAAATGTTAGATTGCTATCAATTGACGACCGTTACGAAAACTAGACCCGCCGCAGAGAAGAGAGTTCCATACCACGGATCGGAGTCCGGTCGAATCGCGCGCAAACATGACGTGCAGCGCATACGAGCGATGTGCTCTCTCTATCCGTATCGATGTGGCCCGAGCGTCTGGGCCAGCGTTTGCACGTGGCGTCGAAGCGAGAATGTCTCGGTGGGACTGCAGGGCAGGGGAGTGAAGCTTGCGGTTCTGCACGGAAATCCGTTCGCTCGAGAGGCGCGCTGCGATCCCGCCGAAGTGGTGCCGCAATGGTATGCCCCTGGCGGGCGGGTCTGCACTTTCCTGACTCGCGCTGAAACACTGGAACGACGAGCCAGGCTCGACGAGGCGATGCGCGACCTGGCGCAACGGCGCGGAGTAACAGTCGTCGACCTGATGGATGTGTTTTGCCCCGGGCAGACGTGTACCTATCGCGCGGCCAGCGGCGAGATCCTCTACCGTGATGCGTTTTCTCATCCCTCGGTTGAGGCAGCGAGGCTGTCAGCTCCATTGATCCGTAGCAGGCTGGCGGAAAACGCCGAGAAAGAAATGCCCCTTGCCTATGGCGGTGCCGAGTCTCTCGAAGCAAGAGAGGTCCGCTCCGACTAGGCTGGCCCTGGGGGTTCACGTGCACAGGCGCTGCTGGCATGCGAGCCTGCGTGGCAGGCAGCTCTGGCGATGAGGTGTTACCAAACAGGAGACGAAAAAAAGACGCCCTGGGGCGTCTCTTTTCTGATTTGGTGGAGCCGGGGGCGTTTGAACCCAACGGCTAACTCTTTGTAATGCATGTGTTTTCCTTAATTAGAAAAATCGTCAGATACAGGGCTGGATACAAACGGCCTCTGGCGGCGCGATACCGAAGCTCAGCATATCCAAAAAGGCCCGCTTTAAGAATGGGGAGGGTTGGGATACGCGCTTGCCGAACATCTCAACCGGTATCACATGCTCGAATCGTCGTCAGCGAAATTGTCATATGTCGCTACGAGCCCCAGACTATGGTCTTCACCAGGGCCGTAGTCATTGTCAAACATGCGGTTTGCCCGTCGCTGCTGTCTGATATAAGCATGCGTTTCAAAAAAACAGGACTCGCACAGGTGCAGTTCATATCGTTCGCCATCATGGCTAGCTCCGTCACCCCAACGGGCAGCGAGCGTCGCAAACTGAAGAACACTCTCAATTCGGGTACTGGATTGACATATATCGCACAGCACATCTGTGACTGTGCCGACCTCGACACTTCCGATGACCCTCATGCGACTCTCCTTCAACAGCTGGCGAGCCTGCGTGGCTCAAGCAGGTGTTGCCTCTATACATAGGTTACTAAACCAGGCGATATAGGTCGAGTCAGCAAGAGCTTCCGTAGTGGGAGTCGAAACAGTGGGCGATGAAGAGCAAATCTAGGCAGAAGCTTTGTTGACTGGCACGCTGATCTCTTTCCAAGACGTTACAAAACCCAGTGTCCTATTGAACTGGTGCCGGTGTGTGGCGTGGCAGGTGTCGGCAGACCTGGCATAGCTGTGTGTTTAGAAACCGTGTCCCTATAGATTAGCTGCTGCTGGAGCAGCTAATATTGTATTGATAATCCCCGATTCTCAGGGTTTGGAATATGGAAATATTTTTGATGATAGGCGCGCCCGGGTCTGGGAAAAGTCACTATTGCGACGTTAATTTTCCGAAAACCAAGGTTATCTCTTGTGACGTAATCCGTGAAGCGCATTTCGGCCCGGTGCGGTCGTACGAGATACGTCAAATTGTAAAAAGACGAATGAAGGACTCGGTCGTAAAAATGGTAGAGAAGTCATCAGAAGGCCTAGTGATAGACACAACCTATTTCAACGAGCAGTCTGAACGAGCTTTTTTGTTCGAATTTGGACCGTCGGTACTCATCAACGCCGTTTATATAAGGTGCTCGCTTGAACTATGCTTAATAAGAAATAGAACACGCAGAAAAGAACGGCGAATCGCGGATGATATGGTAATAATGCTGCATTCGAAAATAGACCAACCCCTCTACCGCGAAGGATTTCATTCGATTGAAGTTGTGGACAATAGAGACCTCTGATCAACCGGCCATCGCTTCGTATATGGTTTTCCCATCGACCTGATAATATGACAGTTCCTTGCGAAACCTTGAGCCAAGGCATACGGGACATTCGTGCATTACTTGACCAAACTGAACGTCTACACCGGATTCTTCAGCGATCTTTTTTGAATGCGCCGCGAGAGTGGGCAAGAGGCCTATCCACTCGACTCGATCGCTTAGAGCATCTTTACGCCCGTTTTTCTTGATAAATGATAAACCTTCCAGCCCGTACAATAATTTAGCTCTCGAACTGATGTCTAAACTAGCGAAACCCTGAGTGAAATCGATTATTCCTTCCGCCTTGAAGAGCGCTACAGATTCCTTCAGCTTGAACATTAGATTTTTCTTTACATATGTACGGAGGTCTTTTTTGTAGAAGTCCAGATCAATTACAGACTTCGTTGGTTCCTCAATGAAAGAATCGAAAAACACAACTTTTCCTGTCCCAGAACAAGCGGAGCAGCCACTATAAAAGAGATTGAAGGTTTTGGAGGTAACAGACCGAGATCCGACAACTTTTCCTTGCACATCGACAATTCTGGTTCCGGCATTCGTGTAGCCGATATCTGTGTTTAAACCAAGCCAACCTCCGCCCAACGTGTAAGCCAACGAAGAGTCACGACACGAAAAACGCACATCCCAGACGTTATCGTTGGTTATTTTCTTTGAAATTGATTTTAAGCTATGTGGAACACCCGCTATATATCCGCCCTCTATAGCGAACTTGGAAAGCTCAGCGATGCGCTCTTTAATGGACGTTCTTGATACGAGCGGAGATACGAAAAAATCATTACAAAACGGGTTAAAAAAGAACAAGCCGTCCGATGAATGTTCCTCCACAAAATCGATGAGATTTTCTTTGTCCCGAAGAAATATGAAACGGTCAATTTTGCAGACTTCATAGTCATCTGAAAATTTCCTTATTAAGGAGAAAACTCTGTCCTCGCCTTTAAACTCTACCGGAGCGGGAGAGAAACCAATCAGCTTACGAGAGCGAGCGTTTTCCCCATCTCTCAACGTCAATGGGTAACCGTTGGCCGGACCAGAATAGGTGATCATGCCGCCGGACTTGCCGACCCCTGGACCTACCTCTATCACAAAGTCCGCCTGTGCGATCAAATAGGGGTTGTGCTCAACAATTATTATAGAATTATTGCAACCGATCAACCGTCTGAGAAGAGACAACACGTATTGCGTATCTTTAGTGCTTAGCCCTCTACAAGGCTCGTCCAGCACGAGCAAGAGATGCTCAGATGAGGAGGCTATCTTCTTCTCGTTTTCAATTAAAAATTTCGCCATTTTCAGCCGTTGAACCTCTCCGCCGCTAATACTTGTGAGCGAACGACCCAAGCTCAGGTGACCAAGCCCAAGTTCGACTAGAATATTACAGCTGTGCCCTACCAGTAACGGCAGATCTAAATCCAAAAGTTTGGCGGCCGGCTTCGTGAGAAATTGGGAAATATCCAGGTCGCAAACGGTGGCGCTTAACGAAACATCATTGAAGCGCGCACCCCCACACGAGAAACAAATTACCTCATCGATTTCTCCCTCGCCCTTACAGTATCGGCAGGCCCCGTTTGGGCCGTTAGCAGTAAAGTAAGTCGAATCGAGGCCGAGCAACCGGCCCAACATAGACTCAGAATACGCTTTACGAACAACGGTCGAGATTCCCAGGAACGTTAGAACACTGGACCGCTTGTTAGTACGGACGGGGCTCTGATCTAAAACTACTGCTTCACTGATCAACCCGGAGTTTTCGCTTACCATCAGAGAATCGGCCGCGAGACTATTCAGCACGCCTTGGATTAGGCTACTTTTCCCGCTTCCGGAATTCCCGACCACGGCAGTAATACAGCTAAGCGGTATCACCACACGCTGATCGACAACGTTGTTATGCCTTACGGGGTAGAGAACGAGCTTTTTCACCGGACCGCAATCTGCGCTCGGAAATGTTGCGTTCGCTAAGGTGGCACTCTGGAGACCTGTTGACTCCCGTTCAACGATATTTCCGCCAGAGATTCCTGATCCAGGCCCCAGATGAAGACTGTAATCTGAGTGGGAGATCATGTATTCGGAATGGTCGACGATTAAAACTGTATTACCCTGATCCCGCAACCGAGTCATTAGGCGGAAAAGGTTTTCTACGTCTCTAACGCTCAAGCCAGATGAGGGCTCATCGACGATAATAAGCGAGCCGGTTATCTGAGCAGAGATTGCTCTTACAAGCTTCAGTCGCTGTAATTCACCTCCGCTAAGGGTATCGGTAGGCCGAGCTAGCGAAAGGTGGCCAAGGGATAAATCCGACAGCGCGTGAAGAACATCTGATAGTTTCGGATCCTTTATTGCTTTAATCGCATCATCGATTGTTAGGGATAGCGTCTCGCTGAAAGTTCTTCCTTCGAGCGTTACTGACCTAGCCTTATAATTAAAACCCGAACCGACACATGACTGACATACACCTTCATTTATGAATGCTGCTAGGTCAGCGACACCTTTTTTACTGAGTAATTGATTTGTGAGTAGCGCCTTGATCTCGTTCTTAGCTTTTTCCGATAGCTCTCGATAAGGCACTGATGCTTTCGATTTATTACGTCGGAGTATTTTCGCAAGGCTCGACTGGTACATGCCAAGCGCCCTGTAGCTCCCGCCTTCAACAGGAAAAGTTAGGAAGTTCGCTTCCAGCGACTGATCGGGACGTAGCAACAGTTCCCAATTTATCTCTTGATATTTTCCTGAGCCAGAACACGCTTCACAGGACCCATTAAGCTCGCTTAACTTTGAAGTGGTAAACAATGAAAGCGACTTAACTTGATGCTCTTTCAAGCAAGTCGGACAAAAGGTTTGACGCGCAAAGTCGAATACATTGCCCTCATCCGACCTCAACGATACACGGTTGGTAGCAACCCCTTTAGCTAGCAGGTCCTGTAAGCCTGCTATTTCTAGATAAATTTTATACCGTTCTCCGTCTCGGAGAGCATCTATATCATTCAAAGAGCAACGTTTTTTCGTTCCTTCCATGTAGAAGTGATAATAGCCATTATCGCACATGTACTTTTCTAGGCTTTTTCTGGAAAACTCTTTCCCCCGCAGATAGCTAACGACTAGACGTTGCGACTGAGGAAACGAACCGAGAATCGCCTCCAACGTTTGATAGCTCACATTATTATCAACTAGGGTGCCGCAATCACAATGGATTACGCCGTCTCTAACAAAGGCATTGCGCAGAATGTCAGCCAGTCCAGATGCGGTGGCTACACTGGAGTTTTGCAGATGCAGCAAAGGCTTTTGATTAACCACCAATACAGGCGGCAACTTGTCAATCGATCCGAAATCAGGCCGAACGAGCGAGTAATAGGAGGTCACAGGATTTTTTGCCAGCCTATCCCGCCGGTAAGCTTCCTTGGCAATAACGCCGTCCACAAGCGTAGATTTTCCAGAGCCACTGACGCCGCTAACACAGGTTATTGCGCGAAGCGGGATTTTCAGAGAAATGCCGCGAAGGTTGTTTTCGTTCGCTCCTATAAGCGTTAGACATTCGTCAGAACTCTTCATAAATCTTCCTTGATATGTTTCGGCTTCATTAGCACGAATAAGATCTTGTACTCGTAGGAAGAGACGAGGAGGTCCTTGACTGACGAGAATTCCGACTCATCCCCGAAGGAAACTCCCAGCGGCGCACATACCGGCAGTCGCATTACTGACACCCTGAAACCTGCGGAGAAGAACTTTTTGGAAACCTCATCCAAAGAGTAGTCAAGTGCCGGATATTTTTCCTCTTCACGGATTCGCAAGCGCCTCTGAGGCCAGGTAGGATTCTCAATGTGGCAACCCATCGTCGCAAGATAATAGCCCCCATGCCGTAACAGGCGATAAATATCTGATGCGTGCTTGCTTAAGTCGGGAATGGTATAAATTACTTCTTGTGAATATGCTACGTCGAATGTGCCCTCCCTCAGACTATCCATATCGGTATAGTTAAGGATGGAGGCATTCAAGGATGCCAGTCGCTGGCACTTGAGAAGGAGATCATTGTCGATCTCAACTCCCACAAGGTTTCTTCCAGGGAGCATTTCGTTAAATGTTTTAAGGAAACCTCCAGCTCCGCAGCCGAAATCTAGCACCCAGGCCTCTTGATCAATGCTGAAGATGTCAATCGACTGCTTTACTAGGGCGAGCCAAAATGGATAGTTCCCCTCCCTTTTTAGCTCATTTGGGATATTTACCTGATTCAATGGCGCCTCGCAAAGCTTACTGCGATACTTCGTGTTTGCGTAGTACCATCGAGGTTAAAGCAAATTGCACATTCCTCCCTATCATGGAGCGTGCGCTTATTTTCATGTACTAGTATATCTCCAACTGACAGGAGCACTTTCTTTTTCAAATCATTGGCGCATTTAAGAAACCGGTAAATCATCATGGCTTCTTCTAGGGGTTGTGGCCGTTCCATTGCTCTGTAATAATGCGCGTTTCTTTCAGAATCGAACCTTAAGCAATACTCTCCGTAGACGTCTTTGTATAGTATGGGGGTCTCAATTACTATCTCGTGCTTCGAGGCCGCCTCGTGATTTATCCCATACGATAGCATGGGGATAGGTGTTGAAGTCAGTTGTCGAAGAAGGTCAGGGTCTTCAAACCTGAGCTGTCGCACCAGCTCTCTCGCTAGCACCACGCCGTTGGCTACCGGCCCGCATGGATCAGACGCAGTTACCTGAATAAAACCATATTCTGGCTGCCGTTCTAAATCAATGGCGTCATCATTATGTAAGGTCAGCGAATTAATCGCGCACCCGGTGTACGTGCAGTCGACTTTTATATCTGTGCGCTCGACTGCCCCAGCATACATACCAAAGTTTTCCGAGAAAAACTTCCAAGCCCCTTCATCTAAAATAGGAAAGCCTTTTATTTGAACGAACTTTTCCTGCCTTAAGGTAGTTTTCGCGGCGCTTAGCAAGGCGGCAACCGCCTGATTGCTGACCAACACGTCTTCCATCTTGCGTTGCGCTCGACCAGAACGCAAGCCAGCATTGATGCTGGCTTGCGCCTCATCAGAAAGAAGCAATACGGGCATTAGCGGCAACTACTGCCATTGCCGGAACGGCATCCACAGGATGCTGCATGACTGTCGTTGAACCCGAGCTCGCAATGCCCGAAGTGCTTCATGTAGAGTTTTTTTGTCAAAGCGAATCCGCTTTCAAGAACGACCTCGTTTTCTTGGTCCGTGATGCCGAAGTAGGGGTAGTGATGAATGAATTCCCCTTTGACCGAAATACAGTCGCTCATGTATTTTCGGGTATCGAGAATATGGACGTGCCACAGCTCGTCTATGAGCTCACTCGGGGCGAAAGAAAGCGCCTCGTAAAAGACCTGCAGGACCAACCACTCTCGATATATTTTGATCGCATGGTTGATTTTTTCTTCACTCCACCCATATTCCCGCTGTAGCTTATAGCCATGGGGAGTGAAATCGACTTTGCTTACCCGCTCCATGATTCTTTCAATCGCGTCTTGGTCTACGTAATCGCCGTCGGCAACGGCTGTATTTATAACAGAACGGGACGACGCCCGAAAACGCGCTGCTTCGGTGGTGCTGTATCGGTAGTTTTCTTGCATTCTCATGATGAATTTTTCCTTCGGTGTTTTCTAATTTAGGTTGGCTTAGGCCGCCGGCCTGCTGGCCTCTCGAAGCTAACATACATCGCTGAGCCGTTCCATAATTTGGTGTTTCGTGTAGGTTTTTCATATAGTCAGGCGGACATCCTGCTGTTAGACTGTCGACTACCCCTAATCAGGTCCATGCATAACTGGAGGTTTCTGGGCAGTGAATGATTCGGTACTCGATCGGGGTCAGATCCCCGAGCGAGTCGTGGGGTATCTCGCGGTTGTAGTCTTGCAGCCACTGCTCGGTGTGTTCTCTCACCTCGTTCAGATTGCGGAAGATATACATGTCTAGGACTCCTCGCCGGTAACTGCCGTTAAAGCGCTCTACAAAACCATTTTGCATGGGGCGGCCAGGCTGGATGAATTCGAGCCTGACTCCTTTTGCTTCTGCCCACTCCGCCAACGCGGTAGCAATGAACTCCGGTCCGTTGTCGAGACGTAGCTGGCTTGGATAGCCGCGCCATGCTGCGATTCGATCTAGCACCCGTATCACTCTCGCTGCCGGCAGGTTCAAGTCAATTTCGACAGCCAAGGCTTCCCGATTGAAATCATCAACGACGTTAAACGTGCGGAAGCGACGACCATCCCATAGCGCGTCGGACATGAAGTCAGCCGACCAACAGATATTGACGGCCTCGCTGACTGCCAGAGGAGCCGGATTGCGGTTTGGCAGTCGTCGCTTCCCTCGGCGTCGCTTGTTCAGCTTCAACTCACAGTACACTCGCCAAACACGCTTGTGATTCCAGGCAAAGCCCCGGCGGCGTACGAGCTTGAACAGCTTGCCGAAACCACGGTCCGGGAACCGCTCGGAAAGCTCAAGCAGCACAGCAATGACCTCTTCATCCTTGCTGGATCGACGCTGATAGCGCGCAACGGAACGAGATAAACCAACCGCCTTGCAGGCCCGGCGCTCGCTGAATCCGTGCTCGTCCTGGAGCACGGCTACCAGCAGGCGTTTGGCATCCGGGCCTACAGTTTTTTTGCCATCACATCTTTCAGAGCGGCGTTTTCCAACGCCAAGTCGGCGAACATCCGCTTGAGCTTATGGTTTTCGTCCTCCAGGTCCTTCAGCCGCCGCACGTCGGAAGATTCCATACCACCGTACTTTGATTTCCAGGTGTAGTAGGTCGCCTCGGAGATGCTCAGCTCGCGGCAGACATCCTTGACCTGGCGACCGCTCTCAACCGCCTTAAGGGTGTTAACGATCTGGGATTCGGTGAATCGACTTTTACGCATCGTGCTGGCCTCCTGAGCCTTGATTGTAGCCGGAGACCTCTGGTTATCGTTGGACCGATTTTACGGGGAGGCGACAAGACGTGCGGCAGCGCGGCGTAGATACGGACGACCCGTTCGCCGAAGTGCAGCCTGAAACTGCCGAACAAGTGATGGGCATCTTGGGCCAAATCAGCCAACGCTGGGGTCGTGGCACGCTACGACCGGCGAGCGGGGCATGCGGAGGGAGGTGAAGAGTCCCAGCTTTACGCCCCGTTGGGAGGACATGGTGCGGGTCCGCTGCAGGTAAGGCCGAAGGCTGCTTTCGGCCGATTCTGTTGAAAAAGTAGCTCCCTTTGCTGGCCTGCGGCAAAATATCTTCATTGGCCGGCGAGGGATCACACAGCATGATGGGACAGTTATCGAGTGGACAGGCGCGATTGTTTTACTCGTTCAACCTTGAAGATCACATTCCAGCCAATCACCTTCTGCGCAGTATTGATCAATGTCTTGATCTGAGCGACCTGCGCCATTACCTCGCCGACTTCTATAGCCCGATAGGGCGTCCTTCGATTGATCCTGAGCTTATGATCCGCATGCTGATTGTCGGTTACTGCTACGGTATTCGCTCCGAGCGGCGGCTGTGCGAAGAGACCCATTTGAACCTGGCGTATCGCTGGTTCTGCCGGTTAAGCCTTGAAGATGAAGTCCCCAATCACTCGACCTTTTCCAAAAATCGACACGGCCGTTTTCGAGACAGCGATCTCTTTCGCTGGCTGTTCAATGAAGTGCTGCGTCGTTGCATGCATGCAGGTTTGGTCAAAGGTGAAGGCTTTGCCGTGGACGCCAGCATCATCAAAGCGGATGCTAGCCGGCAGCGTGGTGTACCGAGCGACGAACAGGTCAACTGGAGCGATCCGGCCCTGAGCACCCGCGCCGTGCGTGAGTATCTTGAGGCACTCGACGAAGAGGCTTTGGCCGAAACGCTACCGAAGCGCCTATCGCTGACTGATCCGCAAGCCCGCTGGACCGCAGCACCAGGTGGCCCGGCGTTCTACGCTTACTCCACTAATTATCTGATCGATACCGAGCACGGTGTCATCGTGGATGTGGAACCCACACCGGCCCATCGCACGGCCGAGGTCGAGAGCACCAAGACCATGA
>CAYZFU010000029.1:0-17321 GCA_964477725.1 uncultured Halopseudomonas sp.
CGTCGCCAACGAACTGGAGCGACTGGACCAGCGCGCCGGAATCGAGCTGCTCGCAGGGCTGCGCAACCTGTCGGTGAGCCGCATGGCGGTACTGGTCGACCACAGCCAGACCAGCGTCTGGCAGGATACCGATTTTTATGCCCTGGCTTTGCAGCGCAGCGCGCGCTTTGAGCAGGGAGACCGGATGCTGACGCTCTATACCTACGATCTCGCCGAGTACAAGCAAGTCCCCGACTGGCTCAACTCCAAGTATTGGGCAAATCCGGAAATGTTCGGCAAGTACTGGTGGTAGCGGTGAGCGAACTCGACGCCTGCCCGTGCGGATCCACCGAGATCTATCAACATTGTTGCCAACCGCTGCATCGTGGCACGGCGGCACCTACCCCGGAACGGCTGATGCGCTCACGATACTGCGCGTACACGCTTGGCCTGATCGATTACCTGGTTTCCACTACCTTACCCGCTCAGCAACCGGGACTGGACCGGGAAGCGATGGGTCAGTGGAGTCGCGAAAGCCGTTGGCTGGGGCTGGAGGTCGAGCGTGCAGATGCGCCCAGGGGCGATCGTGCGCAGGTGACATTCGTCGCGCACTGGGCTGACCCCAGCGGGCAGCAACACGGTCACCGGGAATGCTCGGATTTTTTGCAAAGGGCCGGGCGCTGGTATTTCCTGGACCCCAACCATGCGCTCAAGAGCGGGCGAAACGAGCCTTGCCCCTGCGGGTCGGGCCGCAAATTCAAGCAGTGCTGCATGCCATGAAGCCGGCCGACCTCAGTCGATCAATCTCAGATGATCGATGTTCGGGGAGACTGGCGGCGTGTCCGGCTTGATCTGGTCCAGATCGGCCCCCGGGGGCGCAAGGCTCAGCGCGGACAGATCGAGCGGCAACGGCGTATAGTCAGCATACTCGTCCTGCAGATCGGCTCCCAACTCGGCAATCCCGAAGTCCGGCGCCTGTACGTTGGCGAAAGCCGCCATGTATTCATCTCGCGGTATAACGCGAGCGTCGGGTGCAGCGCTGGAGCCTCGCCTTGGCGATGGGGGAACGTCAGCCGCTTGCGCCGGCTCCGGCGTTATTGCTTGCATGGGTTCAACCAGGCACACCGCACCGGCACGGTCTATAGCCTGGCGATAACGCTCGGCTGCGGCAGCGTCCAGACCTTGCTTGATGACGATCCGGCGACCGGAAAACAGGATGTCGAGCTGCTGTTCTCCCGCCTGAAACAGCTGACCCAGTCGCGCGCGCGCCTGCTCGGTCGCAACGCCTGTTTTCACCTGTCCTTGAAAAACGATCTCGAAAAGCGGCATGTTGTCACTCCCTGGCAGCAATTGCGGTTAGTATGGACAGGCACAGGCCGCCGCACAACTCCACCCGCGGCCGTCGCTACGGAGGGGCTCATGTTCGTTCGTCAGTTGGGTTTGTGGCTGCTGCTACTCGGTGTGTCGTGGCTGAGCGGCTGCGCCGCGCTGGGCCTGGGACCCTCCTACACCAAGCCTGAGATCGCTCTGGCCAATGTCGAGATGCTCAAGTCGAACCTTTGGGAACAATCCTTTCAGCTACGTCTGCGTGTGGATAATCCCAACGACCGCGTCCTGCCGATCCGCGGCATGCATTATGTGGTGTATCTCAACGACACCAAGCTGGCCACGGGTGTGAGTGATTCGAGTTTCAACGTACCCGCTTACGGTTCGGAGTATTTCCACCTCAATGTGCGCTCGAACCTTTGGCGGCACCTGGGGGACCTGGCAAAGATGGTCGAGCGGCAGCAGGCCGTTGAATATCGACTCGAGGGGCATATCCGTACCGGATTTTTCCTCTCGCCAAAAATCAATCTGAAGGAAGAGGGTAGCCTCGATCCTTCTGCAATGCGGTTCTGACAATGAACATATTCGACTGGCTGGCTATCGCCGGCCTCGTGGTGATCGTCGCCCTGGCAGCCTATGCCTACGTCTTATGGCGCCGTGTCTGGCGGCAGCGACAGGAACTTGAACGCGTCACCCGTGAACGTGATGAACGACTCGCGGAGGATATCCGCTTTCTGGCGCAAAGCCTGCAGACCGGTCAGGTGCCGATTATCGAAGGCTCCATCCGGATCAAGGTGTTGCTGGACAATTACCAGGGTGCGCTGCGTGACGGTATTGATACCGAAGTATTCACCGTGATCTACGATGAAACCGCCGACATCCCTACGCATCAGGGTTGGAAAGATCTGCCGAAGAACGAGCGCAACGCTTACCGGCAACGCATGGAACAGCTGGAAGCCGAGCATGGCCCCAGGGCCATTCAGGCTGCCGAGCAGCTCGGCAGCGGTCTACGTTGACGGAACGCCTGACCCGTACCGGCCGGGCGCTCCGCGAGCATTCAGACTACTGAATTGCCGCCGTCGACCGCGACTGCCTGGCCGGTGACGTGACGTGATGCTTCGGAGGCGAAAAACACCGCCAGACCCTTGATGTCCTCTTCTCCGCCTACGCGCCCAAGCGGGGTGCCCTGCTTGATGTGTTCGCTGACCTTTTCCAGGCCCTTGGACAGTTTGGTCGGGAAGTAGCCTGGGCAGATTGCGTTGACGTTGATGTTGTACGGGCCCCACTCGCCAGCCAGCGCACGTGTCAGGTTGATCGCGGCCGCTTTGCTGGTGTTATAGGCAACCGTATGGATTCCGGTATTCGGACGGTTGCCCTTGAAGCCGGCAATCGAGGCGATATTGATGATCTTGCCCGATTGGCGCGGAATCATGAAACGCCGGCCGACTTCCTGAGCCATCAGGAAACAGGCGTCGACATTGAGGTACATGACCTTGTTCCAGCCTTCGTAGCTATGCTCGACAGCAGGCTGGCCCCAGGTGGTCCCGGCATTGTTGACCAGAATATCGACAGTGCCGAACTTGGCTTCAACTGCGTCCGCCAGGGTCTTGACCGGATCGCTCTCGGGCTTGCCCAAATCACAGGCGATACCGCCGGCCTCAATGCCTTGCTGGCCCAGCCGAGCCACCACTTCATCGACCTCGGCCGCGTTACGCGCGCTGATGAACACCTTGGCTCCCATTTCGCCAAAAGCTTCCGCCATTTGCAGACCGAGCCCTTTGGTGCCGCCGGTGATCAGGGCGACCTTGCCGGTTAGATCGAAAAGTTGTTTGACGCTCATGACGTGTCCTCTTGATATTGTGGCTGTGACAGTAACCCGGCAAGCATAGCCGCTGAAGCGGATCTGACCCGACCATCAGTGACGTCAGTGATGACGCTGCCCGCGCCGGTGTTATCATGCGCGCCCTCGCCTTCTCACCGCAGCCGGACTCCAGCCGATGGCCGAACACGATTTTCGACGTACCGCTTTCAACCCTTCACACACGCTTGTGGAATGCCGCACTCTCGGCTCGGGCCTGTATCAGGTGACCGGTCAGGGCGGCGGTGTGCAGCCCGGTGACAAGCTTATCTGCACGGTCAAGGGCAGCCGTGACCTGCCGCTGCCGTTACGCGTGGAAAAGGTGCGGTATCTGATCAATCCACCGGGACAATGGACGGCCACGGCGCAGGGCCCGGATCTGCGCGGCCAGATGGTTCTGGGTTGGTCGATTCGTTGCGATGAATGCGGTCGCGATCAGCCATTCGAATTTCTCGTGTCCGAAAAGGATGACCTCAAGGCCCGCACTGAAAAGGCCGTAAGCCGTATCGGCCAGCTCGGCTGGCAGCCGCGGGGAGAGAATCACCTGTGTCCGGCCTGCGCAAGAAAAGCGGCGACTAGAACAGAGTAAGCTGTTCGCCGAGGGGAGCATGGGCGTTGTCCAGCCGCACGCCGACACCGATCAGGCGTACCGGTCGTTCACCCCTGGCAAAAGCGCGGCTACAAAGCTCGCGATAGCCGTCCGGGCTTACCGGGGCACCAGCCTGCTCAAGGGTAGTCTGGGTGAAGTCGGAAAATTTGAGCTTGATAAACGGCTTGCTGACCCGGTACTTGTCGCCGAGACGCCCCAAGCGTTGAGCCAGTTTCTCCAACAACGCCGGAAGCGCACCCAGACAGGCGTTGAGATCGGGCAGATCCTGATCGTAGGTGTTCTCGACGCTCACCGACTGCCGCTTGCTCTCGACTATTACGGGCCGGTCATCGATGCCTCGCGCCAGGTGCCATAGACGCTCGCCGAAGCTGCCGAACTCGCGCACCAGATCCTGCCTGCGCCAGGGCAGCAGCTCGCCACATACGTCGATGCCGAGATTTTTCAGCCGCGTTGCGGTGACCTTCCCTACCCCATGCAACCGCTCGACCGGCAGTTTTGCGACGAAGGCTTCGATTTCGTCCGGGAGAATAACCTTCAGTCCGTCCGGCTTGTTCCAGTCGCTGGCAATCTTGGCCAGAAACTTGTTCGGCGCCACACCGGCCGACACAGTGATCTGCTGCGCGTCACGTACACGCTGGCGAATGGTCTGGGCAATCAGGGTAGCGCTACCGCGGCAGGCTTCACTCTCGCTGACGTCTAGATAGGCCTCGTCCAGCGAAAGTGGCTGAATGAGGGAGGTATAATCTGAGAATATTGCCTGGATCGCCTCGGAAACTTCCCGGTATACCGCCATTCTCGGCGGCACGATCAACAAGTCCGGGCACAGCTTCTTGGCATAACCGGAGGCCATCGCCGAACGCACCCCGTACGCTCTTGCCTCGTAATTACAGGTCGCGACCACCCCACGCCTGCTTGGGTCCCCGCCCACCGCGAGCGGGCGCCCGCGCAACCGCGGATCGTCGCGCATTTCAATGGCAGCGTAGAAGCAGTCGCAGTCGACGTGGATGATCTTGCGCACGAGACATATCCGGACGAGTTGGTCGCCTAGTGTATCGCATCAGGCAGTGACGACCCGATTCCGTCCGGCGCTTTTGCCCTGGTACAAAGCCTTGTCGGCTCGCTGCACAAGGCTTTCCAGCTGATCTTCATCAGCGTGCCGCTGCGCCACGCCGACCGTCGCGGTAATCTGCACACTCTCGCCGCCAAGCACAATCGGCGTTGCCGCCAGCGTTTCGAGAAAGCGGCGCGCGATATGGGCTGCGGTCGCCAGGTCGGTGTCCGGGAGCAATACGACGAACTCTTCGCCGCCCAGGCGGCCGAGGATATCGACAGCTCGGAAGTTGTCGCGACAAAGCTGCGCGACATCGCGGAGCACCTGATCGCCGGCCGAATGCCCCCAGGTATCGTTGACCTGCTTGAAATGATCCAGATCGATGATGCAAAGGGCCAATGCATTGCCCTTGCGCTGGGCTCGCGCCAGCTCCGTAGCGAACAGCGCCTCGTACTGTCTGCGGTTGTTCAGCCCGGTCAGCGGATCGGTGGTCGCCTGCTTCACCAGCTCCTCCTGGAGACGCGCCCGCTCCTCCATTTCCCTACTCAGCGCTTCGTTGGCTTGCTGAGCCTGACGCCACAGAGCGTATTGCTGGCGCTGAAGCGTCTGGGTACGCAGGGCCGCGGCCCAGCCTATGCCGATCGGCACCAATAACAACAGGAAGAGAGCGGCCATCTCGCCAGGAGATCTGGGGCTGACGAGATGAACCGCAACCACGGTGGCGAGCGCCATGTAGAGCGCCACGCCAAGCACCGCCGGTACCCTGTTCGGCATGAAGATGAAGAGTGATATCAACATGATCATCGTCAGTGTCACTATCCAGGCCGTGATCTCCGGGCGCAGCTGATACACGCCCATGAACAGTGAGATGGCAACGATTTCCAGCGCAGTGATCCAACGTGCCTCGGTTGCGCGATGTGGATTGCGAGCTACGAACAGCGCTAACGCGCCAATCAGCAGACAGGTCGTGCCCCGCAGCGCCAGACTCGCCCAGAAATCTGGCGTCGGCCCTAGCGCCTGATAGTCCGGGATGGCGAACAACAGCAACAGCATGCTCCAGATCGCCAGGGCTATGAGCAGTTGTCGGGCTATTAGCTGGCTGTGCTTGTACAGATAATCATGTTCGGCCTGTCGGTCGATGAATTCGCCCGACCAGGAACTGATCTTCCAGATGGACTGGTCGCTGGTCATTGCAGCCGGCGGCAACTCGGGCAAACGTTTGCTCAGGTCATTCATCAGACGCGATCCTCGCTGCCTTCCTGGCTGGCTGTTACGACCCGATTGCGACCGCCCTGCTTCCCCTTGTAAAGCGCCCGATCGGCACGCTTGACGGCTTCTTCGATATTCGCGTCTTGCGCTTGTACTTCGGTCAGACCGAAGGTAGCGGTGACACGAATCGTTTCGCCCTCGGCTTGGACCGGAGCCTGCTCCAGGCATTGCCGCAAACGATTCACCAGGCGCTCGGCACGCTCCAGGTCGGTTTCCGGCAGAAGCAGGATGAACTCCTCGCCACCGAAGCGACCGACGATATCGGTCTGGCGCAACTTCTGGGTGCACAGTGCCGCCACATGCCTGAGCACCTGGTCGCCGACGTCATGCCCATGGGTGTCGTTGATCTGCTTGAAATGGTCGAGATCCAGCACACACAACGACAACCGCGTACCCAGCCGCCGGCTGCGCTCTCGCTCCCGGTGAAACAAAAGTTCGTACTGCCGGCGGTTGAACAGCCCGGTTAATGCATCGGTCGTCGCCTGTTTCTGCAATTCCACCTCAAGCGACTCGCGCCGCTCGATTTCATGCTGCAGAGACGCGTTGATTTCCAGCATCTCGCTGTGCAGGGCAAATTGCTGACGTTGCACCACCTGCAGGCGCAGCGCGGCAGCGAATCCGACTATGGTAGGCAGACATAGCAGAAAGAACAGCCCGACGATCCTGGGTAGTCCGGCTCCAAGCGCCGCCATGCACACCAGGGTGCCAGCGATGCCAACCCCAGCCGCCAGGTTGGATAGCACGACGCGGTTGGGAATGAAGATATAGAGGGTAAGTAGCAGAATCAGCGTAACCCCGATGTTCCACACGGCGATATCGGGTCGCACGAAGTGTACGAGGAAAAACAAGAGGAAACCGACGACTTCCATTGCCGTGACTGCGTAGCCGGAGGTCGCCCACTGAGGGCTATGGCGCAGACGCCAACCCAGCAAAAAAAGCAACGATGCGGAAAGTATACGTGCACCCATGATCTGAGCGAAGCTGGCGCTCCAGCCGAGCGCCATGAAATCAAGGATGCCGAAGGCGAGCAGCAAGCACGCCCAGATCTTGACCGACGTTCGCAGATGCTTGGCTACTGTTGGCTCGACGTGCTTGCGGTAGGCCCGCTCCGTGGCCGAATCCAGAAACTCGCCCCGCCAGGAAGACAGCGCGAATCGCTCGTTGGGTGTGTCCAAGAGGTTTTCCCTCCCCGTATCGCCGATGCACGGAAGTGCTGAGTTTTTTATTGTTATATGTTCAGGCGAAGTATACGGCAGACTTCGCAGTATTAAAGTGATATCAGTCAAATTCGATTGGCCGTCGACCGAAGGTGTCACTGGCGGCTAGGACTTCGATTGCTGGACAATGACACAGCAGCACCCACGCCGCAAGCCAGCGGAAATTCGGCTGTGGCGCTTGGTCTTCGGGACTGGAATTCGCTAGCGCATACCGGTCGATACGACATCGTCGGCACCAGACTGACCCCAGGCAGGCGAAAAAAAACCCCGCGCTGCGAACAGTGCGAGGTTTTTTCTGATTGGTTGCGGGGGCAGGATTTGAACCTACGACCTTCGGGTTATGAGCCCGACGAGCTACCAGACTGCTCCACCCCGCGTCAGAGGTCGCCATTCTACGGATTGACGCTGAGCTGTCAAGCGATTGATGCGAAAAACATTTTTTACTGCTTCCGACGGATGGCTGGTACAGCGTCGAGCCTGTTTCACTTACTTATGGGAACAAATGGGTATACTGACGGCACGTTGATACCAAGCTGCCGCCATGCATTATTTTCGATCTTCAGTGCTTTTCCTTTCGGCTGTGATGTTCTCTGTTCTCTGTTCGGCGCAGGAGCGTGGACAGTACGACGCACCGGCCCGTTTCATGTCTGCCGATGTCTGGCCATGGGCCTATCTGGACGAGAACAGGCAGCCGGCAGGTCTGTTGCACACGCTGGCCAAGCGGCTTACCGAAATCGCTGGTGTGCCTTTGCACAACCGGGTATTACCACACCAGCGCCTCCGGCATGATTTCCGTTTGGGCAAAGGTGACTTTGCCATTCTCTTCGAGAATCCCACACTGGACGATTTCGCCATTCCTTTGGGCGAGGTCCTGCGCAGCGACATGTTTCTGGTCGCTCCCGCCGGCTCCAAAGCCACGCTTTCCTTCGAAGGGCTGGCCGGTCGGCCGGTGGGCTACATAAGGGGAACCTACTATGGCGAAGCGTTCGAAGCGGATCATGGCATGGTCAAGATCGCAACGCATAATCTCGATCAGGCGCTGCAGATGCTCGAGGCAGGCCGCCTGGATGCCTTTCTTAGCAGTGATGTGCTTCTCTACCATGCGTTTGTGGCCAAGGGTATCGACCCGGCAGAGTTCAGACTCCGTGTCTACACCAGTGAGTTCGTCGGGCATCTCTACATGCAACGCGAGGCATCTCGTCCAGATTACGGACCGAGGCTAGGTGCAGCGTTGGCGATCCTGCGCCAGACCGGTGAACTGGAGGACATTTTTCGCGTACCGCTCGTCAGCGAACCAACGCCACACTGAGCAAAGCGTCGATTTCCCTGTCTTGCGTTACGTCTTCAAATAATGGGCAGCTGGCCCAGCCAGGCCCGTCCGTGGGAGTAGGTATGAATGGAGTCGGTATGAATAATACCCAACCGCCGGTACTCGCGGAGATCCGCCACCGCATCGGTTATCTCACGCTCAATCGGCCAGAGGGACTGAATGCCCTGAATCTGGAAATGGTGCGCCTGCTGCAAGCGCAGCTTGATCTCTGGCTCGCCAGCAAGGATGTTCGGGTGGTGGTCATCCGTGCTGCCGGGAACCGCGCATTTTCGGTCGGCGGCGACGTGCGTTCGCTCTATGACAGCTACCAGGCCGGCGATACCACGGCCGCCGAGACCTTCTTCACCGAAGAATATGCCCTCGATCAGCTGATTCATCACTACCCCAAGCCGGTCATCGCCCTTCTCGACGGTTACGTGCTCGGCGGTGGCATGGGGCTGGCGCAGGGCGCGCTGACCATCGCCACACGCCGTTCCCGCCTGGGCATGCCGGAAACTGCGATCGGTTTTTTCCCAGACGTGGGTGCAAGTTACTTCCTTTCACGGGCGCCGGGCGGCCTGGGTGTTTATCTGGGCATTACCGGCTTGCAGCTGAGCGCCGCTGATGCGCGGTACGCCGGGTTGCTGGACATCGTTGTCGAAGATGACGGGTTGGCGGCAGTCGAGCTTGCGCTGGCCGGCCTGAATGGCTCCGACCAGGTTTTCTCGATGTTCGAACGACAGCTGCATGAAATGGACGTAAGGCCGGAAAGCGAACTCGAACAATTACAACCGGCGATCGACCGCCATTTTGCAGCAGGTGATCTGCGCAGCATTCGTGACTCGCTGCGTAGCGAGCAGGACCCGGCCTGGCGTGGCTGGGCCGAGCAAACACTTGCTCTGATCGAGACTCGCTCGCCTCTGGCAATGGCCGTGACGCTGGAGCTGCTGGTCCGCGGTAAGCAGTTGTCGCTGGAGAACTGCTTTGCGCTCGAGCTACACCTCGGTCGGCAATGGTTCGAACACGGCGATATAGCCGAAGGCGTGCGGGCGCTGCTGGTGGACAAGGACAAGCAACCCCACTGGAGGGTGACGAGTGTCGACCAGCTCGAAGAGCGGATGATCGAGACCTTTTTCGACGGGTACCAGGCTTACTGAAAATCCCGGCTGCGCACATCCAGTCCAGTCAGCAGGGGCGTGAGATCGACCAGGCGCCCGGCAATCAAGTGACTCACACCGTCCTTGGTTTCCAGGCGACCATGAATCTCCAGCAAGCGCGAACCGATCAGCTCTTTGCGCTGCCGCTCGCCCAGATCGGCCCAGACGATCACATTGACCATGCCGAACTCGTCTTCCAGCGTAACGAAAATAACGCCTGTAGCCGTGCCGGGCCGCTGCCGGCCGATCGCCAATCCCGCTACCCGAATGTAGCGACCATGCTCAATGGTCGCCAGGTCACGTGAACTGCGGCAGCGCCTGGCCTGCAGCTGGGGCCGCAACACCTCGAGCGGGTGCGGACCCAGCGTCGTGCCGACACTGGCATAGTCGGCCTGCAAATCTTCCGCGACGCTGGGCACTGGCAAGGCCACCGGGGTTTCGGCAGGCGAGTCGATGCCTTCAAACAGCGCCAGTTGCGGCTCGATGCCGGCCATGGCCCAGCGCGCCTGATGGCGGTGCCCGGCCAGCCCGCGTAGTGCTCCTGCGTCAGCCAACAGCTCCCGACTACGCGCATCCAGCCCGGCGCGGCGATCGAGATCGGCGACGCTGGTGTACGGACCTTCGTCCCGCTCGGCTTCAATACGCAAACCAACATCCTCGCGCAGCCCCCGAATCATTCGCAAGCCCATGCGCAGCGCAGGTTGTTCGCCCTGCCCCGGTTCCAGCGAGCAGTCCCAGTCGCTGTAGCGCACGTCGATTGCCAGCGTTTCCAGGTTATGCCGGCGCAAGTCCTGCAGAATCTGGTCGGGGCTGTAAAAGCCCATTGGCCAGCTGTTGATCAGTGCGCAGGCGAAGGCCACCGGTTCATGACACTTGAGCCAGCAACTGGCATAGGTGAGTAACGCGAAACTGGCCGCATGCGATTCGGGAAAGCCATAACTGCCGAATCCACGGATCTGTTCGAATATTCTCTCGGCGAACTCCAGCGTGTAGCCATTGCGGAGCATGCCTTCGGTCAGACGCAGCTTATGCGGCTCCAACCCCCCGTGGCGCTTCCAGGCGGCCATCGACCGGCGCAACTGGTCCGCCTCGCCCGGCGTGTAATCCGCCGCAACGATTGCCAGCGCCATGACCTGCTCCTGAAACAGCGGCACGCCCAGGGTGCGCTCGAATACCCGCCGCAGGGCCTCGGACGGATAGATGACCGGATCTTCTTTATTTCGGCGGCGCAGATACGGATGCACCATATCGCCCTGGATCGGACCGGGCCGTACGATCGCCACCTGGATCACCAGATCGTAGAAGGTTCGTGGCTTCATGCGCGGCAACATGGCCATCTGCGCCCGTGACTCGATCTGGAATACCCCGACGGTATCGGCTCGACTGATCATTTCATAGGTTGGAGCGTCTTCTGCGGGAATGGTCGCCAGGGTCAGTTCACGCCCCCGATACTCGCGAACCAGATCGAAGGTGCGGCGAATGGCACTGAGCATGCCCAGGGCGAGAATATCCACCTTGAGCAGGCCGACCAGATCCAGATCGTCCTTGTCCCACTGAATGATGGTGCGATCGGCCATCGCGGCGTTTTCCACCGGCACCAGCGTTTCCAGCGGTTGCTCGGAGATGACGAATCCCCCCGGGTGCTGCGACAAGTGCCGGGGAAAACCGATCAGCTCGCCAGCCAGCACCATGACCTTGTGCAGAACAGGGCTGTCAGGATCAAACCCCGCCTCGATCAGGCGCTCCGGTGACGGCAAACGGTCGGTCCATTTGCCGGCACACTTGGCCAGCGCATTGATCTGATCGGGCGGCATGCCCAGGGCCTTGCCCACATCGCGCAAAGCACCGGCGGCGTGATAGCTACTGACCACAGCGGTCAGTGCGGCGCGATGCCGGCCATAGCGACGAAAAATGTACTGGATGACCTCCTCGCGCCGGTCATGCTCGAAGTCGACGTCGATATCCGGTGGCTCATTACGCTCCTTGGATAAAAACCGTTCGAACAACAGGCTCGAATGAGACGGATCGATTTCGGTAATGCCCAGCGCGTAACAGACCGCCGAATTGGCTGCCGAGCCTCGCCCCTGGCAGAGAATCGCCTGCTCGCGGGCGAAGCGCACGATGTCGTGGACGGTGAGAAAATAACTTTCGTAGCCCATCTCGGCGATCAGGACCAGTTCCTTGTCGATCTGTTGCTGAGCCTGCTCGGTGATACCGGCGGGCCAGCGCCAGCGCGCGCCCTGCTCGGTGAGTTCACGCAACCAGCTACTGGGCGAGTGTCCAGCGGGCACCAGCTCGTGCGGGTATTGATACTTGAGCTGATCCAGATCGAACTGGCAGCGTTCGGCGATGCGCAGTGTTTGGTCGAGCAGCTCGGATGGGTAGATCTGCGCCAGCGCGTCGAGACTGCGCAGGTGCCGTTCACCATTGGCAAAGAGCCGATAGCCCGCTTCGGCAACCGTGCAGTGATGGCGGATCGCGGTCATGGTGTCCTGCAGGGCACGTCTACCCCGCGCGTGCATGTGCACGTCACCACTGGCTACGGCGGGTAATGCCAGTCGCTGCGCCAGGGCCAGTAGATTTTCCAGGCGCCCGGCATCGTCGGCTCCGCAGTGCAACTCCACGGCAAGCCACAGCTGTGCGGCAAATAACGTCTTGAGCCAGTTTCCGTGGGCTTCGTCTTCTGGCGAGTCAGGCAGCCACAGCGCCAGCAGACCGTCTCTGGCTCCGCTCAGATCATCGCGCAGTAACCGATACTCACCCTTGAGCGTGCGTCGTCGCGCCTGGGTAATCAATCGGCACAGGTTCTGATAACCCGTGATATTTTCCACCAGCAGCACCAGCCTGGGACCGTCTTCGACGCGCATTTCGCTGCCGATGATCAAGGGAATGCCGCTATCCTTGGCCACCTGCCAGGCACGCACGATGCCGCTGAGCGTGCATTCGTCGGTAATAGCCAATGCGCGATAGCCATGCTTGGCCGCGCGCTTGAATAGCTCTTCGGCACTGGATGCACCGCGCTGGAAGCTGAAGTTCGACAGACAGTGCAGTTCAGCGTAACCATTCATGCGAACCATCCATGCAGCATCAACCGACCCGGCTGCTCGACACTGCAGTACACCCAGGCCAGCTGGCCGCTGCGAGTTTGCACCAGATAATAATCGCGGCGGATATCGCCGCCGTCCCACCACCCCGACTCGATACGTTCCGGGCCGGCCAGCACACGTGGCGAGAACTCGTGCAGGGCGATCGGCCGACGCAGCAGCCAGCCCGGGCGCCGCGGCAGTTCGGCGGGCGTGCCTGCACTACCGGCATCGGCCATCTGCCAGGCGGACTCGGGGCGATAATCGGCCAAAGCATGGACAGCCTGCACCGCCTCGTCGCCCAGCCGTGCGCGCAAGCGCTCGCGTAATTGCTCCCAGGGCACCGATTGCTGCGGCCGTTCCTCAAACAGTTCGCGATGCTCCGGGACAAAGCTCGGCAGGTCGCGCGCCACCAATCGCAGCGCCTGGGTCGGGCCGGGTATCTGCAGCTGCTCGAAGCGACCCCGGGCCAGCTCGAACAACATGGCCGGATCACGTTCGGCACCGAGCAGGCCGACCGGCACTTCACTGTCAGGCCCCTCCCGGTGTTCCAGCGACAGAATGAAGCGTTGCACGCCGCTGTCGCGTCCGGCCAGAAAAGCCGCCAGATCACCGGTCAGCCGGCGCAGCGGGAACAGCAAGGTCTGATGCGATTCCACATCGAAATTCAACTCGATGCGCTGATCGAACTCATCCGGCGGTGCATAGCAATCGAGTACCAGCGAACGATCACCCAGCAGGGTATCGATATGCTGCAGCACCTGACGTGGAAAACGTCGGGCCAGGCTGTCTCGCGGCAACGCCAGTACTTGCTTGAAGCGCCTCAATCCCATTCGCTCAAAAGCGGTGGCCGTGTCACGATCAAAGCCGCAGCGGGTAACCGGCATGCTGCCGAGCACATCCCGCAGCGCCTGTCGCTCAGGCACAGCAAGCCCGTCATGAACATTGGTCAAAAAGCGCGCCGCAGCAGGATTCGGTGCAGCGACGATGCGATGGCGAAATCCCAGGTTAGTCAGCTCTTCACGCAGCCGCGCTTCGAAACGTGGCCATGGGCCGAACAGGTTGAAACTGGACTCCACTTCCATTAGCAGCGCGCGCGGGTAGTCCAGACTCACATGCGAGCTGAAACGGTAGGCCCAGGCGGCGAGAAAACGATGCCAATGTTCGATCTGCGCTACATCGTATTCTGCAGTGGCAAAACTACGAGTCAGAGCATGTGCCGCGGTCAGGGTCTGCCCCGGACGCAACCCCAGCTCCCGGGCAGCAGGATTGATTGCCTGCACCACCCGTCGCTGGGACGGGCCGGTAATCAGCACCAGTGGTGCGTCAGGATCCTCGCGATTGCGCAGCGCAGCGTCCATCGCCAGTTGAGGCAGTAATATGCAGGCCCAGCGCATGGCATCATTGTCCCGCTGCAAGCGAAATGGAGCGAGCCGGCGCCAGGCCGCCCCGGCATTTGAGCACTCGCACTTCGCCCGGTGCGTCGAAGATCAGTCGCAGGGCCGCCGGGGACGAATTGACCGCTTCACTGATTGGGCGATAGGCAAAAGCCAGCGTCTGGCCGGTTTCGGCGGCCACCTGCAATCTGCGCAGCGAGCGGTCATCGGCCTTTTCCGGCCAGCACAGCACCGCGCCGCAGCTGCCCGAACGCAGGCATTGCTCGGTCGCCCATAAAGCGTCACGGCTGCTGCACCGGACAATACTCATCCAGCGCAGATCAACACCAGCAGCCTGCCAGGCCCAGGGAAAAGCCACATGCGGTGGCGCGACCAGAACGATGCGCTCACGAGCCTGGGTCAGTCGCGCCAGTGTGGGCCACAGCAACTGCAGCTCGCCAAGGCCCTCGGCAGGCAACAGGATTTCACTCAACGCGGCTTCAGGCCAGCCACCTGCCGGCAGCGCCTGATCGAGCACGGCATGGCCGGTCGGCTGCACACCAGCCGGCTGGGCCAGCGCCTGACCACGCCAGACGAGGCGCTCGTCGAGGAGCGTATCGAGTGCGACAACCGAGCCCATGATCAGCGCAGGCCTGGTTGCAGAGGAGAAAAGGTATCAACGACAAGGCACATACACACCGCCTGAATACTGTATATACATACAGCATATCATTCAGCGGTCGAGGGTCAATCGGTGCCGGATGAGAGGCGTTGGAACAGCGACACACAATAAGCCGCCGCCAACGTAAACGGGCATCGAATCAGCGATCCGATGCCCGTTGTTGGTACTACCTGACAGACACCCGGTTATTCGAAAACGATAACGCCGCGGGCATTCTTGCCGTCGAGCATGTCCTGAAACGCCTGCGGCGCCTCATCGATGCTGTAGGTCTTGGTGACCAGTTCGTCCAGCTTCAGACGGTTGGCCTTGTACAGGTTGAGAATCTTCGGAAAGTCGTACTGCGGCCGGGCAGAACCCAGCCAGCTACCCTTGATGGTGCGCTCGTCAGCAGGCAGCGAGAAGGTATTGAAGGACGTCTTGTCCTGCATGTCGGCGACGCCAACGACGACGACCGTACCGGCGCGGCCAAGGGCCTTGTAGGCCTGCTCGACGACCTTGCCGTTGCCTACGCACTCGAAGGCATAATCGACACCGCCACCACTGAGCTTCTTGATCGCCTTGCTGACGTCTTCCACTTTCTTGATGTTGATCGTGTGAGTGGCACCGAACTGCTTGGCCATCTCCAGCTTCGATTCATTGGTGTCCACAGCAATGACCATTTCGGCCCCGGCGGTAACGCACCCCTGAATGACGTTCAGACCCACCCCGCCGATGCCGAATACCACAGCACGCGAACCGGGCTCCAGCTCGGCAGTGTTGAACACCGAACCGACGCCGGTAATGACCGCGCAACCAACCAGCGCTGCGCTGGACATGGGCACGCCTTCTTCGATTTTCACGCAGTTGTCGACATGCATGGTCGCGTATTCGGCCATCACGCCGCAGGCGCCGAACACGTTCAGGTCTTCGCCATCCTTGCCATGGGTACGCACGGTGCCGTCAGGCAGGGTGACCAGCGACTTGCGCGCGTTCTCGCACAGAACCGGCCGGCCGCGAACGCAGTTACGGCACTTGCCGCACATGGTGATGAAGGTGCTGACCACATAGTCGCCTTCCTTCAACTCGGTAACGCCCTCGCCCACTTCAACCACGACGCCAGCGGCTTCGTGACCGAGAACCAGCGGCGGCGGATACTGAATCTTGCCTGTCGTTGCCGAGTGATCGCTATGGCATACGCCACATGCGGCGACCTTGATGGTGACTTCGCCCCGCTTGGGTCCATCGACGGTGATGGTCTCCACTTGAACGGGCTGGCCCCATTCGCGGCATACCACGGCTTTTGCCTGACGGCTCATGATTTTCTCCTCTGTTGTTAGCTCGCTGGCCGATCTACCGGAACCCGATGTCTCCGCAATCGCCTGATGAAGACGATGATAACTCAGGTCGCGCAGCGGTATGGTAGTGCAAATCGCCTCTGATTGGCGCGATTTACATTTTTGGATCACGGCTCCCTGTCAGGCAACCGGACCCGGGCGTAACAGGTCCGGGGCAAAGGTGCGCTGCGTCCTTACAATCGATTCCTGAGGAAACGGATGGCCGTGTCAGTAACCATACCGAAGAGCACATGCGCCGCCAGGCCGCGGGCATGGTCTTGCCAGGGATACTCGCCAGGCTTACCTGAAAGAGCCGTGAGCGTATTCAGGCCTTCGTCCTGAGCAAGGAACAGCCCGAGACCAAACAGACTGCCACGGCCGGCCCCGAGTAGCGGCACCTTGTCGTACAGCGCTCCATAAACCGCACCTGGGAGCATGCCCAGCGAATAATGAATCGCCATGCCTGCCGGGTGCGGTTGTTCGACGTGCTTGCCAGCCAGACCTGCCACCTTGTCGGCCATGACATGAGCCGGATCCATACCCTGCGGACGTGCCTTGATGGTGCGCTGACGGTCCCGCTCAGGCATGCGTTTGTAGGCGTACCAATCCAGTCGATCCATGACCCAGACCGCCAGAGTTCCGGCGGCTGCGCCCGCAGCCGCCCATAGCAGCATGTCTGCCGGGGATGATTTGCTCAACATGGGATCTCCTCAATCGCTGGTGTTGAATCGAGATGTCGCATCCGCAAGGGCTGGTTGGTGATTGCCCAGCACTTGTGAAATGCGACCCAGCGACTTCGAAGGCTGTTCCTGCGATGCGACCAATGGAGCGAGGGACTGAAAGTGAAGAAGGCAGCGTTGCTTAACGCCGAAGACCTGCCAGCCAGCCGAGGTCTTCCGGGCGCGTGACCTTGATGTTGTCCGCACGCCCCTCGATAAGCCTGGGCGCATGACCGGCCCACTCTATCGCCGAGGCTTCATCGGTTACCGGAATACCCGCAGCCAGTGCGCCGCTGAGCGCCTCACGCAGCATTCCGAGGCGAAACATCTGCGGTGTGTAGGCTTGCCAGAACAGGCTACGGTCAGGGGTGG
>CAYZFU010000029.1:17343-21824 GCA_964477725.1 uncultured Halopseudomonas sp.
ACCCGGCCATCCGGACCGACCTGCTTGAGAGTGTCACGCACCGGCACCGCCAACAGGCCGCCGACCGGATCATCTGCCAAGGACTCCAGCAGCCGGGCCAGATCCGAGTGCGCAAGGTTGGGCCGCGCTGCGTCATGCACAAGCACCCAGTCGCCGTCAGCCGCACCAAGTGCAACAAGCCGCTCGAGCCCGGCGAGTACCGAGTCGGCACGCTCGGCGCCGCCCGCTGCCAGATTGACGCGAGGATCAGCCGCACAGGCAAGTGTCGGCCAATATCCATCGGTAGCCGACAGGCTGACGACCAGGCCGCGCAGCCCAGGATAATCGAGGAAACAATCGAGGGTATGTTCGATAAGGGTGCGATCACCCAGGCGGAGATACTGCTTGGGACGGTCCGCTTTCATCCGCGCGCCGACACCGGCAGCGGGAATCACCACCCAGAATGAGGGCGAGGCATTCATTCGCTGCTGAGCTGAAACAGGGTTTCGCCTTCCCGCACCATGCCAAGCTCGTGACGGGCACGCTCTTCGATGGTCTCCAGGCCCTGCTTGAGTTCGATGACTTCCGCCGTTAGAACCCGGTTACGCTCGAGCAATTGCTCGTTTTCCTGTTGTTGCTGGGCGATCTGCTGCTTGAGCTGGGCGACGTGGGCGAAGCTACCCTCCCCCGCCCACAGGCGATACTGCAGGCCAGCCAGCAAAACCAGGGCGGCAATCCAAAGCCATTTCACGACGTCCAGCCTCCCAGCGGGCAGCGATTCGGTGAGCAGATACTAATAGGCAAGCCAGCCAATTGCCACGCTCCAACGCAAAGCGCGCCGACAGGCGGCGCGCTTTGTTGTTTCGGCTGACCGGGCTGGCTTAGCCGCGAAACTCGGCACGACCCTTGTAGGAGGCCTGACCGCCCAGCTGTTCTTCGATACGCAGCAGCTGATTGTACTTGGAAACGCGATCGGAGCGGCACAGCGAGCCGGTCTTGATCTGACCGGCAGCGGTGCCTACGGCCAGATCGGCAATGGTGCTGTCTTCGGTTTCACCGGAGCGATGCGAGATCACCGCGGTGTAGCCAGCCTTCTTCGCCATCTGGATGGCTTCGAGGGTCTCGGTCAACGAGCCGATCTGGTTGAACTTGATCAGGATCGAGTTACCGATGCTCTTGTCGATGCCTTCCTTGAGAATTCTGGTGTTGGTCACGAACAGGTCGTCGCCGACCAGCTGGACCTTGGCACCGATCTTGTCGGTCAATACTTTCCAGCCGTCCCAGTCGGACTCGTCCATGCCATCTTCGATGGAGATGATCGGATAGCGCTCGGTCAGACCGGCCAGGTAATCGGCGAACCCGGCAGCGTCGAACACCTTGCCTTCGCCGGCCAGATCGTATTTGCCGTCCTTGTAGAATTCACTGGAGGCGCAGTCCAGCGCCAGCGTGACGTCGTCACCAAGCTTGTAGCCAGCGTTGGCCACGGCCTCGGCGATCGCACCCAGAGCATCTTCGTTGGAAGACAGGTTCGGCGCGAAGCCACCTTCGTCACCCACAGACGTGCTCAGTCCACGCGCCTTGAGCACAGCCTTGAGATGGTGAAAAATTTCCGCACCCATGCGCAATGCATCGGCAAAGGTCTTGGCGCCGACCGGCTGAACCATGAACTCCTGGATATCGACGTTATTGTCGGCGTGTTCGCCACCGTTGATGATGTTCATCATCGGTACCGGCATGCTGTACTGGCCAGGGGTACCGTTCAGGTCAGCAATGTGCGCGTACAGCGGGACGCCCTTGGACTGGGCGGCAGCCTTGGCCGCGGCCAGCGACACCGCGAGGATGGCATTGGCGCCCAGCTTGGCCTTGTTTTCGGTACCGTCAAGTTCGATCATGGCGCGATCCAGCGCAGCCTGGTCGGTCACGTCCTTGCCTACCAGCAGCTCGCGGATCGGGCCGTTGATATTGGCCACCGCATTCAATACGCCCTTGCCCATGTAGCGGCTCTTGTCCCCATCGCGCAGCTCAAGCGCTTCGCGCGAGCCAGTCGAGGCACCGGACGGGGCGCAGGCGCTACCAACGATGTTGCCATCCAGAATCACATCCGCTTCGACAGTCGGATTGCCGCGCGAATCGAGGACTTCACGTCCCTTGATGTCGATGATCTTTGCCATGATTATGCTATCTCCATATGAATCGTCCGAAAGTAGATCAGGTTCGACGCGACAAGTTCACGCGGTCTCGAGCGTCGGGAATCCCTTGACCAGATCATCCAGCTGCTTGAGCTGCGAAAGGAACGGCTCGAGCTTGTCCAGACGCAGCGCGCAAGGTCCGTCGCACTTGGCGTTGTCCGGGTCCGGGTGCGCCTCCAGGAACAGCCCGGCCAGTCCCTGGCTCATGCCGGCCTTGGCCAGATCGGTGACCTGGGCGCGGCGACCGCCAGCCGAATCACTGCGTCCGCCAGGCATCTGCAAGGCGTGAGTTACGTCGAAGAATACCGGGTAGCCCATCTGCTTCATGACGCCAAAGCCGAGCATGTCGACCACCAGGTTGTTGTAACCGAAACTGGAGCCGCGCTCGCAGAGAATCAGCCGATCGTTTCCGGCTTCCTGGCATTTGGTGAGGATGTGCTGCATCTCCTGCGGCGCGAGGAACTGCGCTTTCTTGACATTGATCGCCGCGCCGGTCTTCGCCATGGCCACGACGAGGTCGGTCTGCCGCGACAGGAAAGCCGGGAGCTGAATGATGTCACAGACCTCGGCCACCGGAGCAGCCTGATACGGCTCATGCACGTCGGTGATGACCGGCACCTTGAAGGTCTGCCTGATCTCTTCGAAGATGCGCAGCCCCGCTTCCATCCCCGGGCCGCGGAACGAGTTGATCGAAGACCGGTTGGCCTTGTCGAAGCTTGCTTTGAATACGTAGGGAATGCCCAGCTTGCCGGTCACCTCGACGTAGGCCTCGCAGATCCGCATGGCCAGATCGCGGCTTTCCAGTACGTTCATTCCACCAAACAGCACGAAAGGCTTGTCGTTGGCGATCTGGATGTCGCCAACGGTGATGGTTTTCTGACTCATTGCTGATCCTCAGGCCTTGGCGGCACGCTGGGCAATGGCGGCATTGACGAAACCGCTGAACAACGGATGCCCATAGCGCGGCGTGGAAGTGAATTCCGGATGGAACTGGCAGGCGACGAACCAGGGATGATCGCCCACTTCGACCATCTCGACCAGTGCACCGTCGACCGAACGGCCGGTAATCCTCAAGCCGCCTGCCTCGAGATCGGGCAACAGATTATTGTTGACCTCGTAGCGGTGACGATGGCGCTCGACAATCACATCCTGTCCATAGCATTCGTGTGCCCGCGAACCGGGCGTCAGGGCGCATTCCTGCGCGCCCAGGCGCATGGTGCCGCCCAGGTCGGAATCCTCGGAGCGTTGCTCCATCTGACCGGAAGCGGTCTGCCATTCGGTAATCAGACCAACCACCGGGTGGGTGCTGGTCTTGTCGAACTCGGTGGAGTTGGCGTCCTGCCAGCCAAGCACATCGCGGGCATATTCGATAACCGCAACCTGCATGCCCAGGCAGATACCCAGGTAAGGGATCTTGTTCTCACGGGCGTAACGCACCGTGGCGATCTTGCCCTCCACACCGCGCAGACCGAAACCACCTGGAACCAGGATGGCGTCGACGCCTTCGAGCAGCTCGAGACCCTTCTGCTCGATATCTTCGGAATCGATGTAGCGCACGTTGACCTTGGTCCGGCTCTGGATGCCGGCATGGCTCAAGGCCTCGATCAGTGACTTGTAAGCTTCCAGTAGCTCCATGTACTTGCCGACCATGGCGATGGTGACTTCTTTCTCGGGATACAGCTTGGCATCAACCACCCGATCCCATTCGGACAGATCGGCCTGCGAGCACTCGAGTCCGAAGCGCTCGACGACAAAATCGTCCAGCCCCTGAGCATGCAGCACAGACGGAATACGATAGATGGTATCCACGTCTTCCAGACCGATCACCGCACGTTCTTCGACGTTGGTGAACAGTGCGATTTTGCGGCGCGATGACAGATCGATCGGATGGTCGGAACGGCAAATCAACACGTCAGGCTGCAGGCCGATCGAGCGCAGTTCCTTGACCGAGTGCTGGGTCGGTTTGGTCTTGGTCTCGCCAGCTGTAGCGATGTACGGCACCAGCGTCAGATGCATGAGCATGGCGCGGCGTGCGCCGACTTCGATGCGTAGCTGGCGGATCGCCTCGAGGAATGGCTGTGACTCGATGTCGCCCACGGTCCCGCCGATTTCCACCAGCGCGACGTCGGCATCACCGGCACCCTTAATGATGCGGCTCTTGATCTCGTCGGTGATGTGCGGGATCACCTGGATGGTCGCGCCCAGGTAGTCGCCGCGCCGCTCCTTGCGCAGCACGTGCTCGTAGACACGACCGGCGGTGAAGTTGTTGGCGCGGCTCATGGTCGCCTTGACGAAGCGCTCGTAATGACCAAG
>CAYZFU010000030.1:0-8176 GCA_964477725.1 uncultured Halopseudomonas sp.
GGCTCGCGCCAGGCCACTGCCATGCCATTGCTGTAACGCAGGTCGACCCGCGCGATCTGCTCCCGCCGTTCGGACAGCATCAGCTGGTCCACGGTCAGGAAACGCTGCATCTTGTCGACCACGTCATCACGACCCAAAAGAATCTCGATACCGTCCTGTGTGGTCAGGAACCAGCTGCCCCGGTCGCGCAGTTCCAGCCGCGAGATGCCGTGACCGTACGAGCGCAGCAAGCGGTTGAATTGCTGGTAGTTGCGCATGACCCGTCGCTTGGCACGCTGCGGCCCGTCAAGCCGTGGCAGGTCTTCGAAGCGACTCATGTCGCCCGGCTCGAAGGCCATGCCTTCATTGTTCAGCAACGTCGATGCGCCCCAACGAGCGACCGGCAATTGCTCGTCCAGGCGGATGATCAACTGGTCCGGCCATACGCGCTTGACCGACGCGCTGGCAACCCAGGACATGTCCACCAGATCCGTGCGCAGCCCTGCGAGATCGATGCTCAGGAAGCTGTCATCGACATACGGCTGGATCACTTCCTGCACCGAGGCGCGATCGATGTACTGCAGATCGCCCTGCACGCTGATCAGGCTGATCGGCCGGTCCGCCAGCGGCAGCAGCCGGGTGCTCAGCTCATACAAGCCCACGCCCAGCGCGACCAGCAGCAACGGCCACATGACCTGCTGAATGCGCACCCAGGCGCCATCGAACGACGGCCTGGTCAGCTTCAGCTTCGGCCAGCTGCGTGGAGCGGGCGGCGTGACACGCACGGCGCCGCGGCCAGGCGCACTGCGCCGGCCTAGCGGTCTGCCTGCCCTTTCGTCACGAATCGTCAGCCCCAACATGTTTCTTGCGCCTTCAGTAGTCGGCGCTGGCGAGGATCGCCAGGACCAGATCGGTAAATGACATTCCCGCGGCCTTCGCCGCCATCGGGACCAGACTGTGGTCGGTCATGCCCGGGACCGTGTTCACTTCCAACAGATAAAAGCGCCCGGACTCGTCCTGCATCACGTCGACCCGTCCCCAGCCCTTGCAGCCGACCGCGTGGAACGCGGCGAGGCACAGATCAGCGAGTTCGCGCTCTTTCTCCTCGGGCAGCCCGCACGGGCACAGGTACTGGGTGTCGTTGGCCAGGTACTTGGCGTTGTAGTCATAGAAGATGTGCGGCGTACGCAGGCGGATGGCTGGCAAGGCACGGCCGTCAAGGATCGCCACGGTGAACTCGGCGCCGGTGATCCACTGTTCCACCAGGGACTGGTCGTCGTACTGCTGGGCGTCGTCCCATGCCTGTTCCAGTTCGGCCAGGCTGGTCGCCTTGGACATGCCGATACTGGAGCCTTCGTGCACCGGCTTGACGATCAGCGGCGCACCTAGCTGTTCGAAAATCGACTGGCAGTCTGCCTTGTCGCGCAATACTTCATAGCGCGGTGTCGACAAACCCAGGCTTTGCCACACGAGCTTGGTACGCAGCTTATCCATCCCGAGCGCCGAAGCCAGCACGCCGCTGCCGGTATAAGGCAGACGCAGGGTCTCAAGCAGACCTTGCAGGCTGCCATCCTCGCCGCCACGGCCATGCAGGGCGATAAAAACGCGGTCCGGACGATCGTTGAGCAGCCGCTCGGCCAGGTCGTGCCCGGCATCGATGCCATACGCGTCGACGCCTGCGCCTTGCAGTGCCTCGAGCACCGCCGCACCGGACTTCAACGACACGTCGCGTTCGGCAGAGCGACCGCCGTAAAGCACTGCAACGCGACCCAAGGCTTTCATGCCGTTCATCAAGCCTTACCTCCGGTGTTCCTTTCAGCCAGCTGCGCCAGCGCTTCGGCCAGTTGGGGAGCCAGGCCGCCAATGTCACCGGCACCCTGGGTCAACAGGATGTCGCCTGGACGCAAAACCGCTTCGAGCAGCGGCATGACGTCAGCGTCGCGCTCGACGTAAATCGGATCGATCTGGCCGCGCTGACGGATGCTGCGGCACAGGTTCTTGCTGTCCGCCCCCGGAATCGGTTCTTCCCCGGCCGGATACACTTCCATCAGCAACAGGGCGTTGGTATCGGCCAGGACCTGGACGAAGTCTTCGTATAGATCGCGGGTGCGGGTAAACCGGTGCGGCTGGTAGATCATCACCAGGCGACGCTCGGGCCAGCCGGCGCGCACTGCCTTGATCACGGCATTCACTTCGCGCGGGTGGTGGCCGTAATCGTCCACCAGCATGATGTCGTCGCCTTCGCCGATACTGTACTGACCGTAAACCTGGAAGCGCCGCCCCACGCCCTCGAAGCCGGTCAGGCCCTTGACGATGGCGGCATCGCTCACGCCTTCGTCGGTCGCCACGGCGATGGTCGCCAGGGCGTTGAGTACGTTGTGTACACCCGGCATGTTGACGCACACCTTCAGCGCATCCTTGCCGTCACGCAGCACGGTGAAGTGTGTCTGCATGCCGTGTTGATGAATGTCCACGGCGCGGATGTCGGCGTCCTCGGACTGACCATAGGTGATGACCTGGCGGTTGACCTGCGGCAGGATCTCGCGCACCACCGGATCGTCGATGCATAGCACCGCCAGACCGTAGAACGGCAGGTTGTGCAGGAACTCGACGAAGGTACGCTTCAGCCGGTTGAAGTCGCCCTCGTAGGTGGCCATGTGGTCGGCGTCGATATTGGTGACGATCGCCACCATCGGCTGCAGATGCAGGAACGACGCGTCGCTTTCGTCCGCTTCGGCGACCAGATAACGGCTCTCACCCAGCTGGGCATTCGTGCCGGCACTGGTCAGGCGGCCACCGATAACGAAGGTCGGGCTGAGGCCTTCGGCGGCCAGCACCGAGGCGATCAGGCTGGTCGTAGTAGTCTTGCCATGCGTACCGGCCACGGCAATCCCGTGTCGATAGCGCATCAGCTCGGCAAGCATTTCCGCGCGCGGTACGACGGGGATGCGACGTTCGATGGCGCCGGCGACTTCCGGGTTTTCCGGATTGATCGCGCTGGACACGACCAGTACATCGGCCTGCTGGACGTTTTCGGCACGGTGACCGACATCTATGCGTGCACCGAAGTTTTCCAGTCGTTGCGTGACCGCCGATCGCTTGAGATCCGAGCCGGATACTTCGTAGCCAAGGTTCAGTAGCACTTCGGCGATACCGCACATCCCAGCGCCACCGATACCGACAAAGTGCACGCGCCGGATCCGGCGCATTTCCGGCAGGTGGAAGGTAGCTTGTTGGCGGTTCTTAGTGCTCACGGGCAACCTCCAGGCAGGCACGGATGACGTCGGAGGTCGCGTTGGGTGCGGCCTGTTTGCGGGCACTGGCTGCCATGTGTTGCAGAATCTCCGGTTTGGTAAATAGCGTGTGCAGACGCTCGGCCAGCACATCGCCGCTGAGCGTCGCCTGCGGCAACATTTCGGCGGCCCCGTGCTCGGCGAGGAACCGCGCATTGGCGCTTTGATGATCGTCGATGGCGTGTGGCAGCGGCACCAGCAGTGCCGGGCGGCCGGCTGCGGCAAGCTCGGCCACCGTCAGCGCACCGGCGCGACACACGATCAGATCAGCCCAGGCGTAGGCGCCAGCCATATCGGCGATGAACGGCTCGACAATCGCCTGTACGCCGCAGGTGGCGTAGCTGTCGCTGGCCGCTTCGACGTGCTGTTTGCCGCATTGATGGACGATCTCCGGGCGCTCTTCGAGCGGCAGCATGGACACTGCCTCTGGCACGATACGGTTCAACGGGGCAGCACCCAGGCTGCCACCCAGAATCAATAGCCGCGGGCGTCGGCTACCGTCGTAATCGACCGCCGGGACTCGAAAGATCTCCTCGCGCACCGGATTGCCGGTGCTGCGGCGCTTGCCGTCGTCGGCAAAACTGCCTGGAAACCCTTCGCAGCGCCGCGCGGCGACATTCGCCAGCAAGCGGTTCGCCGTGCCGACCACCGCGTTCTGTTCGTGGATGATCACCGGCACACGGCGCATCCACGCAGCCAAACCGCCGGGGCCGGTGACATAGCCGCCAGCACCAAGCACGAAAAGCGGCTTCAGCTCGTTGATGATGGCCAGCGCCTGACGCAGCGCGCGGGTGAGCGCGAAAGGCGCCTTGAGCAACGCAGACTTGCCCTTGCCGCGCAGACCTTGAATGTCGATGTAATGAATCGGGAAGCCGGCCGCCGGGACCAGTTCCGCCTCGATGCCGCGACGGGTACCCAGCCAATGCACCTGGTAGCCCTGGTCACGTAACAGCCGAGCGCAGGCCAGGGCCGGGAAAACGTGCCCGCCGGTGCCACCGGCCATGATCAGGACGTTATTGGCCATTGGTTGCGCCCTCCTTTTGCGCCTGACGGCGCTCCCAGTCGATACGCAGCAACAACCCGAGACTGATACAGCAAACCACCAGCGAACTGCCGCCATAACTGAGGAAGGGCAACGTCAGTCCCTTGGTCGGCAGCAGGCCGACATTTACGCCGACGTTGATGAGGATCTGGCCGCACCACATGATCGCCAGACCGTAGGCGAGATAAGCTGAAAACAGTCGGCCGGCACGCTCGGCCCACAGACCGATGTACAGACTACGGATGGCAACGAAGATCAACAGGCCGAACGCGGCAAGAGCGCCGATAAGGCCAAGCTCTTCTGCCAGCACGGCGAATACGAAGTCGGTGTGCGCTTCGGGCAGATAGAACTGCTTCTGAATGCTGTTGCCCAGTCCCATGCCGAACCAGTCACCGCGACCGAAGGCAATCAGCGCCTGGGTGAGCTGATAGCCGGTGCCATACGGATCGTTCCACGGGTTGAGAAAGCCGGTGAGACGCTGCAGACGATAGGGCTCGAACAGGATCAGCAAGCCGGCCAGGGCGCCGAGCGAACCGAACAGCAGGGCGAAGCGGAACAGACCGACGCCGCCGAGAAAAAGCATGCCGGTAGCAGCGCCCATGAGCACGACGGTAGCGCCGAAATCCGGCTCGATGATCAGTAACCACGCCATCGGCCCGAGCACCATGAACGGCTTGATGAAACCGAACCACCGCTCCTTCACTTCTTCCTTGCGGTGAACCAGATAGCCAGCGAGGAATACCACAGCAAACAGCTTGGCCAGTTCCGAGGGCTGCACGTTGATCGGGCCGACCTGAATCCAGCGCCAGCTGCCGTTCACTTCCCGACCGATGCCGGGAATCAGCACCGCTACCAGCAAGGCGAAGCCGAGGAACAACAAGGGGAAGCGAAACTGCTCCCACAGGGCCAGCGGAATCGACAGGGTCACCAGCAGCGCGGCAATGCCGATCAATAGGTAGATGATCTGGCGAATCATGTAGAACATGGGATTGCCAAGCTGCCCGGCGGCCACTTCCATGGAGGCGGAGCTGACCATCACCAGCCCCAGCCCTAGCAGGCACAATGCGCCGACCAGCAGCGGCAGATCCATGTCGAAACGACGCTCACCGGTCAGGGGGCCGGTCGCGCGCTGGATGACCTCGGCCCAGATCATTGCGGCATCCCCTGCACGGCTGCCGCAAAAAGCCGGCCGCGTTCTTCGAAATTCCTGAACATGTCGAGGCTCGCGCAGGCTGGCGATAACAGCACCGCATCACCGGGCCGGGCCTGTTCAGCGGCAGACTTTACCGCCTGCTCCAGTGTATCGACGCGGATCAGCTGGCTTGCCCCGGATAGGGCCTGCTCCAGCAGCAGGGCATCCCGGCCCAGCAGTACCACCGCGCGGCAATGGCGATTGACCGGGTCACGCAGGGGCGCGAAATCGGCGCCCTTGCCATCGCCACCGGCGATCAGTACCAGCTGACCCTGAATGTCTGCGCCGAGGCCTTCGATGGCAGCCAGCGCCGCGCCAACATTGGTCGCCTTGGAATCGTCGTAGTAGTCGACTGCGGCTCGCTGACCAACCCACTGGCAGCGGTGCGGCAGACCTGCGAACTCTCGCAGAGCCTTGAGCATAGCCGGCATCGGCAAACCAGCGGCCTGGCCCAACGCAAGGGCGGCCAGCGCATTGGACTGGTTGTGCGCGCCGCGAATCTTCAGGTCCGCGACCGGCATCAGCGCGTCGAATTCATAGGCGAGCGAGGTTGTGTCCGCCTCGGTAAGCAGACCGAAACCGTGGAAGTCCGGACGCGACAGACCGAATGTCCAGCGCGGCAGCTCGTCGGCAACCAGGGGGCGCGATAGCGGATCGTCGCGGTTGACCACTACAGCGCGTGCCCCACGAAAGATCCGGTGCTTGGCCTGATGATAAGCGGCCAGGTTGGCGTAACGGTCCATATGGTCTTCGCTGATGTTCAGCACGGTGGCGACAGCGGCGTTCAGCCGTTCGGTGGTCTCCAACTGAAAACTGGACAGTTCGAGCACATACAGCTCGGCGTTGTCTTCAAGCAGATCGAGTGCCGGCGTGCCGAGATTGCCGCCGACAGCGACGCGCTTCCCGGCTGCTTGAGCCATGTCGCCGACCAGCGTCGTCACCGTGCTTTTCGCGTTCGACCCGGTGATCGCAATGATCGGAGCTTTCGCCTCACGGGCGAACAGCTGGATGTCGCCAACGATGCCGACGCCCGCGGCCTTCGCCTGCTGCAACGCAGGTGTGGCCAGCGCGATACCCGGACTGACGATCAGCTCGCCAGCGCCGGATAGCAGGTCGGCGTCCAGCTCGCCCAGATGCAGATCAGCCATGGGCGCGAAGCGCTTGAGCTGATCCAGCCCGGGCGGAGCCTGGCGGGTGTCGGCGACAGCGAAGGGAATACCACGGCCCGCCAGAAAACGGGCGACCGACAGCCCGGTGCTACCGAGCCCGACGATGATCCGCTTCTTGTCCGTGGTAATCAGTGACACAGTCTTTTCCTCAACGCAGCTTCAGGGTGGCAAGGCCGATCAGCACCAGCACCACGGTGATAATCCAGAAACGCACGATCACACGCGGCTCAGGCCAGCCCTTCAATTCGAAATGGTGGTGGATCGGCGCCATGCGGAAAACGCGGCGCCCGGTCAGCTTGAACGAAGCGACCTGGACGATGACCGACAGCGTCTCGACCACGAAGATGCCACCCATGATGAACAGCACGATCTCCTGCCGAACGATCACCGCGATCGTGCCCAGCGCCGCACCCAGGGCCAGAGCGCCGACGTCGCCCATGAACACCTGGGCCGGATAGGTGTTGAACCAAAGAAAGCCCAGACCTGCGCCGAGCAACGCACCACAGAAGATGATCAGTTCGCCGGATCCGAGTACGTACGGAATCAGCAGGTAATCGGCGAAGCGCACGTTGCCGGATAGATAGGCGAAGATGCCCAGCGCACCGCCCACCATGACCGTAGGCATGATCGCCAGTCCGTCGAGGCCATCGGTCAGGTTGACCGCATTGCTCGAGCCGACGATCACGAAATAGGTCAGCACGATGTAGAACAGCCCCAGCTGAATCGTCACGTCCTTGAAGAAGGGCACGATCAGCGTGGTTTCGATCGGAGTCTGCGCGGTGTAGTAGAGGATCACCGCAGCCGTCAGACCGAACACCGATTGCCAAAAGTACTTCCAGCGCGATGGCAGGCCGCGCGAGTTCTTTTCGATGACCTTGCGGTAGTCGTCGACCCAGCCGATCGCACCGAAGGACAGCGTGACGCCCAATACCACCCAGACATAGAGATTGCTCAGATCGGCCCAGAGCAGCGTGCTCACCGCTATGGCGATGAGAATCAACGCCCCGCCCATGGTCGGTGTACCGGCCTTGGACAGATGACTCTGCGGGCCGTCGTTGCGCACGGATTGACCGATCTGCCGGAACACCAGCGCACGGATCATCTGCGGCCCCATGAATAGCGCAATACCCAGCGCGGTCAGCACACCGAGAATGCCGCGCAGGGTCAGGTACTGGAATACCGAGAACCCGGTATGAAATTGCTGAAGGTATTGAGCAAGTAACAGAAGCATCTCAATGAGCCTTGTCGTCGTTATGGTTATCGTTATGTTCGGTCAGGCCGGCGACGACTTCTTCCATTCCGGCGCTGCGTGATCCCTTGACCAGTACGTGCGTTTCAGGGGAGAGCTGATCCTGCAGCGCGGCAGTGAGCTCGGCCTTGCTGGCAAACAGCCGGGCGCCTTCGCCAAAGCTTTCCACAGCGAGCGCAGACAGCCTGCCGACGGCGTAGAGCCCGTCGAGCCCGTGTTCGCGCGCGTAGTCACCCACCTCTCGGTGGCTTT
>CAYZFU010000030.1:8186-21082 GCA_964477725.1 uncultured Halopseudomonas sp.
CCCACTGGCCCAGCTCGCCCATATCGCCGAGCACCAGGATTCGCTTGCCTTCGAAGTCCGCGAGCAGATCGATTGCAGCCTTTACCGAGCCCGGATTGGCGTTGTAGCTGTCATCGATGATCAGCGAACCGCGCTTGCCCGAGAGGCTCTGGGCGCGCCCCGGTACCGGCATTACCTTGGCCAGACCACGGCGGATCATTTCCAGATCGACATCCAGCGCCAGCGCGGCGCCCGCCGCAGCGAGAGCGTTGGCGATGCTGTGTTTGCCGAGCAGGTTGAGCTGTACGGTAATCGATCCCTTTGGCGTCACTAGTACGAAGCCCGGGCAACCGCGACCGTCCAGCTCGATCGACTCGACGCGCAGCTCGGCGGTTGGGTTCTCCAGACTGAAGGCGTAGCTCTTGCGCTTGCCGAGCAACTGGTACCACTGTTCGAACCAGGGGCTGTCGAGGTTGATCACGGCCTGGCCGTCCGCGTCCAGTCCGGTGTAAATCTCGCTCTTGGCCCGCGCCACCTGCTCCGGACCGCCGAAGCGGCCGACATGGGCAGTACCGGCATTGGTCAGGATGCTCACGTGCGGACGCGCCAAGCGCATGCTGTAGGCGATATCGCCAACACCCGCTGCGCCCATCTCGATCACCGCGAATTTGTGCTCGGCCGAGAGCTCGAGCAGGGTCAGCGGAACGCCGAGCTCATTGTTCAGGTTGCCACGTGTGGCGAGTACCGGGCCTTGTTCACGAAGGATCGCTGCGAGCATTTCCTTGACGCTGGTTTTCCCGCTGGAACCGGTGATGGCAACCATAGGGCCGGAAAAATCGTCCCGAGCCAGTGCGCCCAGCTGCCCCAACGCCAGCTGAGCGTCGTGCACCAGCAATTGTGGCAGGGGATCGTCGACCAGATATTCGACCAGCGCGGCAACGGCGCCGCGCTCGCGGGCCTTGCCGACGAAATCGTGACCGTTCACACGGCTGCCCTGCAGCGCAACGAACAGCGAGCCCGCCCGGGCCTCACGCGAATCGATGCAGACGTGATCGAAACGAGCATCATCGCCATGCAGGCTGGCGCTCAGTGGCTTGACCATATCGCTCAGGCGCTTGGCTTCAAGCATGGCTGACCTCCCATCCGGCAAGCGCTTGCCGGGCCTGCTCCAGGTCATTGAACGGATGACGCACGCCGTTGATCTCCTGGTAAGTTTCGTGTCCTTTGCCGGCCAGCAGGATCACATCGCCAGCCGTTGCCGCAGCAATGGTCTCGCGGATCGCCTCGGCACGAGCGGGCATGACCCGCACACGCTGTGGTTGTTCGAAGCCCTGCATGATGTGTTCGATGATGCGGGCTGATGCTTCGGTGCGCGGGTTGTCATCGGTGACGATTACGGCGTCAGCGCCCTGCTCTGCGGCCTGCGCCATCAGCGGACGCTTGCCACTGTCGCGGTCCCCACCGCAGCCGAATATGCAGGTAAGCCTGCCGTGAACGTGCGCGCGCAAGGCCGCCAATGCCTTTTGCAGGGCGTCGGGCGTATGCGCATAATCGATCACGACCAGCGGAGCGACACCGCCGCCCAAACGCTGCATGCGGCCAGCCGGCGGCGTGACCCGCTGCGTCAGCGAAACGGCTTGCGCCAGCGGAACGTCGAGCGCCACCAGGCAGCCGATCACGGCGAGCAGATTGCTCAGGTTGAAGGTGCCCAGCAGCGGGCTATCGAGCCGCGCCTGTTCGCTGCCAAAGCGGACATTCGCATGGATGCCGGCGCTGTCAAAAATGACCTCGTTGCAACCCAGCGTGGCCTGTGCGTCGTCAATGCTGTAGCTGATGACCGGCATGCCACAGGTTAGCGCCAGCTCGCGGCCGAATGCGTCGTCCAGATTGATCACTGCCGTACGCAACGGCATGGCGAACAGCTGCGCCTTGGCTGCGCCATAGCGCTGCATATCGCCGTGGTAATCCAGATGATCGCGACTGAGATTGGTGAACACGCCAAGGTCGAAGTCGACCGCCGCGACCCGCCCCTGATCCAGCGCATGGGACGAGACCTCCATCGCGACCCAGGCAGCGCCTTCGGCATGCAGCCGGGCAAGCTGTTCCTGAACCCGCAGGGCGTCGGGGGTGGTCATGCCATGTTCATTCAGCTTGCCGAACATGCCACTACCCAGGGTGCCGATGATTCCGCATGGCTTGCCGAGTATGTCCAGCGCCTGAGCCAGCATCTGCGATACGCTGGTCTTGCCGTTGGTTCCGGTCACGCCGATCAACCCCAGCTTTTGCGAAGGGTTGCCGTAGAAATCGCCGGCCAGCGCTGAGAGCTTGCCTGCCAGCCCGGTTACCGGGATGCAGGGCACGGCAAGATCAGGTTGTCCGTAGCCGTCACCAGCCTCGTAGACAATGGCCGACGCGCCAGCCTCGGCGGCCTGCTTTATATAGTCACGACCATCCTGGCGGAGGCCCGGCGCGGCCAGAAACAGGCAGCCATCAGTCACCCGGCGGCTGTCGATTTCGATACCCGAGATCGTCACGTCGCTGCCCTGCCAGTCTTGAAACAGTTCGGAGAGTCTCATCCGCGCGAGCCCTCCTTTTCCAACGGAGGCAGCTCGACCTGCTGAAGTGCGGGCAGGTCGTCAGGCGTCACGTTGAGCAGACGCAGCGCGCCGGACATGACCTCGCCAAATACCGGTGCAGCGACCAGGCCGCCGTAGTACTGGCCCTTGCTCGGCTCGTCGATCACCACTACCGCGGCAAAACGCGGATTGCTGATCGGTGCGATGCCGGCGAAAACCGAACGGTAGCGGTCCTTGGCGTAGCCGCCCGAGGCAAGCGTCTTGTGCACGGTGCCAGTCTTGCCGCCGACCTGATAGCCCGGCACACGAGCCCGCGAGCCGGTGCCGCCCTGCCCGTCAACAGTCGCGCGCAACATGCCGAGTAGCTGCTGGCTGACGTCGCTGGGGATTACCTGTTCACCTGCCGGCGCCTGGTCGACCTTCAGCAGCGATAGCGGCACGCGCCGCCCGCCATTGCCCAGCGCGGCATAAGCCTGCGCCAGCTGCGTCGCGGTGACCGACAGACCATAGCCGTATGACAGCGTGGCGGTTTCCACCTGCGGCCACTTGCGCCGACTGGGGAGACGTCCGACGCTTTCACCGGGGAAGCCGAGGCCGGTGTACTCGCCCAGACCAAGCTGTTGAAGCAGGCTGTATAGCGGCTCGGCGCCAATATCCAGCGTCATCTTGGCCACGCCGACGTTGCTCGATTTCACGATCACGCCGGTCACATCGAGCACGCCGTAGTTGTGAATATCACGTACGGTCATGGTCGCCACACGCATGCTGCCGGGGCGGGTGTCCATAACCGTGTTGGGCTGATAACGGCCGGACATCAGCGCTGCGGCCACGGTGAACGTCTTGATCGGCGAACCAGGTTCGAACACATCGATCAACGCGCGGTTACGCATCATGTCCGGCTTGAGGTTCGCGCGGTTGTTCGGGTTGTAGGAAGGATAGTTGGCCATGGCCAACACTTCCCCGCTACGCACGTCGACCAGAACGACGGAACCTGCTTTGGCTCCGAAATTCTTCAGTGCATCGCGCAGCTCGCGGTGCGCTATGTATTGAAGGCGCAGGTCGACCGACAGTTTCAATTCATTGCCTGGACGGGCATTGCTGACGACCTGAACGTCCTTGATGAGACGACCCCGCCGATCCTGCAACACCTGCCGCTTGCCCGGCACACCCTGCAGCCACTGATCATAAGCGAGTTCCAGACCTTCCTGACCGGCTTCGTCGACATTGGTGAAACCGACCAGATGCGCAGCGACTTCTCCGGCAGGATAGAACCTGCGGTATTCCTCGATGCTGTAGACGCCCGGCACCTTGAGCGCCATGACCGCCTCACCGTCCTGCGGCGTCATGCGGCGGCGCAGATAGATGAACTCCTTGCTGGCGTTGGCCTTGAGCCGCTCACGGAAGGTTTTCGGGTCGGTCCCCAGTGCCTTCGCCAGTTCGGCCCAACGCTCCTCATGGCCGATCAGCTGCGTGGGGTTCGCCCACAGGGTGACGACCGGAGTACTCACCGCCAGGGGCTCGCCATGGCGGTCGGTAATCTGTCCGCGGTGCGCCGGGATCTTCACGTGCCGCACGCTGCGCTTGTCGCCCTGATCCTTGAGAAACCCTTCATCGAGCACATGCAGCTCGACGATGCGATAACCAATGGCCACGCAGAACACGCCAAGCAGGGCTATGACCAGGCGGAAGCGCCAGGGATAGAGGCTACCGTTGGGCTTGATGCTGATCATGGCTTCACCAGGATGACTTCAGCGGCTTCCGGAACGCGCATTTTCAGCTGAGTCGTGGCGATTGCCTCGACACGGCTGTGCGCAGTCCAGGTGCTCTGCTCGAGGACCAGCCGGCCCCATTCGGCCTGCGCCTTCTCGCGCACGGTCATTTCCGCGGCCAGCTCGTTGAGCAACATGCGGCTCCAATGGGCGCTGTAGGGCACCGCAAGGGCTGAAGCGACGACCAGTACCCAGACGAACAACAGCCAACCGCTGCTGCGCGGCAGACCGAGACGCACGGGCTTCTTCTCTTGCGCATCCATCAACGCTTCTCCGCGATGCGCAGCACGGCGCTACGAGACCGGGGGTTAACAGACACTTCTTCGGCAGATGGCTTGATCGCCTTGCCAACGAGATTGATGCTGACTGAAATCTCGCTCTGGCGAACCGGCAGGCCTCGGGGTATCGGCGCACCCTTGGCTTCCAGCCGCATGAACTGCTTGACCAGCCGATCCTCCAGCGAATGAAAGCTGATCACAGCCAGGCGTCCGCCGGGGGCGAGAACGTCGAGCGCTGCCCTGAGACCGAGCGACAGATCGTCCAGCTCGCGATTGATGAATATACGGATGCCCTGGAAGGCCCGCGTGGCCGGATGCTTGTGCTTCTCCCAGGCCGGATTGGCCTGCTTGATCACCTCTGCCAGGTCCGCGGTACGTGTGAAGGGCTGCTCGGCACGACGCATCACGATAGCCTTGGCCATACGACGCGAAAAGCGTTCTTCCCCATACTCGAACAGGACGGTGGCAATGTCGGCTTCGCTGGCGTTGTTGATCCACTCGGCAGCGCTCTGCCCCTGCGTCGGATCCATGCGCATGTCCAGCGGGCCGTCATTGAGGAAACTGAAACCACGCTCGGCGTCGTCGAGCTGCGGAGATGAAACACCCAGATCGAGCAGCACGCCGTCTACCTTGCCGGTTTCGCCGCGCTGGCGCAGCTCTTCGGCCATGTCGGCAAACGAACGGCGCACAACGACAAAGCGGCCGTCTTCGGCCGCCAGCTGTTCTCCGACCCGTATTGCCTCCGGGTCTTTATCGAAGGCAATCAGCCGGCCGTTCTCCCCCAACCTGTCGAGGATCGCCCTGCTGTGCCCTCCGCGACCGAAGGTACCATCGACATAAAGGCCGCCCGGCCGAACGTCGAGCCCGGTCAGGGCTTCATTTAACAGAACGCTGATGTGCTGGAAGGTCGGCTGCATGGTCATAGACTCAACGACTGCAGTTCCACCGGCAGCTCGCCGGTGCCCTGCTGTTCAAGGTATGCGTCGGTCTGAGCCAGCCAGGCTTCTTCGCTCCACAATTCGAATTTGTTCAGCTGACCAACCAGCATGACCTTCTTGTCCAGACCTGCGTGATCGCGCAGCAACGGCGGCACGACGAAGCGACCATTGCCGTCGAGCTCGATATCATTGGCATTACCGATGAGCAGACGCTGCAGGCGCTTGACCTGCTGGTTCATGTTGGGTGCGGCGGCGAGCTGCTGCTCGACCTTTTCCCATTCAGGCAGGGGGTAGATCCACAGACACTTCTCTTCCAGGGCAATCGTTGCCACCAACTGGCCTTCGCAGGCGCCCACGAGCCGGTCGCGATACCTTGATGGCATCGCAAGCCGCCCCTTGGCGTCAAGACTGATGGCGTTGGTTCCTCGGAACACGATTAAGAGCTTCCCCTGAAAGACCGGCTATCCATGCCAATAAATCCCACTTTTTTCCACTTCACACCACTTCGGCACACTATAGAAATGCGCCTATACACCGTCAAGTGAGCAACTGACGAAAACTCCTTTATTGACGGGGGGTTAGGTCCAAAAGGCGCTTAGCTGGGGAGAAATGACATGAATATGACGGAACAAAGGGGACCACGTACAACGAGATAGCATGAGAAGTTAAAGTAAAGTCTCACGAGTAATATTTTTTTGGACTAAAGCGGGGCGTCTGAGGGACAGAAAGGAAGAAATAAGAGTTGGCCTGTAAGCCGGGTTCTGTCGAGAACAGTCATTCCTCTGCGACAGCCATCACTGGCTGCCTGTAGCAACCTACCCGAACCCAGTGCGGGCCACACCGAAGGGTTCCTATTTGGTCTTGCTCCGAGTGGGGTTTACCGTGCCACGAACTGTTGCCAGTCGCGCGGTGCGCTCTTACCGCACCCTTTCACCCTTACCTGATCCCCTTGCGGGGCCATCGGCGGTCTACTCTCTGCTGCACTTTCCGTAGGCTCACGCCTCCCAGGCGTTACCTGGCACTCCGCCCTATGGAGCCCGGACTTTCCTCCATAACGCTTGCGCGCTACAGCGACTGTCCAGCCAACTCTTGCGGCAAGGTTATCCCGCTTCGCGATTAACGGCAAGATTTCTCAAGCGCACAGATTCGGAGCATACAGCGCACCACACCGGTGCAATCGAACCATCAACGAACCGACCGCCCGAATGACCACGGCCCGCGACGCCCCGTTTTGCGGCACTCCGGATAATTGGCACAGCAAGTGCATTGACAATGGCAACATGCGAGATCGGGTCTGTCTGACCCAGGTACGATTCGACCCAAGCGGGTCGCTGAAAAATGACCATCAATGGACGACTAGGGTTCCGGCCTGCCGAGCAGGTGACTGGTCCGAGAGTTGTCGACCTCCGGCAGGGGGTTACACGGCGGGACAAAAGCCCGGGAGAGCCTCAGACAGCTGAGATCTCGTAACGTGTACCCATTGGAGACTGCCATGCCCCGCCTCATGAACCGGGAACCCAGCCGCCCGCTGCGCCTCGGGCTGATACTTCTCCCCTTCGCCCTGTTGCTGATGCTCTATCTGTTCAGCTCCCAGGCGCGTCTGGCAGAAAACCCTGACGACAAATTGCTGCCAAGCTTCACGCAGATGGCCGAGGCCGTAGACCGCATGGCCTTCACCGAGGATCGTCGCACGGGAGCCTATCTCTGGTGGGAGGACACGGCATCCAGCCTCAAGCGCCTGGGCACCGGTCTGGGCATCGCAGCCGTGGTCAGCCTGATCCTCGGCATGGCCATGCTCATTCCACTATTACGGACGCCGCTGTCGCCGCTGACAACGGTGCTATCGATGATCCCACCGCTGGCGATCCTGCCGATTCTGTTCATCGTGCTCGGACTGGGCGAGCTATCCAAAGTGATGTTGATCGTCATCGGTATCACACCGGTGCTGATCCGCGACATGGAACAGCGCGTCAAGGAGATCCCCGCAGAGCTGCTGGTCAAGGCGCAGACCCTGGGCGCCAGCACCTGGCAGGTGCTGATCCGCGTGGTTCTGCCGCAGCTGCTTCCGCGCTTGCTACAGGGACTGAGTCTGGCGCTCGGCCCAGCCTGGCTGTTTTTGATTGCCGCCGAGGCGATCGCGTCGACCGACGGCCTGGGCTATCGCATCTTCCTGGTGCGCCGTTACCTGGCAATGGACGTGATCCTGCCCTATGTCGCCTGGATCACGTTGCTCGCTTTCATCATGGACCGCCTGCTCAAGGGAACCACCCGCGTGCTGTTCCCCTGGTTCGAACCCAAGGGAGCCCACTGACATGTCTGCCATTTCCATCAAGCAAGTCTGGCAGGAGTACGGCGATCAGGTCGTGCTGGAGAATCTGGATCTGGAAGTCGCCAGCGGCGAATTCATCACCATGGTCGGTGCGTCGGGGTGTGGCAAGTCGACCTTCCTGCGCCTGCTACTCGGGCAGGAAACGCCCAGCAGAGGTCAGCTGCTCATCGATGGCAAGCCGCTGCCGCCTGAGCCGGGCCCGGATCGCGGCGTGGTATTCCAGCGCTATTCGGTGTTTCCGCATCTGACCGTGCTGGGCAACGTCATGCTGGGCATGGAGCTGCAAAAGGCTCCGCTTATCGGGCGTCTGTTCGGCGGTGCCAAGCGCGAGGCACGTGACAAGGCCGTGGCCATTCTGGAAAAGGTCGGCCTGGGTAATTCGCTCGACAAATACCCACATGCCCTCTCCGGCGGCATGCAGCAGCGCCTGGCCATTGCCCAGGCTCTGGTCAAGACGCCACGCATCCTGCTGCTCGACGAACCGTTCGGCGCGCTCGATCCAGGTATTCGCAAGGACATGCATGAGCTGCTGCTGGAGCTGTGGAAGCAGACCGGACTCACGGTTTTCATGGTCACGCATGATCTGTCCGAAGGCTTCACCCTCGGCACCCGTCTGCTGGTGTTCGACAAGACCCGCATTGACTTGCAAGCGCCGGGCGCCTACGGCGCACGCATCACTTACGACATCCCCCTGAACAGCGACCGGAAGGCCGCGCGTGACGCCGTCAGCGCCCTGCCCGAACGCATTACCGGCGGCCCGCTGCCGGACGACACTCATCAAGGAGCCCGCCCATGAGCATTCCTGCTGCCCTGCGACCCACGCTATACGAGGAGACCGTCCCCGGCGGCGGCCATACCTCCTTCGTGCTCAAGCGCGGCCAACTGCTGCGCCTGACCGATATCGAAGGCGGTGCCAACGTCAGCGTGCTGATGTTCAACGCCCAGGACAAGAGCGAACGCCTGAACCTGCCCGACTCGCTGAAGGGCCAGCACACCGCCAAGCTCACGGCCGGCCACTGTCTGTACTCGGACATGGGCAAGGTGCTGGCTGCGATCGTCACCGATACCTGCGGCTGGAGCGACAGCTTCGGCGGCGTTCTCAACGCAGAAGAAGTGAAAGCCAAATATGGCGAAGGCCGCTATCAGGAGCTGCGCAACGGGTTCTACCGCAACGGCGTGGACAACCTGCTGGTAGAGATGGGCAAGTGGAACATGACCCTGTCCGACCTGCTGATGGTTTTCAACCTGTTCAGCAAGGTCACCGTCGATGCCAACGGTGCTTTTGAATTTCATCTCGGCAACTCCAAGGCAGGCGACGTGATCGAGCTGTACGCCCCCATGGATACGCTGGTTGTGCTCACCGCATTGCAGCATCCGATGGACCCATCACCGGAATACGCACCCAAGCCGGTCGGCCTGAGCTGGCATCGCGTCGCCGATGACGGCATCACCGTGCTGTGCCGCAACACCCGCCCGGAAAACGTCCGCGCCTTGCACAACACCGACCGCAGCTACCTGTAAGAGGCCGAATCATGACACTGACTCATAGCGACAAGCAGCCAGAAAACGCCGTGTACCGCGCGGTCATGCCGGCCGGCGAACCCTGGATGAAAGACATCAAGGCCGGGCAGACCGTGCGCCTGTTGGACCTTGAGGGCAACCAGGCCGTCGACACGCTGTTCTTCAGCGCCGCCAACCCGCGCGAGCGCTACGACGTGCAGCGCACCCTGCGCCGGCAGAACCAGGTCTACCTGACCACCGGCAGCGTGCTGTACAGCAACCGCGGCAATCCGATGCTGACTATCACCGCCGACACCTGTGGCCGTCACGATACGCTCGGCGGCGCCTGCGCCCAGGAAAGCAACACCGTACGCTACGCGCTCGACACGCGCTACATGCACAGCTGCCGCGACAATTTTCTGCGCGCATCCTTGCATGACGGCCGCCTGACCAAGGCCGACATCAGCCATAACATCAATTTCTTCATGAACGTGCCGGTGACGCCGGAAGGCGGCCTGACCTTCGAAGACGGCATCTCTGGCGCAGGCAAGTACGTCGAGCTGGTTGCGCACATGGACATCATCATCCTGATTTCCAACTGCCCGCAGTTGAACAACCCCTGCAACGGCTACAACCCGACCCCAGCAGAAATGCTGGTCTGGGACTGACGCCGGCTCAAAACTTTTTAACCGAATCAATCCCGCCGGGACGACCCGGCGGCACGGAACGAAACGTCCAGGACGGCCTGGCCGAGGAACATGACGATGTTCGACAAATTGCTGATCGCCAACCGTGGCGCCATTGCCTGCCGCATTCTTCGCACCCTGAAGCAGCTGGATGTGCAGGGCGTGGCGGTGTACTCAGAGGCAGACGCGGCGAGCCTGCACCTCCAGCAGGCTGACGAGGCACATTCGCTGGGTGAGGGCCCCGCCTCGGCCACCTATCTTGATGTGGAGAAGATTCTCGGTGTCGCCAGGCAGACCGGTGCCAAAGCGATCCACCCCGGTTACGGCTTCCTGTCGGAAAACGCAGCCTTCGCCGAAGCCTGCGAGGCCGCAGGAATCGCTTTCGTCGGCCCGACTCCCGAGCAGCTTCGCGTCTTCGGGCTCAAGCACACAGCGCGCGCGTTGGCCAAACAGCATGGCGTGCCGATGCTGGAGGGCACCGAGCTGCTGGAGAACGTTCAGGCCGCGCTGGAAGCCGCTGAACAGGTCGGCTATCCGGTCATGCTCAAGAGCACAGCGGGCGGCGGAGGCATCGGCATGCGCGTGTGCCGCAGCGACGCCGAGCTGAGTGATGCCTTCGAAGCGGTGCGTCGGCTGGGCCAAAACAATTTCAGCGACGCGGGTGTGTTCATCGAAAAGTACATCCAGCGCGCCCGCCACCTTGAAGTGCAGATTTTCGGCGATGGCCGCGGCGACGTGGTTGCCCTGGGCGTCCGCGACTGTTCGGTGCAGCGTCGCAACCAGAAGGTGCTGGAAGAAACCCCGGCACCGAATCTGCCGGAAGGCATGGCCGAAGCCCTGTGCGAAGCAGCGATCCGCCTGGGCAAGGCGGTCAGCTACCGCAGCGCCGGCACCGTCGAGTTCGTCTACGACAGCGAGGCCGACCGCTTCTATTTCCTCGAGGTGAATACCCGCCTGCAGGTCGAGCATGGCGTCACCGAGCAGGTATGGGGTGTCGATCTGGTCAGCTGGATGATCCAGCTCGCCGCCGGCGACCTGCCCTCGCTCAACGTGCTCGCACATGGCCTGGAAGCCAATGGCCATGCGATTCAGGCGCGCGTGTACGCCGAAGATCCGGGCCGGGATTTCCAGCCCTGCCCTGGCTTGCTGACAGCCGTGCAGTTCCCCGAAGCGGATGGCGAACAGCTGCGTATCGACACCTGGGTTGAAGCCGGCTGCGAAATCCCGCCCTACTTCGATCCGATGATTGCCAAGGTCATCGCCTGGCAGCCGAGTCGGGACCAGGCGATCGAAGCGCTCGACGCAGCGCTGGGCGCGACCCTGCTGTACGGGGTGGAAACCAACCAGGGTTATTTGCAACGAATCCTGTGCGATGCGCCGTTCGCCAGCGGCCATCCCTGGACCCGCTGCCTGGAGAATCTGCAGTACCGTAGCACGACCCTGGAAGTGCTGACCGGCGGTACCCAGACCACCATGCAGGACGTCCCGGGCCGCCTGGGTTACTGGGCCGTTGGCGTCCCGCCGTCAGGCCCGATGGACAATCGCGCCCTGCGTCTGGGTAACCGCCTGCTGGGCAACCCGGACGATGCCGCCGGCCTGGAAATCACCATGACCGGGCCCACCCTGCGCTTCAATACCGACGCAGTTGTCGCTGTGACCGGGGCGGAGATTCCGCTTTCTCTGGACGGCGCCCCGCAGCCCCTGTGCACCGCGCTGCATGTTTCGGCAGGCAGCACGCTGGCCATCGGTACCATTGCCGGCGCCGGTGCACGCAGCTATCTGGCCATTCGCGGCGGCATTCAGGTACCGGAGTATCTGGGCAGCAAGAGCACCTTCACGCTGGGCCAGTTCGGCGGCCATTCCGGTCGCGCGCTACGCACAGGGGACGTGCTGCATCTGACGCAGCTGACCGATACCGGCGCAGGCGAGTCATTGCCAAGCGAGCTGTGCTCGCAACTGCCGGAAGTGCGTACGCTGCGAGTGATCTACGGCCCGCACGCAGCGCCCGAATACTTCACTGAAGCCTACATGGACCGGTTCCTGTCGACTGACTGGGAAGTGCATTTCAACTCCAGCCGCACCGGTGTGCGGCTGGTCGGACCACGGCCGGAATGGGTGCGCGAAGATGGCGGCGAAGCAGGCCTGCATCCGTCCAATATCCACGACAATCCCTACGCCATCGGCGCAGTCGACTTTACCGGTGACATGCCGGTTATTCTCGGTCCCGACGGCCCAAGCCTCGGCGGTTTCGTCTGCCCGGTGACGATTATCGAGGCGGACCTGTGGCAGATGGGCCAGCTCAAGGCGGGCGACAAGCTGCGCTTCGTGCCGGTGAGTCTCGATACTGCCCGGGAACTCGCGGTCGCGCGTCGCAACGAAATCGAAGCGCTGGCCCCGCTGTGCCCGCAGGACAGCGCGGCCGAACCCATCGCATCGCCCATCGTGCTGGATATCGGCGAAGCCGATACCCGTCTGGTCGCGCGCCTGTCCGGCGATACGCATCTTCTGCTGGAAATCGGCCAACCGGAGCTGGATCTGGTGCTGCGTTTCCGCGGGCATGCGTTGATGCAGGCACTGGAAGCCCTCGCGCTCGAAGGCGTGATCGATCTGACGCCTGGTATCCGCTCGCTGCAGGTGCACTACCAGCCGGAGACGCTGAAGCTCGACAGCCTGCTTGTCACAGTCCAGCGTGAATGGAATCAGGTATGCAGCGCGCGCGACCTCAAGGTGCCCTCGCGTATCGTCCATCTGCCGCTGTCCTGGGATGATCCGGCCTGCCAACTGGCGATCCAGAAGTACATGACGACGGTGCGCAAGGATGCGCCCTGGTGTCCAAGCAAC
>CAYZFU010000030.1:21092-21682 GCA_964477725.1 uncultured Halopseudomonas sp.
GTCATGGGTCTTGGCGACGTATACCTCGGTGCGCCGGTGGCCACGCCGCTCGATCCACGCCACCGACTGGTGACCACCAAGTACAACCCGGCGCGTACCTGGACCGCCGAGAACTCCGTGGGCATCGGCGGCGCCTACATGTGCGTGTATGGCATGGAAGGCCCGGGTGGCTACCAGTTCGTCGGTCGTACCTTGCAGATGTGGAATCGCTACCGCGCGGTGGAAGCCTTCGGCGGCCAGCCGTGGCTGCTGCGCTTTTTCGACCAGATTCGTTTTTATCCGGTAAGCGCCGACGAACTGCTGCAGATTCGCCGCGACTTTCCGCTGGGACGCTACCCGCTAAGGATCGAGGAGACCGAACTCAAGCTCAACGACTATCAGACGTTCCTGGATGAAGAGGCAGACAGCATCCAGGCGTTTCGCGACCAGCAGAAGGCTGCGTTCAACGCCGAGCGCGAACGCTGGATCGCTAACGGCCAGGCGGACTATCAGAGTGACGAGGCGGTTGCCGAGGTCGGCGAGGACGCACCGCTGCAGGCCGGCGAGCACAGCGTCAACAGCCACATTGCCGGTAATCTCTGGCAGGTTCA
>CAYZFU010000031.1:0-21657 GCA_964477725.1 uncultured Halopseudomonas sp.
AACGAGATCACCAAGAAGGCGATTCAGGAAGCGTTCTCCAAGCCCGGCGAGCTTGACATCAATCGTGTCAACGCCCAACAGGCGCGCCGTTTCCTTGACCGCGTTGTCGGCTACATGGTGTCGCCGCTGCTGTGGGCGAAGATCGCAAGAGGCCTTTCGGCCGGACGCGTGCAGTCGGTAGCCGTCAAGCTGATCGTCGACCGTGAGCGAGAAATCCGCGCGTTCATTCCGGAAGAGTTCTGGGAAGTCCATGCGCTGCTCAATACGCCCAAGGGCGAGGCGGCGCGGTTTGAGGTCGTCAAGGAATCCGGCGAGGCGTTCCGGCCGCTGAACAAGGCGCAAGCCGATGCTGCCCTGAGCAAGCTGGAAAACTCGAGCTACACCGTTACCAGGCGCGACGACAAGCCGACCACCTCGCGCCCGAACGCGCCGTTCATCACGTCCACGTTGCAACAGGCTGCGAGCACCCGGCTGGGCTTCTCGGTCAAGAAGACCATGATGATGGCCCAGCGGTTGTACGAGGCGGGCTACATCACCTACATGCGTACCGACTCGACAAACCTGTCGGCAGATGCGGTCGACATGGCCCGCAGCTATATAAAGAAGGCATTTGGCGACAAATATCTGCCTGAGAAGCCGAATTCCTACAGCAGCAAGGAAGGCGCGCAGGAAGCTCACGAAGCCATACGCCCTTCCGACGTCAAGCTCAAATCCACCGATCTGAAGGGCATGGAGCGTGACGCAGAAAGACTGTACGAGTTGATTTGGCGCCAGTTTGTCGCGTGCCAGATGCCTCCGGCAAAGTATCTTTCCAGCAGCATCACAGCCGAAGCCGGAGCGTTCGAGCTGCGCGCCAAGGGCCGCATCCTGCAGTTCGACGGTTATACCCGTGTCCTGCCTCCGCAGGGTAAAGGCGGCGAGGACGAAGTGCTGCCCGACGTGCAGGTTGCCGATGCGCTGAAGCTGAAAAAGCTCGAGCCGAAGCAGCACTTCACCAAACCACCGGCCCGCTATTCCGAGGCGAGTCTGGTCAAGGAGCTGGAGAAGCGCGGGATCGGTCGCCCGTCGACCTACGCTTCGATCATTTCGACCATCCAGGACCGTGGCTATGTCGAACTGAACAACCGCCGCTTCTACGCCGAAAAGATGGGCGACATCGTCACCGATCGGCTCAGCGAAAGCTTTCCGAATCTGATGGACTACAGCTTCACCGCGCGGATGGAAGAGTCGCTCGACGACGTCGCCCAGGGCGAAGTGATCTGGAAGCAGGTGCTGGACGATTTCTATGCGGATTTCAGCAAGAAACTGGCCAACGCCGAGGCGGCCGATGGTGAGCGGGGCATGCGTGCCAACGCCCCCACGCTGACCGACATCGCTTGTCAGGTCTGTGGGCGTCCAATGATGATTCGCACGGCTTCCACCGGCGTGTTCCTAGGCTGTTCGGGTTACGCGTTACCGCCGAAGGAGCGCTGCAAGGAAACCATCAATCTGGTACCCGGCAACGAGGTCGCATCGGACGACGAGGAAGATGAATCTCGCGTATTGCGTGCCAAGCATCGATGCAAGCTGTGCGGTACGGCGATGGATAGCTATCTGGTCGACGAACATCGCAAGCTGCACGTATGCGGCAACAATCCTGACTGCGCAGGTTTCGAGATCGAGCAGGGCCAGTTCAAGATCAAGGGCTACGATGGGCCGGTGATCGAATGTGACAAGTGCGGCAGCGAGATGCAGCTCAAGACGGGGCGTTTCGGCAAGTACTTCGGCTGTACTAATGCGGAATGCAAAAATACCCGCAAGCTGCTGAAAAATGGCGAGGCCGCACCGCCGAAGATGGATCCGGTGAAAATGCCGGAGCTGCGCTGCGAAAAGGTGGATGACGTGTACGTGCTCAGAGATGGCGCTTCGGGCCTGTTTCTCGCCGCCAGTCAGTTCCCGAAAAACCGGGAAACCCGTGCGCCGTTGGTAAGCGAGCTACTGCCGCATCGTGACGAGATCGACCCCAAGTATCACTTCCTGCTCGATGCGCCTACTCAGGACCCGGACAAGAATCCGACGGTTGTGCGTTACAGCCGCAAGATGAAGGAGCAATATGTCCAGAGCGAGGTCGAGGGCAAGCCGACTGGATGGCGGGCTGTCCATGACGGCAAGCGCTGGAACGTGGAAGACGCTCGAAGCAAGAGCAAAAAGTAGGCGAGGGCGATATGGCAAACGAAGTCTATACGCGTACCAATCAGGCGCTGTACTTTGCCAGGAAGGCGATCGGCTCCTGGCATGACGTCAGTCAGTCCGGAGCGCTCGATACCGTCACCCAGAGCGCTTACCATCGCGAACACGCCTTGTTTCACCTGTATCGAGGCGTGCTCGGCCTGATTCACGAAGTGGCGGACCGTTATCGTTGGCCGCTAATGGATGCACGCAGCGTCGAAGCGGTATTGCTAAGCGATGCGGCAGCGCGATTCCCCGGTCCTGAACTGGCCGAAATGAGCGAGCTGGCGAGTTCGAGCGACACCTGGCTCGGCCGGGTTCTCAGTGCCTGGCAGCAGCTGCAGGCTCCCCCGGTGCCCCAGGAAGCCAAGCCTGCTTCGGATGGCCTGATTATCGCCAGTAGCGCTTTGGCTGCTGCGCCGGAATGGTCGCGAGAGGACGCGGAGGAAGCTGTTGCTGCCTTGGCCGAGCGCGTCAGTCGTTACCGGGAGGGGATGGTGGAGTGGTAGGTACGCTCCGATAAGCAGCGGCAGTGTGGTAGACTGCCGCCTTGCTAGATAGAGGAGCCAATATGCCTTCACCTTTTCTCGAAATCGTTGAACTCGCCAATGGCAAGGTCGTTCTGCGGCGTTCCGATGACGACGGTGAACCGCTGGTGGTCATCGAGTTTTCAACAGATGCCAAGGACTTCCTCAACGGACATCATATTGATGTCGCCAAAGCCATGATCAGCGCTGGCATGCAGATGGCGGGTCAGGTCGTCGATGACGATGAGTTCGTCCCGGAAGACCGCGTTCTGCATTGAACCGTCCGGCCATTGCTGCCAAGGCAGCCATTTCGGCTGCCTGCGCTTTTGACTCAAGCTGCGCGCGTCACTTGTAGCCGAACATTCAAGCTGCTGCAGTTGCCCGCGGCCGCCGCTCTGGAAAGCGAGGCGGTTTCCTGGGCATCGCCCCGCAGCCAGCTCACCACGGTGTGGCTTTTCCCTTCACGCAGCACTGCACAGCACAACTCGAGCGCGTCCATGTCGGGACGGCTGCGAATCACCAGAATGCGCCCCGAATCCAGCCCGGCTGAGCGCAGCCATTGCAGGCTCAAGTCCGCTGGCGGATCCACCAATGCCAGCCAACCGGTCGAGCCGGAATGGCTCAATTCGCGCAATACTGGCGCCAACCACTGCAGGCACTGGCGTGGCGAGCCGTTGAGAGCGATTTCGCTGAAACCTGTCTCGGCGCGACCGGGGCGGGCTTGTCGAGCGATGCCATACGGGCGCGGGAAGCCATCCAGGCATTCTGAAACAGGCTCAGTTGATCCAGCGCTTGTGGGTTCCGAGCATACTGCATGTTTTGCTCCTAGCGGCGGATAACGCCGACACTCAAACCTTCGATGATTAGTTCCTGTTCGGACAGATCAATCTCGATCGGCGCGAAATCCGCATTTTCGGCAATCAGCGACACTTTGCGACCCTGTTTGTGGAAGCGCTTGACTGTCACCTCATCCCCGATACGAGCAACGACGATCTGTCCGTTACGTACCTGGGTAGTGCGGTGCACCGCCAGGAGATCACCATCCAGAATGCCGATATCCTTCATGCTCATGCCCTTGACCCGCAGCAGATAGTCGGCCTTGGGACGAAAGAATTCCGGATTGAGCCGGCAATGATCCTCGATATTCTCCAGCGCCAGGATCGGCGCACCGGCAGCGACCTGACCGATGATCGGCAGCTGATCCTCATTGGCTGCCTCTGTTTCAGGCAGACGAATGCCGCGCGAGGCGCCCGGGATCATTTCGATCGCGCCTTTGCGAGCCAGTGCACGAAGGTGATCTTCGGCCGCGTTGGGAGACTTGAAGCCGAGCTCTTTGGCAATATCTACCCGCGTCGGCGGATAGCCGTTGTTGTCCATGTACTCCTTGATGAAGGCCAGGATCTGTTCTTGCCGCGCCGTCAATTTCTGCATGGAGCCTTACCTGTCTTTTTATACAGTAGCTGTGATTATATACAGTTCGATCGTCTCGGCAAGCTCAGTTTCTTGCGGTCGTTGCAGCCGCGCCGGATACTGCGGTAAGAACCTAGGCATGAGCGTTCAGGTTGACGTCGTGACGTTTGAAACGTATGTTTCAAACATATGTTCGCTCAGGAAGCCTTTTCATGGCCCAGTCCGATACTGTCGAGCGTATCCTCGACGCCGCTGAACAATTATTCGCAGAAAAGGGATTCGCTGAAACGTCGCTTCGGTTGATCACCAGCAAGGCGGGGGTCAATCTTGCTGCGGTGAACTACCATTTCGGGTCGAAGAAGGCGCTGATCCAGGCGGTCTTCGTCCGCTTTCTCAATCCGTTCGTGCGCAGCCTCGAGGCGGAACTCGATCGCCAGGAAGCAAGCGGAGCAGCCGATCCCAGCCTGGAGGAGCTGCTGGAAATGCTCGTCAGGCAGGCTTTACAGGTAAAGCCGCGAAGCGGGAACGATCTGTCTACCTTCATGCGTTTACTGGGCTTGGCGTTCAGTCAGAGTCAGGGCCATTTGCGCAAGTATCTCGGTGAAGTATACGGTCGGGTGTTCCAGCGCTACATGAACCTGCTGCTCAAGGCGGCGCCGGCGCTACCTCCAAGCGAGTTGTTCTGGCGCGTGCATTTCATGCTTGGCAGCGCAGCGTTCACCATGTCGAGCATGAAGGCATTGCGCGCTATTTCCGAGGCGGAATTCGGCGTGCACAACGGTGTCGACGAAGTCTTGCGTCTGATGGTGCCTTTTCTTGCTGCCGGCATGCGCGCCGAGGGCAGCATGACACAGCGGCTTACGCCGGCGCACAGCGTAGCGGAATCGGCCTGACGCTCTTAACTGCGCGACCCTGATCCGTTATCGTGTGCACTTTCCACCGGAGACGTGCATGCGACTCGATTGGCTCCACATCTCGATACCGCACCAGCGGTTGACTGGCTTTCTGGCCGATAATCCCGTCTGTTCCTATGACATATCCACGGCCGTCAACGGCGCCGGAGAAGCAGAAGGCAGCGGTTGTACGCCACGCGGTCGGCACCGGGTCCGCGCCAGGATCGGCGACGGGTTGCCGGTGCGCTCGGTATTCATCGGTCGCCGGCCCACCGGGGAAACATGGAGCCAGGAGCTGGCGCAGCGCTACCCGAGGAGGGACTGGATTCTGACCCGAATCCTCTGGCTCTGCGGAGAAGAGCGGGGCTTCAATCGGGGCGGACAATGCGATTCCCAGCGCCGCTTCATTTATCTGCACGGAACCGGTGATGACCAGCCCATGGGTCAGCCGCTTTCCCACGGCTGCATCCGCTTGTGCAATGAAGACATGCTTGCGCTGTTCGACATGACCCCGGCCGGTTGTGCTGTTTATATCGACGAGACCGAGGCTGACCCGGTCAGTCGGCTCCTTTCCCAATCTTCGGAGACACCATCTTGACTCAGGGATCCCTGATGCTCGACGTGGCCGGTACCTGGCTAACGCCGGAGGACCGCCATCTGCTGCGCCAGCCGGAAGTCGGCGGCATGATTCTTTTCGCTCGCAATACCGAGTCCCCGGCTCAGGTGCGCGAACTGGTACGGTCGATCCGCTCCGAGCGGCCAGACATGTTGATCGCCATCGACCAGGAGGGCGGGCGGGTCCAGCGCCTCCGCCGCGATGTGGTCCGCCTTCCGGCATTAGGGCGTATCCGGGCGGAAGCAGGCGACGCGGCCGAACAGGTCGCTGAAGCGGCGGCCTGGTTGATGGCGACCGAGGTGATGGCCTGCGGCGTCGACCTAAGTTTCGCACCGGTGCTCGATCTCGACTATGGCCGCAGCGAGGTGATCGGCAACCGCTCGCTTAGCGGGGACCCGGATGAAGTGGCGCGTCTGGGCAAGGCTTACATTGCCGGTCTGCACAGGGCTGGCATGGCCGCGACCGGCAAGCACTTCCCTGGTCACGGCTGGGCTGAGGCCGACTCGCACGTAGCGCTGCCTATCGATGAACGCCCGGAAGAGGAGATCCGCCGGAGTGACCTGGAGCCGTTTGCTGCGCTGGCAAAAGAGCTGGACGGGATCATGCCTGCACATGTGATTTATCCGGCCATAGACAGCCTCCCGGCGGGATTTTCCATCCGCTGGCTGCAGGATATCCTTCGACAGGAGCTGGGCTTCGACGGGGTCATTTTCAGCGACGACCTGACCATGGCCGGCGCGCACGCGGTAGGCGAGATGCCCGAGCGGGTTGATGCCGCAGTGCGCTCCGGCTGCGACATGCTGCTGGTATGCAATGATCGCGGCGCCGCCGAAGACGCGCTCGCCCATTCGCAGCGCATCGGCATGCGCTCCGGCACGCGCACCGCACGAATGCTGGCCCGACAGGCCGTGGTAAATGATTACAAAAGCGACCCGCAGTGGTCACGCGCTGTATCGATGCTCAAGGACAAGGGACTGATCGAAACCATCTCATGAACGAGCTGATTACCGACTTGCCGACGGATCTCCTACCCCGAATTGGTGAAGCCTGGATTTACCAGGTATTTGCCGTTGTCTTCGTTTCGCTGGTAATGGCTTACCTAGGGAAGCTGATACTCGATCGCGTCGAGCGGCGGGCCATGAAAAGCAGCTCGATCTGGGATGATGCCCTGGTGCTTGCCGCACGCCGGCCGCTTTGGGTGCTGATCTGGACCATGGGGCTGCTCTGGGCCGGGCAGATCACTGCAGCGCAGATGGACGAGGATCTTGCCAGCGCGCTGGACGCGGTTCAGCAGATTCTGCTGATCGTTCTGCTGGCCTGGTTTCTGCTGCGCCTGATGCTGGAGGTCGAGGTTCGACTGGTTGATCCGAACTATCGCGCCAAACCCATCGATCAGACGACGGTCAGCGCGATAGGCAAGTTGTTGCGTATTTCGGTCGTTATCACTGCGGCGTTGGTCGTATTGCAGGCGCTCGGCTACAGCATCTCCGGCGTGCTTGCGTTCGGGGGGATTGGCGGCATTGCAGTAGGTTTCGCCGCCAAGGACCTTTTGGCGAACTTCTTTGGCGGACTGATGATCTACCTCGACAGACCTTTTGCCGTTGGCGACTGGGTGCGCTCGCCGGACAAGGAAATCGAAGGAACCGTCGAGCACATCGGCTGGCGATTGACGCGAATTCGCACGTTCGACAAGCGTCCTCTGTACGTACCCAATTCCATCTTCAACAACATTGTCGTGCAGAACCCCTCGCGCATGACCCACCGACGCATCTACGAGCATATCGGCATTCGCTACGACGATATCCAGCGGATGCAGCCGGTGCTCGAGGCGGTACGAGAGATGGTCGCCAATCATCCGGAGATCGCCCAGGACCAGACGCAGATGGTGTTTTTTGACCGATGCGCACCGTCCTCGGTGGACTTCTTCGTCTATTGCTTCACGATCACTACCGTGTGGGCGGAATACCATCGCATCAAGGAAGACGTTTTGCTCAAGGTGCTTGCGATTGTGCAGGAGCATGGGGCGGAGATTGCCTTCCCGACATCGACGCTGCACATTCCCGAGGCGGTACGAATCGATGAGGCGGAGGCGCGTGGCCGGCAGCCAAGAACAGGCACAGGGGAGTGGGCATGACAGGCAGCATCGGCATCATCGGAGGCACCGGGCTCAGCCGGCTGCAAGGGCTGGAGCTGATTGAAGAACGTTGCGCCGACAACCCGTACGGGGAGCCCTCATCCGCCGTGCGCAGGGGACGGCTCGACGGGCGTGAGGTGTTCTTTCTCGCGCGTCATGGTGATCCGCATTGCATACCGCCGCACAAGGTCAATTATCGGGCTAATCTCTGGGCGCTGAAGGAAGCCGGTGCAGAGCGCCTGGTCGCGGTCAATGCCGTTGGCGGAATACGTCCGACCATGGGCACCGGTCATTTCTGCGTTCCGGATCAGCTGATCGACTACACCTGGGGTCGCGACGCTACCTTTTTCGAAACCGATCTCGACTTCGTCACGCATATCGATTTCGGTCAGCCCTACGACGAAGGGTTACGGCACGCGCTGATCGAAGCGATGAAAAGGCAGCAAGTGGCCCACAGCCCCCACGGCACTTACGGAGTGACGCAAGGGCCACGTCTGGAAACCGCGGCGGAGATCAGGCGCATGGAGGCCGACGGCTGCGATATCGTGGGTATGACGGGTATGCCTGAGGCTGCTCTGGCGCGTGAGCTGGGGCTGCCTTACGCCTGTCTCGCTCTGGTGGTGAACCCTGCGGCAGGAAAGGCCGAAGGCCCGATCACCATGGCTGATATCGAGGCGGTGCTGAGCGATGGCATGGACCAGGTCCAGGCGATACTCAGCACTTTGATCAAGGAGTTCTAGTTAGCCCGCACCCGTATCAGGATTCCGAGACTCGGGTGGTCCAGATAATGGGTCTCGTCCAGCCGCAGCTTGCGGGTCTGTTCGATGCGTTCGGTGACCAGGCTGCCGTCGGCAGCAACATGATTCAGCCAGAACGAAACGCTGGCCTCCAGGCCGGAGCGCTGATCAAGACCTACCAGCCCCTGCACGCGTTGTGGCTCGGTCCCCAGACTCGCAGCCGGGGAGTCGGTATCGGTGACCGCTACCGGCGTGTCCAGTCCCACAGGCTGGGTCCAGCCCTTGTGAAGCTGCAATCGGTAGCCCTGCCGGCTTAGCCGGTCCATCTCGTCGTTCAGCTCATGCCGGGTCGTGTCGATCTCGCGGACCTGGCTGTTGACGGTTTCTCGCAGCACCACAGCCTGGTCCGCCCAGTCCAGGTCGGCCGGTTCTGCAGGCAACAAGCGGGAGGAGGGCTGGCTGAACAAAGCCACCTCGACGATCACCGTCTCCGGGTTCTGCGCCCGCGCCGAGGTGGCCAACAGCGTCAGGCAGAGCAGCGCAACACCATGCGAGAGTATAGTTCGGGCCGATTTCATGAGCGTTTTCCTTGAGCTTGGGTATTGGTTGCTGCGCCTTGTTCGAGTCGATCGATCAAGGCTTCCACGGTATTGAGTCGCAGGTCTGCGTTGCCCATCGGTGCGTTGAAGCGAAACAGCGTAGCGCCTTCGAGTCTGTAGCGCTGTGGCTGTTCCTGAATCAGGCGCACCAGGGTCAGCGGATCCACCTGCGTGTCTGCGGCAAATTCGAGGCGACCATGTTCGGCGCCGACGTCGATCTTGGCGATGCCGAGCGGCTCGCAGCGGAGCTTGAGCGAGGTGACCCGGAACAGTGTCTTGACCGGCTGTGGCAATAGACCGAATCGATCGATCATTTCGACTTGCAAATCTTTCAGCGCTTCTTCGTCAGCGGCGTTGGCAATGCGCTTGTACAGAATCAGTCGGGCATGAACGTCGGGCAGATAGTCATCTGGAATCAGCGCCGGTAGGCGCAGATTGATGTCCGGACCGCCACCCAGCGGCTGGTCGAGCTCGGGCTGCTTGCCCTTGCGGATGGCTTTGACGGCTCGTTCGAGCATGTCCATGTAAAGCGTAAAGCCGACTGCCTGGATCTGCCCGCTCTGACCTTCGCCAAGCAGCTCGCCGGCACCGCGGATTTCCAGATCATGGGTCGCCAGGGTGAACCCTGCGCCCAGATCCTGAGCCATGGCGATGGCTTCCAGGCGCTTTTCGGCATCTCCGGTTACCTTCTTGCCCTGCGGGGTTAGCAGATAGGCGTAGGCCTGGTGATGGCTGCGGCCGACGCGGCCGCGCAGCTGATGCAGCTGTGCCAGACCGAACTTGTCCGCGCGCTCGATGATGATGGTGTTGGCGCTGGGGACGTCGATGCCGGTCTCGATAATCGTCGTCGTCACCAACACGTTGAAGCGGCGATGATAGAAGTCGCGCATGACCTGCTCAAGCGCTCGCTCAGGCATCTGGCCATGGCTGATGCCAATGCGTGCCTCGGGGACCAGTTCGGCCAGGTCCGCCGCGCATTTCTCGATCGTCTCCACTTCATTGTGCAGGTAATAAACCTGTCCGCCGCGAAGTAGCTCGCGTAGCAGCGCTTCCTTGACCACAGGCGCTTGCTGCTGCATGACGAAGGTCTTCACCGACAACCGCCGCGCTGGCGGAGTCGCAATGATCGATAGGTCTCGCATACCCGACATGGACATGTTCAGCGTGCGCGGGATCGGCGTGGCGGTCAGTGTCAGCACATCGACCTCGCTACGCAAAGCCTTGAGGCGCTCTTTCTGCCGCACGCCAAAGCGATGCTCTTCATCGATGATCACCAGGCCCAGATCCTGGAACTGGATGTCTTCCTGCAATAGCTTATGGGTGCCGATCATGATGTCGACCTTGCCCTCGGCCAGCTCGGCGGCGGCGGCCTTGACCTCTTTCGCAGACTTGAAGCGAGACATCACTTCTACTTTTACCGGCCAGTCGGCGAAACGGTCGCGGAAACTGTTGAAGTGCTGCTGGGCGAGGAGGGTGGTGGGCACCAGGACCGCGACCTGCTTGCCGCTATGCACGGCGAGAAAGGCCGCGCGCATCGCTACTTCGGTCTTGCCGAAGCCGACGTCGCCGCAGACAAGGCGATCCATCGGCTGATTGCCGGTCATATCCTTGACCACAGCTTCGATAGCGGCCTGCTGATCCGCAGTCTCCTCAAAGGGAAAGGTATCGGCAAACGCCTGGTAGTCCTTTTCCGGGTGGGCGAAGCTGAAGCCGGTTCGAGCGGCGCGGCGGGCGTAGACGTCGAGCAGTTCGGCAGCTACATCGCGAACTTGCTCGGCGGCCTTGCGCTTGGCTTTCTGCCATTGCTCCGAGCCGAGGCGGTGCAGCGGGGCGCTGTCATCATCAGCGCCTGTGTACCGGGCGATCAGATGCAGATTGGAGACGGGAACGTACAGCGTGGCTTCCTCGGCATACTCGAGCTTGAGAAATTCCGCCTGTTGATCCTCCACCGTGAGGTTGACCAGTCCGCGATAGCGCCCCACCCCGTGATCGATATGGACGACGGGCGCGCCTTCGCGCAGCTCGGTCAGATTGCGAATGACCGCGTCACCGAGGTCGGTCGCCTTTCCGCGCCGGCGGCGCTGCATGACGCGACGGCCGAACAGCTGGCTTTCGGCAATCAGGGCCAGGCGCGGCGTATTCGAAACCAGGCCGCGATCGATTGGCGCAATGACGATGCCGTTAGCTGCCCTGGATGCTACGAAGGCTCGCCAGTTTTCGAAGGTTTCGGGCTTGAGGCCGATGCGGACCAGAAGGTCGAGCATGGCCTCGCGTCTGCCTGCTGATTCGGCGGCGAAGAGCACACGACCGTCGAAGGTCCGAAGAAACCGTTCAAGCTGTTCGAGAGGTTGATCCAGCTTGTTGTCGATGGGCAGCTCAGGCGGCGCATCACAGTCGAAATTGAAACGTCCAGCGCCGGGCTCGAGCGAGCCGTCATGACAGATGATCCGCGGATACGGCTTGATCCGTGCGAAGCATTCCTCAACCGGAAGGAATAATTCGGCAGGCGGCAGCAATGGCCGGGTCACGTCGACCCGGTGTTCCTCGTACCGGTTGCGCACATCCTGCCAGAAGTGCTCGGCGCTGCCCTCGATGCCCGGCAGGCTGAACAGCATGGTGTTGTCCGGCAGATAGTCGAACAGACTGCCCTGCTCGTCGAAGAACAGCGGCAGGTAATATTCGATGCCGGGCGGGATCATGCCCTGCGTGATGTCCTGATACAGCGACACCTTTCTATGATCGATCTCGAAGCGTTCGCGAAAGCGCGCGCGAAAGCCGGTCAGGGCTGACTTGTCGAGGGGGAACTCGCGGGCCGGGAGCAGATGAATTTGATCGACCTTGTCGACTGAGCGCTGGGTCTCGGGGTCGAAGGTGCGTAGCGTTTCAATCTCGTCGTCGAACAGATCGATGCGATAGGGCAGCCGACTACCCATGGGAAACAGATCAAGCAAGGCGCCACGCACGGCATAGTCACCATGCTCATAGACCGTATCCACACAGCGATACCCGGCCGCGTCGAGGTTTGTACGCATGCGGTCAATATCCAGACGCTGTCCCACCTCCAGCATCAACACCGCGCCGCCGAGAAAAGGACGGGGCGGCGTGCGGTGAAGCAGCGTCGTCATCGATACTACCAGGATTGCCTGATCAACCTGAGGCAGCTGGTAGAGCGTCTGCAGTCGCTGGCTGATGATGTCCTGGTGTGGCGAGAAACGGTCGTACGGGAGCGTTTCCCAGTCCGGGAAGTTGAGAACGGGCAGCGCAGGGGCAAAAAACCGCAGCTCCTGTTCCAGCTGATCGGCCGCGGCAGAATCGGGCGTGACCACCAGGCTAAGCCCTGCATGCGTTCCCGCCGCATCGGCGATCGCCAATGCCCGAGCGGCGCCCTCCAGGTTGCCCCAGGCGGATTTGCCGCTGGTATTGAACTTAGGCACGGGTAGGGTCGTCTGATTGGCAGGCATGCTCTGGGGTCCATCGGGAAAAGCGACTAGTGTAGCCTCCTCTGGCGGTATCTGCTTCAGGCTGACAGCTTTTTCCGGGATGATTGCCTCGGCTGGCATGCTGACAGCATAATATTGCCCCTTGATTCGACAAAGACCTGGAAGGAAACGCCGTGACTCAAGCCAATTTCGAACAGTGCCTGGAAGCCTGGACTGATCCCCCTGATCGGACGCCTGTACCGCGAACACAATGTAGTTACCTCGATCTATGGTCGTGGTCTGGTCAACCGCTCGGTGATCAGTCTGCTGAAGTCGCATCGTTTCGCTCGTCAGATCGACGACAACGAGCTGTCTGTGCATGACACCTTCAAGGTCATCAAGCAACTTCTTCATCTGGACCTGGGTCCGGCATCGATCGACCTTGGCCGACTGATCAACAAGTTCCGTGGCGAAGGCAGCGATGATCTGGATGGCTTTCTGCGCCGCGAGCTGGCCAGTGTGGTTGGCAAGAAGGGCGAGAAGCGCCAGGGTCGTGACGTCGTCCTGTACGGCTTCGGTCGCATAGGTCGTTTGCTGGCTCGTATTCTCGTCGAGAAGACCGGTGCGGGTGATGGCCTGCGCCTGCGGGCCATCGTAGTGCGCAAAGGCGCCACGAATGACCTGGCCAAGCGCGCCAGCCTGCTGCGTCGTGACTCGGTACACGGCTCGTTCCAGGGCACCATCACCATCGATGAAGAAGCCAACACCCTGACCGCCAACGGCAACTGCATCCAGATCATTTATGCCAGTGATCCGACCAGTGTCGACTACACGCAGTACGGCATCGAAGACGCAATTCTGGTCGATAATACCGGTGTATGGCGTGACGAAGCCGGTCTTTCTCAGCACCTTAAATGTCCGGGCGTCGCCCAGGTAGTGCTGACAGCTCCGGGCAAGGGCGATTTGAAGAACATCGTTCACGGCATCAACCATGCGACGATCACTCCGGAAGACAAGATCATCTCCGCCGCGTCCTGTACCACCAATGCCATCGTGCCGGTGCTGAAGGCGATTAACGACAAGTACGGCATCGAGAACGGCCATGTTGAAACCGTTCACTCGTATACCAACGACCAGAACCTGATCGACAACTTCCATAAGGGTAATCGCCGTGGCCGTAGTGCTGCGCTGAACATGGTTATCACCGAGACAGGCGCGGCCAAGGCCGTCGCCAAGGCGCTGCCTGAGCTGGCTGGCAAGCTGTCGGGGAATGCGATCCGTGTTCCCACGCCGAACGTATCGATGGCCATCCTGAACCTGAATTTGAAGTCGTCCGCCAACCGTGATGAGGTCAATGACTACCTGCGTCATATGGCCCTGCACTCGGAGCTGCACAAGCAGATCGACTTCACCAACTCTCAGGAAGTGGTTTCCAGCGATTTCGTCGGTTCCCGTCATGCCGGAGTGGTCGATGCCGAAGCCACTATCTGCAATGACAACCGCGTCATTCTCTACGTGTGGTATGACAACGAGTTCGGCTACAGCTGCCAGGTGGTACGCATTGTCGAAGACATGGCTAACGTCAATCCGCCGGCGTTCCCAGCCTGATAGCTGGGTGATGCTAAAAGGGGCGCCTCGGCGCCCCTTTTTATTGAGCGTTTATCGTGCTGACAGCATTTTCTGACGAAGTTTGCGGGAAATGCCGCCTTCGCCGAGCCACAGGTGGGCATAGGCTGCCGCCAGTTCCGGGTCGTCCGAGGTGAAAATTGCCTGCCCGTTGCGCTGCAAGGTGAGTTGCGGACCCGTTCTCAGTGTCAGGCTGTAGCGGTCCCCCTCGCGGATGTCCACGATCTGCGTATGCAACGCCTCGATGGCGGGAGAAAGCTGTTTTAGCGTTTCAGTCGCATGTTGTCGACGGAGCGCTTTCCAGGCGAGATCCAGCGCGTCCCCACGATCAATGTCCCGATGGTAGTAAATGTCCAGGCGGAAGGGGTCAGCCTCCAGGTTCAGTTCTGCGAGCGGAACCTCCTCAGGTGTATATAGCGCTGCACTGAAAACGTCTACGAAGAAGTAACTCAGCACATCGGCGCGCCGTTTGGCCAGTGTCGCTTCACCGCTCTGGATCACGGCCGGAAAGTCGGCCTGGCTCAGGCGCCGTTCGTTCGCGAGCACCGGCCAGGTGGCCAGGCAGGCCGCGATGAACAGGATTGGTAGTTTCATTGCAGCCCTTGGTGACGGTCGAATAGCTTAGTTATGAACCGCGACGCGCCTGCGGTCAACCCGCTGCGGCGAAGTGGAGCTGCGCAAAAACCCTGAAAAAACCAAGCGCTTGAGTAGCATTGGTGGGGCATGGTCTTTATACTTAGCGGGATTTTTGATGGGGGTTTGTGGTCGCCTCGCCCTGATTCCGTACCTTGCTGCATCGCCAGTTCTCGTCGGGGCACTTCGTGTCAGCGCCCGGCAGCCCGCCCTTTAAGATTCCAACCAGTGATTAGGCTATTCGTATGATAAAAATCAAACGGGGCTTGGATCTGCCAATCACCGGGTCACCCGAGCAGCGTATCGATGATGCACGTCAGGTACGCAGCGTAGCCGTAATCGGCTTTGACTACCACGGTATGAAACCGACCATGGAAGTTCAAGAAGGGGACCGGGTCAAGTTGGGGCAGATCCTGTTCAGTGACAAGAAAACGCCAGGAGTTGTCTATACCGCGCCTGCTGCAGGGGTGGTTAGCGCCATCAACCGCGGCGACAAGCGGGTACTTCAGTCGGTTGTAATCGATGTCGAGGGCGACGACGCGGTAGCGTTCGAAAGCCACGACGCCTCTCGTCTGGAACAGCTCAGCGACGAAACGGTTCGTCAGCAGCTGGTTCAGTCCGGTCTCTGGACTGCGCTACGCACCCGGCCGTTCAGCAAGGTGCCGGCCGTCGATGCCAAGCCCAGCTCGATCTTCGTTACCGCTATCGACACCAATCCGCTGGCGGCAGACCCGGTCGTGGTTCTCGCTCAATACCGCACCGAATTCGAAAACGGGTTGCGCGTGTTGGCCCGAATAGCCAAGGTCTGGCTGTGCAAGGCTGAAGATGCCAACATCCCCGGAGACAACGTCGCTGGTGTTCGTGCCGAGACGTTCGCCGGGCCGCATCCAGCCGGGCTCCCTGGCACGCATATCCACATGCTAGATCCGGTCGGTGAGGCCAAGCAGGTCTGGCATATCAACTATCAGGACGTCATTGCCGTCGGCAAGCTGTTCACCGAAGGCAAGCTCTGGACCGATCGGGTAGTCGCGCTGGGTGGCCCGCAGGTCGAATCACCGCGCCTTCTGCGTACTCGTCTGGGCGCCAATCTCGACGAATTGACTGCCGGCGAGCTCCTGCCCGGTGAGAATCGCGTCATTTCCGGTTCGGTCTTTGGCGGCCGCCACGCTCGCGGCCCGGTTGCCTACCTCGGCCGTTATCATCAGCAGGTGTCGGTGTTACTCGAAGGCGCCGACCGCGAGATGGTGCACTACCTGCGTCCGGGTGCAGACAAGCACTCGGTCATGAATATCTTCATTTCCAAGTTCAAGCCCGGCAAACGCTTCGGCATGACTACTACCACCAATGGTAGTCCGCGTGCGATGGTTCCGGTTGGAAACTATGAGGCGGTCATGCCTCTGGATATTCTGCCGACCCAGCTGCTTCGCTACCTGATCGTTGGTGATACGGAGATGGCGCAGAAGCTCGGCGCGCTGGAACTTGACGAAGAAGACCTGGCCCTGTGCAGCTACGTCTGCGCCGGTAAGTACGAGTACGGTCCGATCCTGCGGGACAATCTGGACCGTATCGAGAAGGAGGGTTAAACATGGGCCTGCGTTCATTTCTGGACAAGATCGAGCACAACTTCGAAAAGGGCGGCAAGCACGAGAAGTGGTACGCCCTGTATGAAGCAGTGGATACGTTCTTCTATCGTCCAGCGGATGTCACCCGCACCACCGCGCATGTGCGCGACGGTCTCGATCTCAAGCGGATGATGATTACCGTCTGGATATGTACTTTCCCGGCTATGTTCTACGGGATGTACAACGTTGGCTTCCAGGCTAACTCCATTTATGCGGAAACCCCGGAACTGCTGGGTATGCAGCAGGACTGGCAGATCGCCCTGATCAGCATGCTGGCAGGCTTCGATCCGGCCAGTCTGTGGGACAATTTCGTCCATGGCGCTGCTTATTTCCTTCCCGTTTATCTGGTCACCTTCGTCGTAGGCGGCTTCTGGGAAGTGGTCTTTGCCTCGATCCGCAAGCATGAAGTCAACGAAGGGTTCTTCGTCACCTCGGTGTTGTTTGCGCTGATTCTGCCTCCGGATATTCCGCTTTGGCAGGTTGCGTTGGGCATCAGCTTCGGTGTCGTCATCGGTAAGGAAGTCTTTGGCGGTACCGGCAAGAACTTCCTCAACCCCGCGCTGACCGGTCGTGCGTTCCTGTTTTTCGCCTATCCGGCGGAATTGTCGGGCGATGCGGTATGGACGGCAGTTGACGGCTACGCCAGCGCGACGGCGCTCAGTGCAGCGGCATTGGGCGGCGTCGAAGCGGTCGTGGCGCAGGGCATCACCTGGTTCGACGCCTTCGTGGGCAATATCCACGGCTCGATTGGTGAGACCTCTGCGTTGGCCATCTTGATTGGCGGCGCGGTACTGCTGATCACCAAGATCGCCAGCTATCGCATCGTCTTTGGCGTGATGATCGGCATGATTGCGTTGAGCCTGCTGTTCAACCTCATCGGCTCGGAGTCCAATCCCATGTTCGGCGTGCCATGGTACTGGCATCTGGTTATGGGCGGTTTCGCCTTCGGCATGATCTATATGGCCACCGATCCGGTATCCGCATCGCTTACCAACCAGGGCAAATGGATCTTCGGCGCGCTCATCGGCGTGATGGTTGTCCTCATTCGGGTGGTCAACCCGGCGTTTCCCGAAGGGATGATGCTCGCAATCCTGTTCGCCAACCTGTTTGCTCCTCTGATTGACCACTTCGTCGTTCAGGCCAATATCAACCGGAGGCTCGCTCGCAATGTCCAGTAATAGAGAATCCGTCAGCCGCACGATCATTGTCGCGCTGCTGGTTTGTCTGGTTTGCTCCATCGTTGTGTCGGTAGCGGCGGTTTCGCTCAAGCCGGTACAGGTCACCAACCAGTTGCTCGACAAGCAGCGCAACATCTTGCTGATTGCAGGGCTTCTGGAGGAGGGCAGCAGCATCCCGGAGCAGTTCGAAAAAATCACGCCGCGACTGGTCGATCTTCGCACCGGCGAGTTCAGCGACGCGATGGATCCGCTGGCCTACAACCAGCAGGACGCGGCGCGTGACCAGAACCTTTCACGTGCCCTCGAGGCCCATGAAGACGTCGCCAGCATCCGTCGCCGTGAACACTACGCGACGGTTTACATGGTCGAGAACGAAGAGGGTATCGAAACCATCATCCTGCCGATTCATGGTTATGGTCTATGGTCGACGCTGTATGGCTTCATCGCTCTGGAGGGCGACCTCAACACGATTCGTGGGCTGGGCTTTTACCAGCATGGGGAAACCCCCGGCCTGGGTGGCGAGGTGGATAATCCGCGCTGGCGGGAGCTGTGGCAGGGCAATCTGGTCTACACCGACGATGGAGAAGTGGGCGTGCAAATCGTCAAAGGCACGGTTGACGGTAGCGACCCGCGTCGTCAGTACAAGGTCGACGGGCTGGCCGGCGCGACATTGACCAGCCGCGGAGTGGAACACCTGGTGCGCTTCTGGATGGGCGACACCGGCTTCCGTTCCTTCCTGGAAAACCTCAAATCAGGGGAGGCATGACATGGCTAAAGTAAGCGCCAAAGGGGTTCTTTTCGATCCTCTCTTCAAGAACAACCCGATTGCACTGCAGATACTGGGCATATGTTCGGCCCTCGCGGTCACCACGAGCTTGAGCGTGACCATGGTTATGTGCCTGGCGTTGACGTCGGTGGTCGCGCTGTCGAACCTGTTCATTTCGGTCATTCGCCACCAGATCCCGAACTCGATCCGCATGATCGTGCAGATGGTCATCATCGCGTCGCTGGTTATCGTCGTGGATCAGCTGCTCAAGGCCTACGCGTTTGATATCAGCAAACAGCTGTCAGTGTTCGTCGGGCTGATCATCACCAACTGTATCGTGATGGGTCGCGCAGAAGCATTCGCCATGCAGAACCCTCCGCACCTGAGCTTCCTCGATGGTGTCGGCAACGGTCTCGGTTACAGCTTCATCTTGATCGTCGTAGCGACTATCCGCGAGCTGCTGGGCGCGGGCAAGCTGTTCGGCTACAGCATTCTGCCGGTGGTCAGCGAGGGTGGCTGGTATCAGCCAAATGGTCTGTTGCTGCTGCCGCCGTCAGCGTTCTTTATCATCGGCCTGATCATCTGGGCTCTGCGTTCGTGGAAGACCGAACAGGTGGAAGCCAAGGATTACATGATGGCTCCGCAGTCGCGTGCAGTTAAGGAGGCGATGTAAAGCCATGGTTGAACACTATATAAGCCTGTTGATCAGGGCCGTTTTCGTCGAAAACATGGCGCTGGCGTTCTTCCTCGGGATGTGTACTTTCATTGCCATCTCGAAGAAGGTCCAGACTGCGATTGGTCTTGGTATTGCGGTAATCGTGGTGTTAACCATTACCACACCCGCGAACAACCTGATCTATCAGTACCTGCTCCAGGACGGCGCTCTGGCCTGGGCTGGTTTGCCGGAAGTCGACCTTAGCTTCCTCGGTCTGCTGAGCTACATCGGCGTGATCGCTGCCATCGTACAGATTCTCGAGATGCTGCTAGATAAGTACGTCCCGGCTTTGTATGCCGCGCTGGGGGTCTTTCTGCCGCTGATCACGGTGAATTGCGCGATCCTCGGGGCCTCGCTGTTCATGGTTGAGCGTGATTATACGCTGGGTGAAAGTACCGTGTTCGGCTTTGGCGCAGGTCTCGGCTGGGCGCTGGCGATCGTCGCCCTGGCGGGCATCCGCGAAAAGCTCAAGTACAGCGATGTGCCAGACGGTCTGCGTGGTCTGGGTATCACTTTCATCACCGTAGGACTCATGTCCCTCGGCTTCATGTCGTTCTCCGGCGTACAACTCTAAAAGGAGTCTGACTGATGAACATGGAAATCTATCTGGGCGTCGGCATGTTCACGGTGATCGTGCTGGCCCTGGTTGCGATCATTCTGATGGCGCGCGCCAAGCTGGTCAGCAGTGGCGATGTGAATATCGAGATCAATCATGAACGCACCATCACCGTTCCGGCTGGTGGCAAACTGCTCAACACGCTCGCGGCCAACGGCATTTTTCTGTCGTCGGCCTGCGGGGGTGGCGGCACCTGTGCACAGTGCAAGTGCGTAGTGGAGAGCGGCGGTGGCGAGTTACTCCCGACAGAGGAGTCCCACTTTACCAAGCGGGAGGCCAAAGAAGGCTGGCGCCTGTCCTGCCAGACTCCGGTCAAGCAGGACATGCAGATCGAAGTTCCGGAAGAAGTTTTCGGGGTGAAGAAGTGGGAATGTACGGTTCAATCGAACCCGAACGTGGCCACCTTCATCAAGGAACTGACTCTCAAACTCCCCGAAGGCGAGAATGTCGACTTCCGCGCGGGTGGCTACGTGCAGCTCGAATGTCCGCCGCATACAGTCCATTACAAGGATTTCGACATCCAGCCGGAATTCCGCGGCGACTGGGACAAGTTCGACCTGTGGAAGTACGTATCCAAGGTCGACGAGACCGTGATTCGTGCCTACTCGATGGCGAACTATCCCGAAGAACGCGGCCTGGTGAAGTTCAACATCCGTGTAGCCTCGCCACCGCCTGGTCGTGACGAGCTGCCACCGGGCAAGATGTCGTCCTGGGTCTTCGGTCTCAAGCCCGGCGACAAGGTGACCGTATACGGACCTTTTGGCGAGTTCTTCGCCAAGGAAACCGATGCCGAGATGGTCTTCATCGGTGGTGGTGCCGGTATGGCGCCGATGCGCTCGCATATCTTCGATCAGCTCAAGCGTCTGCAATCTACCCGAAAGATGTCGTTCTGGTACGGTGCGCGTTCGCTGCGAGAAGCCTTCTATGTCGAAGAATACGATCAGCTGGCGGCGGAGAACGAAAACTTCGAGTGGCATCTTGCACTGTCTGACCCGCTGCCGGAAGACAACTGGACTGGTCCTACGGGTTTCATTCACAACGTTCTCTACGAGAATTACCTGAAGAATCACCCGGCACCGGAAGATTGCGAGTTCTATATGTGCGGTCCGCCGATGATGAACGCGTCGGTGATCAAGATGCTGCAAGATCTTGGCGTGGAGCCGGAGAATATCCTTCTCGACGACTTTGGCGGCTAGTAATGTTGCGACGCGTCACTCAGCCCGTTATTGCTGTTGCCCTGGCAGCAGCTCTAACGGGCTGTTTCAATTCTGCCGAGCCGGTACTTGAAATCACCGGCTCCACCATGGGAAGCACTTATTCCATCAAATGGGTAGGTGTTGAAGACTCGCCTGAACCGGACACGCTGCAAGCGTCGCTGGAAACCATGTTCGAGCAATTCGATCAGGAGGTGTCGGGGTGGCGTGACGACTCTGACCTGGCGCGCTTCAATGCTGCTGCTGTCGGCACTTGTCAAAACATCCCCGAATCGCTTGTTGAACTGGTCAAGGCAGCCGAGACGCTGAATCAAGGCAGCGCTGGGGCCTTTGATATCACCGTTGGGCCTCTTCTCGATCTGTGGGGGTTCCATGGGACGGCTGGCAAGTACGTGGTTCCCGCCGACGATTTGCTCAAGCGCGCGCTCGAGCGGGTAGGTCAGCAGCATTTGCGGCTTGACGGCGACAAACTGTGCAAAGACGCTGATGTGCTGATCGATATCAGTGGTCTGGCTGCAGGGTACATGGTCGACGAAGTGGTGGAACACCTCGGATCGCATGGCATCACAAGCTATATGGTGGAAATTACTGGGGAACTCAAGGCGGCCGGTCTCAAACCTGGCGGCAGTCCCTGGCGCATCGCTATCGAGGAGCCTCGTGACGATGACCGAGTCGCCCAGTTGATTCTGCCTCTTGATGGTTACGGCGTATCTACGTCTGGGGACTACCGCAATTTCTTCGAGT
>CAYZFU010000032.1:0-21308 GCA_964477725.1 uncultured Halopseudomonas sp.
GTTACCGCCGACGCCACCGAGACCGCCGCCGCCGACCAGATCGTCCCAAGCCGTGCCACCGCCAGCATGGCCGGGACCGCCGATACCACTGCCGACGGTGCCGCTACCACCGCCTGTTCCATTGGAGTCATGACCCGCTCCAGGCGTGCCGTTACCTGCAGATCCTGCACCGCCTCCGTTGCTACCGACAGCGCCGCCGGATCCTGGCCAACCCGAACCGCCATTGCCTGTCCCACCGCCCTGCATCGAAGCCGGCATACCGGCCAGTTCCTTGGAGATATGCCCGACATGGGCGCGGCTGTTTGAGCCGAAGCTCGAGAAGGCGATCACGCCGGCCACGATCAGCGCGCTGACAACGATGAGGTATTCGATGAAAGTGGCACCGGCGAGCGGCCGCCGGCGGAGGTGAAACATCCGTGTCATGGTGAATCCCGGTCTTTAACGCAAAGATGGAGAACCAACGACAGCGGAACATTGGTGTGCGGCGGGGAGTTTGGTGAGGAAGAGAAACAAGCGCAACGGCGGATTGCGGCAAATCCGAAGTGAGTCACATATTCCAGACCTGTATCTGTAGGCATTGAAACTGCCGAAAGTCGGCTTTCATTCCATCACCCAAACAGGTGAAATCGGAGGTTCGTGACGAACTTAGCATTTGCGCGTGTTGAGTCTTGTATCGCTTGGGTGGCTGTCGTTCAATTGCATCTGAGTTGAGGAGTGTTGTCTGATTCAGTCACCTTTAAAAGGTGAAGGAATAGAAAGGACGCTACGTTTTAGTCACAGAATTCGCTCGAATTCGCAGCTGTGGCATGTATTTTTCCTTTGGCCAATCGGCCGGTCTGACGTTGTCATCCTTGCCACTAATACAGTCTTGTTCATTCAGTGCGCTTGCGCGCGGCATTTGACTGTGCGCCGGAAAAGGAAGCCATATGAAAACGTTTTCCCAGAAAAAGAAATCGCTTGGTCAAGGCATGACCGAATACATCATCATTACCGCGCTGATCGCAGTCGCCGCTATCGCTGCTTACAGCTTCTTTGGTCAGACCATTCGCCATCAAATTGCGGGTATGGCGAATGAGATGTCCGGAAAATCGGCCAGCGGTGATATTTCCAAAGCTCAAGGTACAGCGGGTCAGGCAGCGACAGCTGCAGGAACAGCAACCTCTTTGGGAAACTACAACGACACCGCTTCCGACATGATCGGCAGCGAATAATCGCTGGGTGCCGGCCATGCTCATGCCAAAGAAACAGGATGGATACGCCACCATCTTCACCATTCTGTTATTTGCGGTGATGGGATTGGCCGTGTTTTCCATGTTTGACTCAGGTCAGGTTTCGGCTGAGCGGGTCAGATTGCAGAACACCTCCGATGCGGCTGCTTACAGTGCCGCATCTTTGCTCGCAAGGGACTACAACTTCATTGCTTATACCAATCGCGCGATGATTGCTAACCAGGCTGCTATCGGGCAGTTGGTAGCGATTGATTCCTGGACGCACTATCTCGAGCAGGAGGCGATCAATCTCGACACCGCCGGTACGATTGCTCAGGTTGTGCCGGGTATAGGGCAAGCTATTAAAGCAGTGACAAATGCAGTGCGGATGTTTGCGGAACGTCTTGCAGATGTAGTTCAGATGGCCAGAGCCGGAACTGGAGTGCTGGACGAATATATTTCTGTTCTTTCAAGGGCCCAGAAAATTTATCATGACGCTTCTTATCTATCCAGCATGGAAGCCACGCTCGCTATCATCAAGACAAACGACTCGGATGTAGAGTTCGGTTTGGTACAGACTTTGACTGGTCTAGGGACCTATTCAGTCGACTGGCGCAGCTCGATTAGAAAAAACGAATATTCTTTGGGGCAGGGGAGGGAGGTCGATAATCTGAATAGGTCTCGCTTCCGCGAAAAGACAGCACTTGTAATGGCCTCTCGAGATGGATTCACCGCTGACCGGGCGACGACCTGGATGAACCACCGGTCCTTTGCTGCGCGGATTCAGATGCGAAAGCGGGGAGCGACCGAATTCGATATGGATGACAGCGGGGATGCAATAACCTGGGACTGGACGTCCCTTGATACCGAAAATCTTTGGATCGCGCTGCCTCGAATAAGCCGATTTCGTATTCGCTATCGCTGGCGCGAGACCATGCCTGTGGGATGGGGTGCAGCGCACGCTTTAAGCGCAGGATCGGACCACAACTATTCCAATCGCAGACAGTGCTCAAGTAGCCGCTGTTATATCACGTCTCCCGGTGATAAGTGGGGCAACGCATGGGAAAATCGGTGGGCGGCAACGCTTGGTGCAACCGTTGACCGCTCAAACAATCTCGCCGACATAAATGGTTTACGGGATTACCACGACTTCGAGACAGCGCGCGACCCGCGTTTGAGCGGTCGCCCTCCCGCTCAGTCCAGTCGAAGCCCGGGAGTAACGATCTATCTCGCCAAGAAATCGTCAAACATCTCTACGAGTCAAGATCAGATCTGGTCTGGGTCCGGGACCGGCTTGGCTGAGCAGCTGAATATAGACTCGAGCGGCTCGCTGCCAGCGGATCGAATTGTTTCAGTCGCTACAGCGGAATCGTATTTTTCCAGACCCACGTCGTTGTGGCCGCGGGCAGACCGCCGCCTCGAACATGGAAATTTGTATAACCCGTACTGGCAGCCCCGGTTGATGGAGGCTTCGGAAAGTAGCCGGTTATTCGCCGCGCAATTAGCTGCAGGGGCACCGTTGTGAAAGCTGCGCAATCGACGATCGGTATTTGCGTCTATGTCGGCTCTGATTCGGTCATGCAACGGAATAGGTCGGTATGAGGCCGGCCATGCGGGGCCAGGCCCTCGTTGAGTTTCTTGTTACGGCAGTGCTGGTGCTGGTGCCGCTATTTATTGCCATGGTCACCTTGGGCAAGTACTTGGACGCCAGGCACAAAGTTGAGCTAGGCGCACGCTATGTCGCCTGGGAACGGATCGTATGGTCTGAGGGTTCCCAAGGTTGGCCCAGAGACGCTACCGGAAAGAATGATGTCCAGATACGTAGCGAGACCCAAACGAGGGTGCTGGGAACACGCAATCAGCGAGTCAGAAGCAACCCGGCTGACTCGCTCGGAGGTTACGCCATCGATCCGCTATTGGAGTATGCATATGGCCTACCCAACAGCAATGGTCCGATCCTGCAACAAGTTGAAAACGCATCAGGAGTACCACTGTTCCTGAATGCAGCCTCAGAGCGTCACGCCGCGCCTGGAGCGGCGGGCGTGACAGAGAGCGCGCTTCGCTGGATCTCAAATGTACCCTCGTTTGCTCGATTCGACATTGCTCAGCAAGGCGCCCATACCGGACGAGTCGCTTTAGCGCTGCGAGCTCCGGCGCGTGTACCAGAGATGGCGGAGGTCGATATCCAATTAAACCGAAGCGTGACTCTAGTTACGGATCCGTGGAACGCAGGGGGCGCTGGGCATGTACGCAGACGGGTCCAGGGGCTAACTCCTACAAACCATTTAGACGGTATTGCCAGCGCGTTAACTGATCTGCCGTTCCTGGTTGGACCATTAGAAGTCGTTAGTCGACTTGAACTTGGCTACATCGATCCTGATCGAGTTCCGGAACAATACTTAGGACGCTACCGATGAGAAGATATTTTTCACTTTTAGTTATCGTCTTTTCTCGAATCTCGGGGGCTGACGATTTGTTGTCAAAAACTGACGACGAGCTCATAAAAATGTACTACGACCGGCATCCGGATAGGGGGTGCATATTTTGGAGATACGAAGCAAGGCATTTCCATAAACTGCTGCCGCAGGACAGCGTTTTTCCGGACGAGGTCAAGCACGAGTTGATCAAAAAAGGGCAGGGATTGGCTGGTAAAAACAAGGAACCGGAAACCAGCGTAAACTACATCTTAAAGAAGAAAATGTTCGATATGACGGTAGCGCGAAGCGGCCCCGCCGCCACCGAGGTTGCGGTCTACAACCAGTGCCTTAAGTATGAGCCGAAATATACTTACAGCACACAGGCCGGTGGTCACGATCCAAACCCTAAGTTACGGTCTACGGATTCCGCCAAATGATTAGTTTTGGGGAGGGTTGCGAGCCGCGCTTGTTAGCGCCAATGCGGAGCTTGTTACTCGCGGCACTATGGTTGGGTGTCTCTATGTTTTCTGTGGACTCAGCAGCTAGGCAGTTTCCCGATTTTCCCGTGGCGGATCACATGCATGTTTCCATTGTGGCGGAGGAAATTGAGTTCAGCGGAATCCCAATGCAGCTTCTGGAGTTTAGGAGTGACCGTGCGCTAGCCGACCTGCAGAAATTTTATGCATCCGAATGGCGCGATGCGATGACGGTGGCGGATACAGAGCGATTTGTTTTGATGTCCCACCGCGAAGGCGACTTTTTCCAGGTGGTTCAGATTGATCGGAGCGACAGGCTTGGTTCGCGAGGAATCCTGTCTACTTCTTTCGCTTTCGATTCGAGCGAGATTTCGCGAGGAGAGCCGGGAAGAGGTTTTCCGTTGCCCGCTCATAGCAAAGTAGTGAATGACATCAAAGCTGTAGACGGACCGAAGCATAGCAGAACGCTGATGCTCGAGACTCCGGAAAACTTGCAGCGAACTTATGACTTTTATGACCGACGGTTCGCTCAGGAGGGCTGGAGCAATGCGACCAGTCCAAAGGCGACCGAAAGGAATGTGTTGATGCTTAGTCGTCGAAGCGAACAGTTGAATATGACTTTTTCAGCTTCTCGGCGGGGCACAACGGTCGTTGCGGTATTGGTGACGCATAGGTAAGGAGTGGTGATGCAAAGGGACTGTAGTGGCAGCGCAATGGTGGAATACGCAATAGGCCTAGTCTTTTTCGTAACGGCGGTGATTGCGCCGGTATTTGACGGCAAAAATGTGATCGAGCTGTTAATGGAAGCCATCAAGACCGAGCACGCCGCGTACATGTATTCCTCGTCGATGCCGCTATAGGAGAACAGATGAATTCTGGAAAAGGAATTGGATCGTGGGGTGTGCTGTGCATCGCTCTCGCTGCAGGTGGGGTGGCTTTCTGGCTGTCCCACAGTTATCTGGATTCACAGGAAGCTTCTCTGCGGGAGCGTTTGCTGGGCAGCTCGGGCGAGAGTCGCGATGTGGTCGTTGCGCTGGTACCGATCGTTCCTGGGGACGAGGTGGGGCCACACAACATGGCTATCGCCCAGGTTCCGGCCAAGCATCTATCGGCCGAGGCCATTCCGCCGGATAGATTCCATGTTTACGACGGGCAGATCGTCCGCCACCCGATGTCACTGGGCGAGCCGCTGCTCACCCATTTCCTCGCAGGCGACGCGATTTCACGTTTCTCCGAATTGCTTGAAACAGGCGAACGGGCGGTCACCGTGGAGGTGAGTGAAGTCACGAGCAATGCCGGCATGTTAACCAGCGGGGACTATGTCGACCTATTTCTGTTGACCGGCGACTCGAGCATCACCAATGAGCCCAAGGATGAGAAGGCTTTGGTGTTGTTGCGCGAACGAGTACGGGTGCTCTCGATCGGTCGGGCGCCGCTGCGCTCAAAAGAACAAGATTTCCATGTAGTCGACCCTGCCGGAGATCAACGCTACGCGACCGTAACGGTCGGTGTGCCGCGGGACGACGCGGCGCGAATCACATTGGCGAACAAGCTGGGCGACTTCGTGTTCATGCTTCGAGGCCCAGACGACAAACGTATTCACGGCGATGAGATCCTGTCACAGCAGATGCTTCGCCAGGTGCTTTCCGACTCCAGGGGAGTGGAGTTTTACGTGCGTGGGGCGAACAAGCATGGATTGTTAACCCCGACTTATGTCAACACTCAGTCGCTGCAAGCGCGCAGCGAACGTGGGCTGCTGAAAAGCGTGGCGCTCAACCGAACGCCAGTAGAAGTGGAATCAGGGAACTGAACATGTGCAAACGGATTGTGCACCGCCTGCAATGGCTCGCTGCGGCTTTGATGATCATCTGCTCCGCAGGGGTTTCCGCTCAGCTACGGCACTACGAATTACATGTTGGACAAGTCAAGACCGTCTCGGTTGGCGAAGTAGAAAGGGTCGCTGTCGGCAATGAAGACGTTCTGAGTGTGTCGGTGCTAGACACTGGCGAGCTGCTGCTCATACCTAAGTCTGCCGGTGAAACGGACCTGCACATTTGGAAGCCAGGGCTGCGAATGGAGCAGTATCGGATCTTCGTGCAGGGAGGCAACGTGCAGCGACGCCTTGGTGCCGTGCGGTCAGTTCTCTCGTCCTATCCGGGCCTCACGGTCAGGCAGGTTGATGGGTTGCTGGTCATCGAAGGTTCGCTCGACCCCGAGTTGATGGAAAGTTACATGGCCGTCGTTGGGGCATTGCCGGGCGTCATTTCGATGGTCAGGCCCACCGAAGTACAAATGCGCAAGCTGATTCGGATCAAAGCCCAACTGATCGAACTCGATGAACAGTATCGCCGCCGCGTGGGGGTTCGCTGGGCGGATGCTGCGGAAGGACCCACCATCGCAGCGGTAGGTACATTGGCGTCGAACAACGTATATCGCGTCGTTCCCTCCGGCGGGCAAGTGAACTGGGGCGAGTTACTGGACGTAGTGCCTCCGAGCAACCGAAGCCTGCATCCCTTCGTGGGTTTCTCTTCCGCGCTGTTTTCGACCATTCAGCTGATGGAGACCACCGGCGGAGCCCGCACACTCGCCGAGCCGGTGCTGACTACACGCAGTGGCGAGGAGGCCAGGTTCCTTTCAGGCGGGGAATTCCCGTACCAGACGGTCGATGGTAACGGCAACCCTGTGGTGAACTTTCGCGAATACGGCGTCCAGCTCGGCATCGCACCGACCGCGGATGCCGACGGCAACATAGTCGCGTCAATCGAAGCGGAAGTGAGCTCAATCGATCTGAGCTCGTCCGTCGGAAACGTGCCGGGACTACTGACGCGCAAGGCCGACTCGGTGATCAACGTGCGCGACGGCGAAACGATCGTCATATCCGGCTTGCTCTCGAGTCACGACGCGACCGCGCAATACGCCGTCCCGGGCATCGGCCGGTTGCCGGTGGTAGGTGGCTTGTTCCGGGCGCGCGAAAAAACCGAGACACGCAGGGAATTGGTCATCCTTATCACCCCAGAAATCGTCACTGCGCCCGAGGCGATGCCGGCGGAGTTCGCGGCCGAGTATGGCGAGTTGCGAGCGGCGCGAGAACCTGCCGCTCCCACCGTTGGGCTGCTGGATTAAAGGGAGCGAGTGATGTTCAACGTCGTCGTCAACACCAGGCAGGGTACTCGGGTCAGCAACATCAGCTGCTCAACCGATAGCTGCGTGATTGGCAAAGACCCCGACTGCCTTATCGTCCTGCGGGGATGGAAGGTCGCCAAGACGCATGCTCGCCTTTTCGTCCAACACGGTGAACTGTTCATCGAAGACATGGGCAGCGCGAACGGGACATTCGTCAATAACGAGAGGATTCAGCGCCATGGTCCGCTGGCTCCTGAGGATTTCATTTTCATTCATGGTTACCGGCTCCAGGTCACGGCCGTTAAGCCAGCAGTTCCCCAGAGGTCCGAAGAGCACAGCGACTGCGTGAATAAGTCGCTGCCGGAGACGAACGGGGCCCAGGAGATGGCCCGCACGGCTCTAGTTCCGGTGCGCCAGGACGAACAAGAACCTGATTTTGCCCGTCTCTGGCGCAGGCGCATACACAAGCTGCTACTGGAGCAGCTCGATCTGCGCAGAATCAATACCTTTGAAATGAGCGACGCGGACTTGCGCGCTATGACTTTGGAGTTGGTTCGTAGCGTCCTGTCGGCGATCGAGGATTTCCCTTCGACTTTGGATCGTGGCGAGATCGGCCGTCAGGTTCTTAATGAGGCGGTAGGTCTGGGCCCGCTGGAAGATCTGCTGGATCAGGATGACATTACCGAAATCATGGTGAACTGCGCTGAAGAAATTTTCTTCGAACGGGCGGGCAAGCTGTACAAGTCGCCAGTGACCTTCACCGATAACACCTCGGTTATGTTCGCCATCGAGCGCATAGTCGCTCCGTTGGGTCGTCGAATCGATGAAAGCTCGCCAATGGTCGACGCGCGGCTCAAGGACGGTTCGCGCGTGAACGCGATAATCCCTCCACTGGCATTGAACGGACCATGCATAACCATCCGAAAGTTTTCTAAGACGCCGCTGACACCTGAGCGACTCGTCTCCTACGGCTCGATAAGCTGGGAAATGGTGCAGTTCCTCCAGCAGGCCGTGCGCTACCGCAACAACATCATCATTTCCGGCGGCACCGGATCGGGCAAAACCACATTGTTGAATATGTTGTCTGCGTTCATTCCCGAAGACGAGCGTATCGTGACCGTGGAAGACGCCGCAGAGCTTCAGCTCGGCCAGCCAAACCTGATTTCCCTCGAGGCGCGCCCCGCTAATCAGGAAGGAAGGGGTGCCGTGGCGATCCGTGACCTGATACGTAATTGCCTGCGCATGCGGCCGGATCGGATTGTCGTGGGTGAGTGCCGTGGGGGCGAGGCGCTGGACATGCTTCAGGCGATGAACACCGGGCACGACGGCTCGCTGACGACGGTTCATGCCAACAGTCCGCGAGATTGCATATCGCGTCTCGAGGTCATGGTCATGATGGCTGGCATGGATTTACCGGTGCAGGCGGTACGGGAGCAGATTTCCTCCGCGGTCCATCTGATCGTGCAGCAATCCCGGTTCAGTTGCGGCTCGCGGAAAGTAACCAGCATCGCTGAACTCACCGGAATCGAGAACGGCCGGGTACAGATGGGGGAAATTTTCCGTTTCGCGCAGTCGGGCTATGACGAGCACGGCAAGGTTCAAGGTCAACTGGTGGCGACTGGACTGATCCCCGAATTGTATGAGCGGTTGCGTAGCCAGGGGATTGCGGTTGATATAGGAATGTTCCGCGAAGGGATTGCCCATGCGCACTGACCCGCCCGCTCCGTTACCGTCTGACGAGTCCTTCGAATGCTGACCGCGTCGGTTCTGTTCGCCTGCTCGGTAGCCATACTCGCGTTCGCTGTGGTGCGCGTGGCTACCAGCGCGGCGGAGGCGTACCGCTTACAGTTCACCTCGGAAGCGCGCCTCAGCCTCGCGGAACTGTATGTGTTCATCGAGCCGCAGAAGCTGTTCTTTCTGAACGTAGTGATCTTATGCACAGGTTTTCTGCTTGCGCTGCTGCTTACTCATTCGTTGGTTCCGGCGCTGACCGTGTCGATGATTCTGCTCGCTGCGCCACGCTTCGTTTACCGTCTGATCAAACGGCGCCGTCTGGAGAAGATACTCGACCAACTACCCGACTCGTTGCTATCGGTTGCCAATTCGATGAAAGCCGGCTCCAGCCTCACCCAGGCGCTGGAGGTAACGGTGAAGGAAGAGTCGCCACCGCTTGCGCAGGAATGGGACTTGTTTCTTCGGGAATTACGTGTAGGCGTGGCCTTCGAGGCGGCCTTGGACAATTTCGCTGGCAGGATTCCGTCCCCCGAGCTCGAGATGGTCACTGCAGCCATGAAGATTTCTCGCGAAGTCGGCGGCAACCTCTCTGAAATACTGGAAGGCGTTGCCAGCACCATACGGCGCAAGCGCGAAATGGAAGGCAAGATCCGAGCGTTGACCGCGCAAGGGAAGTTGCAGGGAGTCGTCATGACCGCTCTGCCAATCCTTCTGGGGGTGGTCCTCTACCACATGGAGCCGGCACATATGTCGCGACTCTTCAATGAGCCGATCGGCTGGGCGGTGCTGGCGGTCACAGCGCTGCTCATCAGTGTTGGCTACGTCTTCATTCGCAAAATAGTGAACATCGATGTCTGAGCAGCTCATTCCGTGGGTCATCACCGGCATCGCCATGCTTTCGGCGATGCTGTTCGCGCTCGTTTTCATGACGCTCCTGAAGGAGGTCCCAGAAACAGACCGGCGTTATATGGACCCGCTGCCGTTGCCGCTGAGAATGATCTGGCCGGCGGTGGGTTTCATCGCAGTGCACGTTGCAGAACGGTTGCCGGTCGAGCTGTTGGAAAAAATGCGCGGCAGCCTCAACCGGTCGGGGTTGTCGTACCTGTTGACGCCCGAGCAACTGTTCGGGTTGCAGCTGCTCAGCGTCGCGTTCTTCTTCAGTGTTTCGCATATTCTGTTGGGCGCACTGGCAACACCTTCGATCGCCCTTTCGTTGGCAATCGGCTTGCTCGGATTTCTCTTTCCCTTTCTTTCAATTAGAGATCGCCGGTTACGGCGCGAGAAGGAGATTGTTCGTTCGCTGAGCGTCTACCTCGATTTCATCACCATGGCTGTCGAGGCAGGATTGAACCTCAATGGCGCACTGCTGCAGGCGGTCGAAAAAGGGCCAGACGGTGCCCTCAAACTTGAATTGCACCGGGTGCTGCGGGATATCAAGGCCGGGATGAATCGCTCCGATGCGTTGCGATCTTTAGCCGAACGGCTACAGCTGCGCGAAATCACTACCTTGGTGTCGGCTTTGCTTCAGGCGGAAAAAACCGGGGCCAGCATCGGAAAAAGTCTGCGTATCCAGGCCGAGCAGCGCCGCGTCGAACGGTTCCAGCGAGCAGAGAAACAGGCGCTCGAAGCACCGGTAAAGCTGATTTTTCCGCTGGTGACGTTCATCTTTCCGACCACGTTCATCATCCTAGGTTTTCCGATAGCGATGAAGTTCATGTATGAACTCTAGACGGTTGCTATGTGCGACGAGCGGAGCGCTTCTGGCGCCGCTGGTGTTGATTCCCGAGTCGTTTGCTGAACGTGCCAGCGGTTTGCTTGGTGCGCGTTCCGGCGGGCATCCAGCAATGCTGTTTCGCTATTGCACGATGATTCACATGTTCGGTATGCGCGTGCCGATCGACGTCGTATTCCTGAATGATCTCGGCGAAGTAACCAAAGTGCTCAGCAGTTTGCAGCCGTGGCGGATGGCCTGGTGCCGGCGTGCTGCACACACATTGGAAATGCCCAGCGGCTCTGTCAGCCGGCTGGGAATCATCAAGGGACGGAGGCTCGAAATATGTTGAAGCGATTGGCTACGGCCACGTTGTGTCTGACACTCGGAGCGTGTGCGTCGATTGAGCAGCCTCCGCAGAAAAGCGAGCTGGAAGATTTGATGGGGAGGGCACAACTCGCCTATCACGAGGGGCGCATGGGCGATGCCGAACGTTATTTGCACGAGATTACACAATCGCACCCGACGGCTGCTCCCGCCTGGCTCCGGCTTGGCAATGTCTTCTACCGTACCGGACGCTACGACGCTGCGGTTCACGCTTATGAACAGGCCCTGCGCTACGAGCCGGGGAACGGGCTTGCCTGGCACAATCTTGCACTCACCCGTATGCAGCAGGCTTCTGACGTAGTGGACTCTGGACTTGCCGCGGCGCGGGAGCAGAGCGCGGAACACGGTGCATTGCTGCTCTTGCGCGATACGCTGGCAGCAAAGCTTGAAACGAGGCCGTGACGTGCGGCCAACGCAGTTGTGCCGAAGATCGCGAAGCCGTCAGCGAGGCGCCACGACCCTCGAGCTGATCTACATGTTGCCGCTGTTCTTCGTTCTGACGTTCGCTATCGTTGAGGCCGCACTCGTCTTTCGCCTGCGCTACACATTGAACACAGCGAGTTTTCACGCGGCCCGCACAGGTTCTCTGCAGCATGCCCTGGTCAACCCTATGCGTCAGAAACTGGCTGAAGGAATGGCGCCGCACCACATGGCAGCGGACCGGTCATTGACTGGCCATGCGACTGCCGTCGCTCGTGCGAACGCCATGGCTACGCTTCTGCTCGCTGTACGCGATCCGGTCAGGGTAATCAGCCCGCCGCGTTCGGCTATGGCCGCGTTTGGCGAGACGCGTCGCATGAGTCTGCCCGAGGATAACTTTATACGGGACCGGCGGATTATCCCGAACGACAATTTACGCTATCGCAATCCTGCGACCAGGACGCTGGAAGCGGGGGGCGAGTCGATTCAATTGAATATCCAGGATGCGAACTTGCTGAAAATCAGCACCTATTGGTGCTATCGCCTGAAGACGCCGGTGCTGGACCGCATCGTCAACGGTATCGTCTCCGGTTTGCTCGCGTCGGTAGAGCAGCGCGCCTGCAACGTGCTCGGCGCATCTAATCCCAATACGTTCTACCTGGCAGTCACCAGCCAGGCGATCGTAAGGATGCAAAGCGAGATTGTTCTGCACGACAACAATCTGCCCGAATGAAGGAGAAGTTCTATGAAATGGAGTTTGATGACGAAAACCCTGGCTCTGCTTGTTGGTGGTCTTGCATGGCCGGCCTTGGCGCCGGGAGCAGTCGATCTGGCGCTGCTGGAGAAAGGTCGTGTACACCAAAGTACCGATGTCGGCGGACGCTTCGAGTTTCCACTCGGGCCAGTTGTGTATCAGGCAGAGGCAGACGATACGTACTCCAAGGGTTACCGTCCAGCGACCAGTCGGCAACTTGAAGGAGACCTGACCAGAGAGGTCTACGATCTGCCCGTCCAGATGCGCTCACGGGGCGGCTTCGCCTTGGTTCGCGAGTCGCTGGAGTCGTCCGGGTTCGACATCATCTTTGAGTGCGCACGAGAGGCGTGCGGCAAACCTCAAGCATGGGCCCTATACCTGTCGCCGCTGATGCGAGGCGACAGCGAGGCCCAGTATTACTTGGCCGCGCAAGCCGGGCATGAATCGTTCGTTGCGGTGTATGCCAAGGAACTGGGGGGGCAGGCGCGAATTCTGCTGGATCATATTCTTACCGATCAAGGGGAGTCGGAAGCCGCGCGCGATACGCTTATCTCTTTCAAGTTCGCGAAAGGCTCGGCGGCCCTGCCGGCTCAAACGCGCAAGCAGCTCTCTAGTCTGGCTAACCGGATCAACACGGCTCCCGCACAGGAGCGGTTTCTGCTGATCGGTCACGCTGACCAGGCAGGCAGCTTGTTGCGCAACCTGATGCTCTCCGGTAAGCGGGCTAGGGCATTGCACGATACCTTGGTCAATCAATATGGCATCGGGGCCGAACGATTGGACATTGCCGCGCATGGCTACCTGCGACCACAATCGAGCGGGGGCCGGGCGGATCGCAGGGTGGATGTTTTGATGCAACCGGTGGCATCCGAACCCGCCCTGCAAGAGAAGCTGAGTGCAGCGGTGCGGGAGTAGGCCTGTCGCAATGCTTTGCGGATGCTTGGCGCGAAAGGCTCTTCCGGCACGAGCCGCGTCAGTCGCAGCTGGGAATATCACAGGCCGAGGAAGCCTGTCCGTCTGCGTAGCAGCGCCGTGCGGCATCCGCGGCCCTGACGCAACCCATTTGCTCGAACGCTTCTATGGCATTGTTCCATCCTGGAGGAAAAGAGGGATGCGTGCGAAGCAGAACCCTAAACTCCCCAACCGCTTGCTCCCGCTTCCCCTTAGCCCACAACACATTGCCCAGCCCAAACCGCGCTGTCGGCTCCTCAGGCCACTGCTTGATCGCGGTACGATAAGCCTGCTCTGCGGCATCCAGTCGCCCCGTTTGCTCAAGATCCGCTGCGGCCTTGAGATACGCCAGCGGCTCGGCTGTGGCGGGTAGTTGTGTTGGCCGGACCATGACCCGTGCCCAGCGATCGGCGCGATTCCAGGTGTGGGCAAATACCGTGAGCGATTGGCTTTGTGCCTGCTCCAGGCCGCTGTGCAGGATGAGCACGTCGCGGTTCAGGTCGTAGCCGATCGCGACCGCGTAATGCCATTGCGGATACCAGCCAAAGCGCAGGTTCTGCATGACCAGCACTGGGTTCCCGGCGGCCAGTTCGGTGAGCAGGGCTTCGATGTTGCGTTTCAGTGGATAGGCGAGCAGGTCTTGTTCGCGCGCGGCGGCGACCATTTCTATCTGCAGACTGCCTTCACGAGCCGGGATGTAGACGCGGTCGGTGAGGTCTTCCGGCTCGGTCGGGATCAGATGGTGGCTGAAGATCATCGCCAGCGCGGCGGGGCCGCATTGGAATTCATCCTGAGCGTGAAACGGGACGTCGATCAGTACCTGACGGGGCAGGTGGGCGAGCTGGTCGGGCGAAGGAAGGTTTGGCGCCTTGCCTGCGCAGGCTGACAGCAGAGCCGCCAGCCCGAGCAGGACCAGAACGCGCGCCAGGGTCAGCGTACGCAATTGACGATGTTGTAAATGTCAGTCAGACACAGAATGTCGGTGATCACGAAGATCAGCAGAAACAGCACCAGCACGCCGACGATGCTGCCACCGGCTGCCCCGTCCTCCAGCTGCGCATTGAACTCGGCAAGTTCCTGCGCGGTGAGGCCGTCGATACGCTTTTCCACATCGGCGGCGGACACGCCCATCTCGGTCATCTTTTCCTGCACCGCCTGGTCGGCGAGCATATCCTTCAGCGCCTGGCGATCAACGCTCAGTTGCTGTTCAGCAACGACTTCATGGGTGCCGATCATGGCCGCCTGGGCTTGCAAACTGGCCATGCTGGTGAGCATGAACAGGGCAGTCATGAATGCGGACAGATAACGTCTTGCGGTGCGCGTGAGAGTCATGATGCGTACTCCTGATTGTTGATTTTGAGCGATCCTGTTGCGATTGGTTGTGCATCGCAATGGACTGATTCTACGCCGCTTCGGTTCCGCTGTATGGCCCGCACTCGCTATGTGCCAAGCGCTTCTCAAATTCCCAGTTTGTCGCGCATCTGGTAATACCAGGCACCCATTGCCGTGAAAGGCACGCGCAGCAGTCGCCCGCCCGGGAAGGGGTAGTGAGGGAGAGCGGCGAACGCATCGAATCGCTCGGCCTGGCCACGCAGTGCTTCCGCGAGAATCTTGCCGGCGACATGCGTGAAGGTGACACCGTGACCGCTGCACCCTTGCGAGTAATAGATGTTGTTGCCGATACGGCCGACCTGCGGCAGACGCGATACGGTCAGCAGGAAGTTGCCGGTCCAGGCGTAGTCGATCTTCACGTCCTTCAGTTGCGGGAAGGTCTTGACCAGGTTCGGACGTACCAGCGAGACCACGTCAGCCGGATTGCGCGCGCCATACACGACGCCGCCACCGAAGATCAGCCGGCGATCGCCAGACAAGCGATAGTAGTCGAGCAAATAGCTGCAATCCTCGACGCAGTAGTCCTGCGGAAGAAGCGCATGCGCCATTTCCGGGCTCAGCGGTTCGGTAGCGACTACCTGGGTGCCGCAGGGCATGGACTTGGCGGCGAGCTGCGGAATCAGATCCCCGAGGTAGGCGTTGCCGGCAACCACCACGAACCTGGCTGTCACCTGGCCCTGCTCGGTGTGCACCACCGCCTTGTCGCCCTGATCCACACGGATGACCTTGGATTGCTCGTGAATGATCCCGCCGAGCGATTCGACCGCTGCGGCTTCGCCGAGAACCAGGTTGAGCGGATGGATATGCCCGCCGCTCATGTCGAGCATGCCGCCCACGTACAGATCGGTATTCACCACGTTGCGGATGCCGGCGGTGTCGAGCATCTGCAGTTCGGTATGGCCGTAGCGTTCCCATAGCTGCTTCTGGGACTGCAGGTGATCCATCTGTTTTTGGTTGAACGCGGCAAAGACGCCGCCGTCTTTCAAGTCGCATTTGATGTCATAGCGCTTGACCCGCTCGCGAATAATCCGGCCCCCTTCGAAGGCCATGTCGCCGAGCATCCGCGCCTGATCGTTGCCGAGCGTACGTTCGATGACATCGATGTCGCGGCTGTAGCTGTTGACGATCTGCCCGCCGTTGCGCCCGGATGCGCCGAAGCCGACCTTGGCGGCTTCCAACACCGTGACCCGGAAGCCATGTTCGAGCAGGAACAGTGCGGTGGAGATACCCGTGTAGCCGGCACCGATGACGCACACATCCGTCTCATGGCTACCCTGCAATGGCGGCCGCTCAGGGGAGGGATTAGCCGAAGCGGCGTAGTACGAACCGGTATGCTCTGTGTAGCTCATCATGCACCCTATGTTGAAAATATTTTACAGCGTAGGGTGATGCTAACGTGACCGCGCCATCATTTCCAGCGGGTGCTCGATAAAAACTACATCATTGCGCAGGTTTCGGAAGCGGGCGAACCAATAGAATGCAGACCATGGAGAAAGCCAGCATCACGCCGATGAGATGGAAAGCATCGTTGTAGGCGAGGATGGCCGCCTGCTGGTGTACCTGCTGGTTCAAGGCCATGAGCGCGGAATCGGCGCTGCCCAGTTGTTGTGTCAGCGCATCCAGGCGATCCTGTACGGCCGGGTTGTCTGGACTGACATGCACTCGAAGGTAGTCGAAGTAGTACTTGGCGCGGCTGTCGAGAATGGTCGCGAGAGCGGCGATACCTATCGCGCCACCGAGGTTGCGCAAAATATTGTACAGACTCGATGCCGAGCCAGCCTGCGAGGGCGGGATCATCGCTGTCGCCAGAATCGACATCGGCACCAGCACCATGGGCTGGCCGAGCGCCCGGAAGATCTGGATGCCGATGAACTGGTCCCCGGCGAAGTCCAGATTCAGCGTGCCGCTATAAAAACTGGCGAAGGCGAACAGGGCGAAACCGGTTGCGCAAATCAGACGAGCGTCGATAAAGCGCATTACGACGGGTACCAGCGGGATGATCGCCAGCTGCGGAATGCCCATCCACATGATCACCTGGCCGATCTGCAGTGCGTTGTAATCCTGGATCTGCGCCAGATAGACCGGTAGCACGAACACGGTGCCATACAGACCGACGCCCAGCCCGACATTGGCCAGGCTGCCGAGGAGGAAGTTGCGCTCCTTGAATAGCCGCAGGTTGACCAGATGGTTGTCACGCGAAAGCTGCAGGATGACGAATACGGTCAGGCTGACGAATGCTGTCACCGCCAGGGTGACCATCAGGTCCGATTCCAGCCAGTCTTCCCGGTGTCCTTCCTCGAGAAATACCTGCAGCGTGCCGAGGCCGATCGCCATGGTGACGATGCCGGCGTAGTCGCCTTTCTTCAGCAGGTGCCATTGCGGCGCGCTTTTTTCCAGCCCGTAAAGCAGGCCGGCGATCATCAGCAGCCCCGGGAAGATATTGATGTAGAAAATGTATTCCCAGCCGAAGTTCTCGGTCAGCCAGCCGCCGATGGTCGGTCCTATGGATGGGGCGAAGGTCGCGGTGATGGCGAACAGCGCCATACCCTTGGGCCGCGACGCTGGCGGCAGCTTGGTCAGCACAAGCATGAAAGCGAAGGGGATCAGCGCGCCGCCGGCCAGGCCTTGCAGCACGCGGAAGATGATCATGCTTTCCAGGCTCCAGGCCATCGAGCAGAGCAGCGAGGCGACGACGAAGATGCTCGATATCACCACGGCAAAGCGCCGCGGCGACATGACCACGGTCAGCCAGGCCGCTAACGGGATGATGATGATTTCGGCTACCAGGTACGAGGTCGAAATCCATGAGCCTTCCTCGATGGTGGCCGACAGCGCGCCCTGTATGTCCTTGAGCGACGAATTGATGATCTGAATATCCAGAATCGCCATGAACGCGCCGAGGATGGCGCTAAGGATGGCGATCCAGTCGCGTCGGCCGGGCGGCGGTATTTCTTCCTGATTAACGCCTGTGGCGATGGCTTCAGCCACGCAGGTCGACCTTCACCGTGACCGACATGCCCGGGCGAAGCTTGCCCGCCAATGGATGCTCGGGGTCGACCATCACCTTTACCGGAATGCGCTGAACCACCTTGGTGAAGTTGCCCGTTGCATTCTCCGGCGGAAGCAGACTGAACTGCGCGCCGGACGCAGGGAACAGGCTGTCGATGCGCCCCGGCACTTCTTCGTCAGGGAAGGCATCGAAAAGCAGGGTCGCTGGCTGGTCGTCATGCATCCGCTGGATCTGCGTTTCCTTGAAGTTCGCCTGTACCCAGATTTCCGTTTGCGGCACCAGGGCCATCAGATGTGCACCAGGCTGCACATTCAGCCCGCTGCGCACGCTGCGCTGACCGATGCGGCCAGCGGTCGGCGCGGTGATTTCGGTTCGGCTCAGATCGAGCTCGGCCTGGGCGATTTCAGCCTCGGCGGCGTCTATCAAGGCGCCGAACCGGTCGACGTCGGCTTGCAGTGTTTGCTTGATAAGGCGCTGCGTCTCGACGTCGGCTTCGGCGCGGCGCACCTGTGCCTTGGTCACGTCCAGCTGCGCGCGGAAGTTGCTCAACTGTTCTTCCGAAGCGTATCCGGACTGACGAAGCGGGGTGATGCGCTTGATATCTGCCTCCACCCGGCGTTGCTCTGCCTGGCGTGCGGCCACGTCGGCAAGAGCGGCTTCGATCAGGCTGTCCTGCTGGGCGAGCCGTGACTGGGCTTCGACTCGCTCGGCTTCGCGGGTGGCGAGATTGGCGCGGGCGCGCTTCAGGGCAATGTCGTAATCGCGGCTATCCAGGCGGACCAGCAGATCCCCGGCAGCTACCAACTGGTTGTCGGTGACCAGAACGTCAGTTACCTGAGCGCCGAGCTGGCTGCTGATTCGGGTTATCTCGCCTTGTACATAGGCATTGTTGGTGCTTTCGAAGTGACGTCCGACCAACCACCAGTGAGCGAAGAAAGCAGCACCGACGATGGCAACCAGAAGCAGAAAGATGAACAGGCGAGTACGAACGCGGGAGGACATTAAGCTCTTCTCGATTTTGTTATTGAAAGCACTCTAACACTGTTCCCGTCAGGTAAAGAGGGGGTAGAATCCGGACACTTTGTTGCATCACAGGAACAGTAACGCCATGGGTTTGGATGACGCTCTGATTTTTACCCGTGTGGTGGAGTGCCACAGTTTCACCAGTGCCGCGCTCACGCTGGGTATGCAGAAATCCACTGTCAGCCGCCGGATCGCACAGCTGGAAGACCGGCTGGGCGTACGGCTGCTCAACCGCACCACGCGCAAGCTGCGCCTGACCGAAGTGGGCCAGGCTTACTACGAGCGCTGCCGCCAGATCATGCAGGAATTTGCCGAAGCCGAACAGGCGATCATGCAGCTGCAGCGCGAGCCGACCGGTCTGTTGCGTGTCAGCTCACCGATCGAATTCGGCCAGCTGTTCCTCGGCGGCGTGGTGGGCGAGTTCATGCGTTGCTACCCCGCGATTCAGGTTGAGGTCGAGCTCACCACGCGCATCATCGACCCCGTGGAAGAGGGCATCGATGTGGTGATACATCGCGGCCGTCCGCAGGATTCCAGCCTGGTCGCCCGGCCGATGATGAGCAGTCCTCGCCAGCTGTACGCCAGTCCCTGTTACATCGCCCAGCACGGCATGCCACAGCGGCCGGAAGATCTGACCGGCCATCGATGCATCAATACCATGGATAGCGGGCGCAAATGGCATTTCCTCGAGCCGCAGACCAGCGTGCAGATCAATCCGGTGCTGACCGTCAACAATATCACCTTCGCTCGCGAGGCGGCGATCGCCGGGGCCGGTATCATCAACGTGCCGTCGTTCATCGCTGAGCCCTGCGTCGAGGAAGGCACCCTGCTTCGCGTGCTGCCGCAGGCAACCCTGCCGTCCGCCGAACTCTACGCGCTGTATCCGTCCCGCCGCTTCCAGGCGATGAAGGTCAAGGCGTTTATCGACTTCATGATCGAGCGGCTGGAGAATCGCCTCACAACCGAGGTGGAGCAGCATGGGGATGCGCTGGTAACATCATCGGTTTCATAGCAAGCCGGGCCCGGCGCCTGCCGGGCATAACCGATGAGACCATCCATGACCGTTCGTACCCGTATTGCCCCGTCACCCACCGGTGACCCGCACGTAGGCACCGCCTACATCGCCCTGTTCAACCAGTGCTTCGCCCGTCAACACGGCGGACAGTTCATTCTGCGCATCGAAGACACCGATCAGGTGCGTTCCAGCGCCGAATCCGAACAGCAGATTCTCGACTCGCTGCGCTGGCTGGGACTCGAGTGGGACGAAGGTCCGGATGTCGGTGGCCCGCACGGCCCATACCGGCAGAGCGAGCGCAGCGCGATCTATATTGAACACAGCGAAACACTGATACGCACAGGCCATGCCTTCCGCTGTTTCTGCACGCCTGAGCGCCTCGATGCGCTGCGCGCGGAGCAAATGGCCAACAAGCAGACGCCGGGCTATGACGGCCACTGCCTGACGCTGCCCGATGCCGAAGTCGAGCAGCGCGCCAAGGCGGGCGAGCCGCACGTGGTGCGCATGAAAGTGCCTAGCGAAGGTGTATGCGTGGTCAAGGACATGCTTCGCGGGGATATCGAGATCCCCTGGGAGCAGGTCGACATGCAGGTCCTGATGAAGGCGGATGGCTTGCCAACCTATCACCTGGCCAACGTCGTGGATGATCATCTCATGGGCATCACCCATGTACTGCGTGGCGAGGAGTGGATCAACTCGGCGCCCAAGCACATGCTCCTGTACCAATACTTCGGTTGGGATATGCCCGCGCTGTGCCACATGCCGCTGTTGCGCAATCCGGACAAGAGCAAGCTGTCCAAGCGCAAGAATCCGACCAGTATCACCTTCTACGAGCGCATGGGTTATCTGCCGCAGGCGCTCCTGAACTACCTTGGTCGTATGGGCTGGTCCATGCCTGACGAACGCGAGAAGTTCACTCTGGACGAGATGGTCGAGCATTTCGACATCCGGCGTGTATCGCTGGGCGGGCCCATTTTTGATGTGGCGAAGCTTGCCTGGTTGAACGGCATGTGGATTCGCGAGCTGTCGGAGCAGGATTTCGTGGACGCAGTGCAGGGATGGGCGCTGAACGCACAGTATCTTCGCCCGTTGGTGCCCCTCGTTCAGGCGCGCGTGGAAACCTTCAGCGATCTGGTGCCGCTGGCTGGCTTCTTCCTGACCGGCAAGGTCAACCCGGCCCCGGCGTTATTCGAACACAAGAAACTCTCGAATGATGACGTGCGCAAGGTGATGCAGCTGCTGTTGTGGAAGCTCGAAGCGCTGCGCCAGTGGGACAAGGACAACATCACCGCGACCATCCAGCGTGTCGCTGAGAGCCAGGAGCTCAAGCTGCGCGATCTGATGCCGCTACTGTTCGCCGCCATAACCGGGCAGGGCAGTTCGGTCTCGGTGCTCGATGCCATGGCTCATATTGGCCCGGATCTGTCGCGCTTCCGGCTGCGCCAGGCGCTGGAGCTGCTGGGCGGCACGTCAAAAAAAGAAGCCAAGGCTTGGGAAAAGCTGCTGGCGGAGATCTGAGCAGCGAAGCCCAGCTACAAGCGAGGAACTGCAAGCTGCGAGCTTCAAGCGAAGACGCAGCCAAGGCCCACGCACGGCAGTGAAGCCGCTCAAACTTGCTAGTTGCTTGTAGCTTATGGCTTGCAGCTGCGGCTGCACCGCAGCCGTTAAGTCGCTTTTTTATGGAAAA